>CALAJK010000061.1 GCA_937922795.1 uncultured Anaerolineae bacterium
CCCGCCCTTCTGGGGGCCCAGAACCATCCGCGAGAGGCCGCTGGAGATCGTGTTCAAATATCTGCACAAACCGGAGCTGTACCGGCTGTCGTGGGGGGCGAAGAACGCCCAGGGCGAGGAATGGGCGCGGCTGGAGGCCGAGTTCGAGGCGCGGCTGGCGCGCATGACGCGGGAAGCTCTGCGCGAGCGCACGCTGCGCCCGCAGGCGGTTTACGGCTACTTCCCCTGCAACCGCGACGGCGACGACCTGATCATCTGGGACTGGCGGCCGTTCGCCGCGCTCGATGGGACGCTTGAAGCTGCGCCGCGGCGGGAGATCGCTCGTTTCCGCTTCCCGCGCCAGCCGGGCGGCGAGTATCTGTGCATCAGCGACTATTTCGCCCCGCTGGATGGCGGCCAGGTGGACACGGTGGCGCTCCAGGTGGTGACGGTGGGCGAGGTCGCCACTGAGGCCTTTGACCGCTTGCAGGCCGCCGACCGCTACAGCGAGGCCTACTTCTTCCACGGCCTGGCCGTGCAGACCGCCGAGGCCACCGCCAACTACGTCAACCGGCAGGTCATCAACCGCGAGCTGGGCATCCCGCCGGGACAGGGCAAACGCTACAGTTGGGGTTACCCGGCCTGCCCAGATCTGGAAGATCACCAGACGGTGTTCCGGCTGCTGCCGGCTGTGGTGGACGAGCTGGGCATGAGCCTGACCGTCTCGCACCAGTTGGTGCCGGAGCAGAGCACGGCGGCCATCGTGGTGCATCACCCGGACGCCAAGTACTACAGCGTCGGCAGCCTGGATCGCTCGGCGCAGATTTTGGGAGAGTGACGTGATGGAAGAGGCGCAAGCGCGCAGGACGGTCATCGCGACGGGCCCGATCGAGGACGCTGACGCGCTGGCGGGCGAGACCATCGTCGCGCGCGATGTGACTTTTGAGGACTATCTCACTAGCCGGTACGGCGAACGCACGGAGTGGGTGAACGGGGTGGTGATCGCCATATCGCCAGTAGGTGAAGTTCATGACCGCTTGGTGCGTTTTCTGGAAGATGTCTTCGATGTCTATCTGGAACTTACCGGCGGCGGGCGCGTACTTCAAGGCCCGATGGTGATGAAGCTCGGCGACGAGCTGCCGGCGCGCGAGCCAGATCTTCAGGTTCTGCTGCCAGATCGTTTGCATCTCCTGCAAAAAACGTCGGTAGCGGGCGCTGCCAATCTCGTCGTCGAAGTGGTGTCGCCGGAAAGCGTACAGCGCGACCGGGGGGCGAAATTCCGCGAATATGAACGGGGCGGCGTAGATGAATACTGGATCATTGACCCGGAACGCCGAGAAGCGCTGTTTTACGTGCTCGGCGACGATCGCTTGTATCACAGCCGGCTGCCTGTAGACGGCGTTTATAGCTCGGCGGTGCTGGATAAACTTCGCCTGCCTGTCAGCCTGCTGTGGCAGGAAAAGCTGCCCACGACGCGCCAGACCGTGCACATGGTCGAACGAATGGTGAGGGCGGAATGACCCCCAGCCAAGAACTGGCCCCGGTCGATCTGGCCGGCTTCATCCGGGATATGCCTAAAGTCGAACTGCACGTCCATCTGGAAGGGGCGACGCAGCCAGAGACGCTGTTGCGGCTGGCGCGGCAGCACGGCGTGGCGCTGCCGGCGGACACGGTGGACGGGCTGCGCCAGTGGTTCACCTTCCGCGACTTCCCGCATTTCGTGGACATCTACCTCAAGATTTCGACGTGCATCCGCACGGAGGACGACATCGAGCTGCTGGCGCGCGAGTTCCTGGCCGGGCAGGCGGCGCAGAACATCCGCCACACCGAATTCACCTATACACCCTACACCCACTATCAGCAGAAGGGGCTGTCGGGCGCGGCGCAGTTGGCGGCGCTCAACCGCGCCCGCGCCTGGGCGGAGCGGGAATACGGCGTCACTAGCGGCGTCATCTTCGACATCGCCCGCGAAGTCTCGCCGGAGGAGGGGCTGTGGACGGCGGAGGCGGCCATCGCCGGCATGGACGACGGCGTGATCGCGCTGGGGCTGGGCGGCGGCGAGGCTGGCCACCCGCCGGCGAAACACGCGGTGTCGTTTGAACGCGCCCGCCGTGCCGGGCTGGCCTGCATCCTGCACGCCGGCGAGACGGTCGGGCCGGCCAGCATCTGGGGGGCGCTGGCGCAGGGGACGGTCCGCATCGGCCACGGCGTGCGCTGCCTGGAAGACCCGGCGCTGGTGGACGAACTGCGGGTGCGGCAGATCCCGCTGGAGGTGTGCCCGACCAGCAACGTCTGTCTGGGCGTGTCCCCGTCGCTGGCCGAACACCCGATTCAGCGGTTGATCGAGGCCGGGCTGTACGTCACGCTCAACTCAGACGACCCGCCCATGTTCAACACCACCCTCACTGACGAATGGCAGCGCTGCGCAGCGCAGTGCGGCTGGCAGCCGGACACGATCGAGCAGCTCACGCTGAACGCGGTGCAGGCGGCGCGGCTGCCGGCGGCGACGCAGGCGCAGATGGAAGCCGAGTTCCGGGCGGCGTTCGGGCGGCTGCGCGCCCGCCATCTGACACAGGAAGGCCGGGATGGATGACCGTCCGTATGGCTGCCGGGGAAGATTAGGGGTCGGCTGCCTGGTGATCGTCCTGGCGGTGACGCTGTGCGTCGGCGGTTTGATGTTCGCGGCGGACAATGCTTGCTACGCCAGCCTGACCCACTGCCTGCCGATCTACCCTGGCGCCGAGGTCATCAGCGAACGGCACAACTTCCTGCGGGCGTGGGGCATGGGCGAGACGGTGATGATCCTGTACAGCCCTGATCCGCCGGAGGTGGTGACCGGTTGGTACGGGCAGATGATCGGGACGCGGCTGTACGAGCAGGTCACGCAGGGCGTTGGGCCGCCGCGTTTCGGCGAGACAGACTGGACGGTAGGCCGCGCCGAGGACGGCGTGGGCAGCCAGATCATCCTGTATGGGACGTGTGTGCAGTGAGGCGGCGGTGATCGTCTCGGCCAGCTACCGCACCGATATTCCGGCTTTCTACGGGCGCTGGTTCCTCAATCGGCTGGCGGCCGGCTACTGCCTGGTGCACAGCCCTTACGGCGGCGCGCCCTACCGGGTGAGCCTGCGGCCGGAAGACGTGGACGGTTTCGTATTCTGGACGAAGAACCTGGGGCCGTTCTGGCCGGCGCTGGCCGAGCTGAGGCGGCGCGGCTTGCCGTTCATCGTGCAGTACAGCGTCACCGGCTATCCCCGCCAGCTTGAAGGAGGGGTGGTCGCGGCGGCGCGGTCGGTCGATCACCTGCGCCGGCTGGCAGGCGAGTGCGGTCCGCGCGTGCCGGTGTGGCGCTACGATCCGATCGTGACGACGACGCTGACGCCAGCGGATTTTCACCGGCGAACGTTTGAGCGGCTGGCGACGGCGCTGGAAGGCGTAGTCGATGAGGTCGTCATCTCCTTCGCCCAGATTTACCAGAAGACCCGCCGCAATCTGGACGCGGCCGCCCGGCGCGCCGGCTTCGGCTGGGCAGACCCGCCGGCTGATGCCAAGCGCGTCCTGCTCGCCGACCTGGCGGCGATGGCGGCGGCGCGCGGGATGCGGCTGTCGTTGTGCGGCCAGCGCCAACTGCTGGGCGAGGGCGTGGCCGATGCCCGCTGCGTGGACGCCGTCCGGCTGTCTGACGTGGCCGGGCGCGACTTGACCGCCGGCGCGCGCGGCCACCGGCCAGCCTGCGGCTGTTTTGCCTCGCGCGATATTGGCGCGTATGACACCTGCCCGCACGGCTGCATCTACTGCTACGCCGTGCAGACTCCGGTGCGGGCGCGGGCGGGCTGGCGGGCGCACGACCCGGCGGGCGAGTTTTTGTGACCGGAGTGCGCGGACGGCGGCGGATCGGTTTGAAGAGGCGAAGCAGATGGCAGGGACGCGCTTCTTCGCGTCCACAGCGGTGGGCGGCAGGCCGTCCTGCCGGACGTCTGAGATCAGACGCCGCAGTCTGGGCGGAAGTGAGGGTGAACAGCGCGTAACAGCGATTGAGTTTGGCCGGATAGGGAGCGGGGATGAGCGATGAACAAACTGAGCTTTCGGGAACGTTTGAAACAGGGCGCGCCGCTGCTGGCGGATGGCGCGATGGGGACGCTGCTGCACCAGCACGGCGTGCCGATGCGGAGCTGTTTTGACGAGCTGAACCTGACGCACCCGGAACAGGTGGCGCAGATCCACCGGGCTTACATTGAGGCCGGAGCCGAGCTGATCGAGACCAACACCTTCGGCGCTAACCGTTACAAGCTGGCCAAACACGGCCTGGAAAGCCGGGTGGCGGACATCAACCGCGCCGGCGTGGATCTGGCGCGGCGGGTGATCGAGGCTAGTTCCCGCTCGGTGTACCTGGCCGGCTCGGTCGGGCCGCTGGGTGTGCGCTTGCGGCCGTTCGGCCGGGTAGACCCGGCGGACGCGCGGGAGGCCTTCGCCGAGCAGATCGGCGCGCTGGCCGAAGCCGGCGTGGATGTCATCCTGCTGGAGACTTTCAGCGACCGGCTGGAACTGCTGGAAGCGGTGGCCGCCGCTCGTCAGGTGTCCCCGTCCGTGCCCGTGATCGCCCAAATGACCTTCGCCCAGGATGATCGCACGCTGCTGGGCGACCTGCCGTCGCAGGTGGCTCGCGACCTGTATCAATCTGGCGCGGATGTGATCGGCGTCAACTGCGGCGGCGGGCCAGAGCAGCTCTCGCGCATCCTGCAGGCGATGCGCCAAGCTGTGCCTCAGGCGACGTACTCCGCCATGCCCAACGCCGGCCTGCCGGAGCTGGTCGGCGAACGTATGATGTACCCGGCCACCGGCGAGTACTTCGCCGACTACGCGCTGACGTTCAAGGCGATCGGAGCCTGCATCATCGGCGGCTGCTGCGGCACGACGCCTGACCACATCGCCGCCATGCGCCGGGCGCTGGACGATCCCACGCTGCCGCTGCCCCAGATCGCCGTGCTGGAGGCGGACGGAGACGACTACGCGCTCGTGCCGGAGCGGCCGACCGAACTAGCGCGCAAGCTGGCTGCCGGCCACTTCGTCGTCACCGTTGAGATGGCGCCGCCTCGCAGTTTTGTGCCCCAGAAGCTGCTGGCTTCGGCGCGGCTGCTGCAGGATGCCGGCGCGGATATGGTAGACGTGGCCGACAGCCCCACCGCCCGCATGCGGATGAGTCCCTGGGCGTTGTGCCACTTCCTGCAAACCCGCCTGGGGCTGGAGACGGTGCTGCACTTTCCCACCCGCGGGCGCAATCTGCTGCGCGTGCAGGGCGACCTGCTGGCGGCGCACGCCCTGGGGCTGCGCAATCTGTTCGTCGTCATGGGCGACCCGACCAAGATCGGCGATTATCCGGAAGCCATGGACAACTACGATGTGGCTCCGTCGGCCTTGATCGGGATCATCAAGAATCGGCTGAACAAAGGCGTTGACCAGGCGGGCAATTCGATCGGCCAGCCGACCACCTTCACTGTCGGCTGCGCGCTGAACATGTGCGCCCAGGACCTCGACCGCGAAATCGCCACCCTGCGCAAGAAGATCGAGAACGGCGCTGACTTTGCCCTCGGCCAGGCGGTGTTCGAGCCGGCGGCGGTCGAGCGCTTTCATCGACGCTACGAGGAATTAGTGGGGCAGCCGCTGACGCTGCCGGTGCTGATGGGCGTCATGCCGCTGTACAGCCTGAAGCACGCTCAGTTCCTGCACAATGAAGTGCCGGGCATCGTCATCCCGGACGCCATCCTCAAGCGCATCGAAGACGCGGGCGAAGATGCCCCGGCGGAAGGCGTGCGGATCGCCGCCGAGCTGCTGCGCGACATGCGCGGGATGGTGCAGGGCGCGTACTTGATCCCGGCTTTCGGGCGCTACGAGCTGGCCGCCGAGGTGATTGACGCGGCGATCCCCGCCGGCGCGCAAAGGTGACGCGCCGGCCGCCGAGGCGCGATGACTGCAACCGCCCGCCGGCCGCCGGCTCATGCCGGGCAGATGATGGCCTGGTCGCCGGGGCGCGCTGACAGGCTGGCCGCCCTGGTCGCGCTGCTGCTGGCCGCCTGGCTGCGCTTCGCCGCGCTGGCGCTGGACAGCCGTTTTCACCCCGATGAGGCGCTGTTCGCGGCTTTCGCCCGCGGGGCGGCCGTGCAGGGATACTGGCTGCTGCCCGGCCCACTGGACAAGCCGCCGCTGGCGCTGTATGCCCAGGCGCTGGCGATGGCCGCCGCCGGCGTCACCACGCTGCCGGACGGCGTGCTGACGCTGGAGCCGCGCGCCGGCGAATTCGCCGCCCGCCTGCCGGGGGCGCTAGCCAGCCTGGCGCTGGTCGCGGCGCTGGGGGGCGCGGCGCGACGGTTGTATGGTCGCCGTGTGGGGCTGCTGGCGCTGGGGCTGGGGGCGCTCTCGCCCTACCTGGTGGCTTTCAGCGCCACCGCTTTCACCGACAGCCTGATGCTGCCCGCCCTGGGGCTGGCTTTATGGGCGGCGTCCGGCGGCCGCTGGCGGCTGGCCGGTCTGTGGCTGGCGCTGGCGTTCGGCTGCAAACATCAGGCGCTGTTGTTCCTGCCGCTGCTGGCGCTGCTGGCATGGGAGCGGCGCGGCAAACGGCGGCGGGGGTCGCTGCTCGCCCTGGCGCTGCCGTCGCTGGCGGCGGCCGCCGCGCTCAGCCTGTGGGACGCGGCGCGGGCGGAGCCGGCGGGCGTGTGGGCGCTGGCGGTCGCCAACAACGATCCGGGGCGCCTCATCCACCTGGACGAAATGCTGCCGCGCCTAGCCGCCTGGGGCCGCTATGCCGGCTTCGCCGCCGGCCCGCCGCCGCTGACGGCTGCGCTGGCGGCATTGGCTGCGGTCGTCCTGGTGGCGCGCGCGCGCCAGCCCCGCCCCCCAGACGCGCGCACCGATCTGCGCCTGGCGGCCTACTGTCTGGGCTACAGCCTGCTGCACACGGTGATCGCGTTCAATCTCTACGACCGTTATTTACTCATCCCGCTGCTGCCGGGGCTGCTGCTGCTGGCGCGCGGGCTCGATGGGTTGGCGGCGGCGCTGCGCCGGCCGGCCGCCGTCTGGGCTGCGCTCGGCCTGCTGGCGCTGGCGGCGCTGCCGGCTGCCACCGACGCCGCTCAGGGGCGCGCGCCGGTCGGCGCTGACCGGGGGCAGCACGCCGGCATTGACGCGCTGGCCGACTATCTGAACGCGCAGCCGCTGGGGACGATCATCTATGATCGCTGGTTGGGATGGGAGCTGAGCTATTACTTGGGGTCGTGGAGCGATAAACGCCGCGTCTACTACCCGACGCCGTCCGCGCTGGCCGCTGGCGCGCGCTGCCAGCCCGACCCGGCCGTGCGCTATTTCGCCGTCCCGGCCTGGGTCGATCCGCGCCCCTGGCTGGAAGCGCTGGCTGGCGCGGGCTTTGGCATCCGGCTGGACTACGACGACGGGCGCTTTCAGGCCTATGCGCTCACGCCTCCGCGTCAGGCCGCGCCGGGCGCTTCAGCCGCTGGATCATCTTGGCCGGATCGGACGCCACCGTGCGGGCGTTGACGCGGGTGACGGCGCGGGTGGGATCATCGGAATCCTCGTCAGCGTCTTTCTGATCTACGCCCGGATAGCGCGCTCTCCAGTCTTCCAGAAACGCGGTCATCCATTCCAGCTCAGCCCGCATGATCGCCAGGCTGTGGGTGTACAGCGCCTGAATGTGCTCAGCGCCCGGCCGGGACTCCTGCTGCTGGCGCGCCCAGGCGCTCTCCACCAGCTCAAGATGGCGCTGCAGATCGGTGCGATGATGGAGCAGCACCCGGTACACCTGGCGCGGCTTGAGCGCCCGCAGGTTGGCCAGCCCCAGCTCGAAGCCGGAGCCGAGCGAACGCGGCTGGCGCAGCAGATCGGCCACGGCCGTTTGCAGCACGCCGCGCCCTGCGTCGGTGATAGCGTAGACTTTGCGCGCCGGCCCGCGGCCTTCAGGTCGCAGTTCGCTGGCGACCATCCCCTGGCCCTCCAGCCGGTTAAGGATGTAGTAGATCGACGAGAAACCGATCGTCAGCCAGTCGCGCAGGCCGCGCTCGTCAATGATCTGCTGGATTTCATAGCCAAAGCGTGGGCTTTCGGCGACCAAGCTGAGGATGGTGAGTTCTGCATCCGTCATCACAGCGGTTTTTCCTGGCGTTCGGCCGGTCTTCCTTGAGCATACCAGCGCCGCCGGAAAACCGTCAAGCGGTCACTCTACTCGCCGCCGCCCGGTGCGCAGCACATCATGGATCGTCTTGAGCAGGTTATGGGCGATATAGGGTTTGGTCAGGTAGCGGTCTGCGCCCAAGTCCAGCCCCTGCCTGATCTCTTTGGGGTCGGCCAGTGCCGACAGGATGATGATGGGCAGATCGTCGAAAATCGGTTTGGCGCGCATCTGCCGCAGCAGTTCAAACCCGCTGACATCGGGCAGCATCAGGTCCAACACCATCAGGTTGGGCAGCGGCCGAGTACGCAGCACCGCCACCGCATCGCTGACGGTCAGCGCCCGAATATACTCGAAGCCAGCGCGCTCTAGCAAACCACGGATGAGGTCTTGCAGTTCTAGGTCATCTTCGACCACCAGAACGCGAACTTTGCGCTGCTCCTGTGCCACGCAGTCTTCACCTTTGGTTAGCGAACATCAACCAAACGATTTTACAACCTTGTTCAGACCAGCAGCAAGAGCCAGGCCTGCGAACGGCCGCATGAGGTCGTTCCAAAAGACGCCGGCCAGGCGGAAGCCCACGGGGGAACCTGGCCAGCGGTGATGACGAGAGCGCAGGTTGAGCGCGTTCAACCGGCGGGCTGAGGGGATTCCTCGGGGCCGGGACTGACATGCCGTAGCGCCGCCACAAGTAGGACAGCCATGGCGATGCCGCCTACCAGGAAGGGCGCAGTCGTGCCGAAGAACTGGAACAGCGCCCCACCCGTGATCGGGGTGATGGCATTGGCCGCCGACAC
The DNA here is from genome assembly GCA_937922795.1 of uncultured Anaerolineae bacterium. GTDB lineage: Bacteria > Chloroflexota > Anaerolineae > Aggregatilineales > Phototrophicaceae > CFX2. The sequence continues at coordinate 8,953 of CALAJK010000061.1, forward strand.
CAGCGACGCGCTCACCCCTAGAATGCCGCCCACTTCGGTCGAGCTGACGCGCTTGGTGATCAGGCTGTTGATGCTTGGCGACAGGATGCCGCCGCCGATGGTGGCCGGGACTATCGCCACGAACAGCCAGGCCAGCCCCACCCAACCCTTATTGGCCTCGCTCGGCAGCGGCACCGCGATCTCGCGCCCGCTTTCCCCGGCCGCCTCGGCCACGATGGCCGCCCGCGAGTACCAGGGGACGGCTACTTCTGGGGTGATCGAGGTGAGGATGAGGCCAATAGACAGCAGTCCCAGCCCGGCGTAGATCAGCCGGCGCTCGCCGTATTTGCGGCTCCACGGCCCGATGAACTTGCCCTGCACCAGCACGATCAACACGCCGACGAACACGAAGACGACCGTGTTGCCCATGCCGTCCATGCCCAACCGGCTGAGGTTGAACAGCGCCAGCAGCGACTCCAGACCGCCGAATACCAACTGCTGCAGGAACATCAGCACCAGCAGCACGCCCACCCGCGGCGTCCGCACCCCTCGGATGATCTGGGCGACCAGCCCGCCGGAGCGCCCACGCTTCTGGCCGCGCTTTTCCGGCGGCAGCGTCTCCTGAAACCAGAACGCCGTCAGCAGGATGGACAGGAGCGAGAAGGCCGCCGCCACGAACGCCGGGGCGCGGTAGTCGTTGCCGCTCAATCCCAGCGCGATGAAGGCGATCACCGGCCCCAGCGTGAAGCCGATGCCGAACGCCGCCCCGATCAGCCCCAACCCCTGGGTGCGGGTGCGTTCGGTGGTGCTGTCGGTGATGGCCGCCTGCGCCGCGACGAAGTTCGCCCCAGAGATGCCGTCGATGATGCGCGCCAGGAACACCAGCAGCAGCGTGTTCGACACGCCCAGCAGGATGAAGCCGACGAACGTGCCGACCTGGCTGATGAGCAGGATCGGCTTGCGCCCGAAGCGGTCGGACAAACCGCCGAGCAGCGGCCCGCCGATGAACTGCATGACCGGGTAGGCGGCAGCCAGCACGCCGATGAGGAAGGGGTTGGCGCCGAACTCGACCGCGTAGTACGGCAGCAGCGGGATGATGATGGTGAGTCCGAGCAGATCCACCAGCACGATGATGAAAATCGGCAGGATGCGTTTGAAATCCAGTTTGTCTTCAGGAGCAGCAGCAACCTGGGTCATATCCCTTTCCTCCGGCAGTTGGACGATGCAGCCAGCGATTAATTATCTGAATCAGGTACGGCGGTTAGGTGGGCGCCAGCCGCCAGCCCTGGGGCAGCAGCGCCACGCCGATGACCACCAGCGCCAGCGCGATCACCACGGTGATCAGGCCGCTGCGGTAGCGTACGGCGGCGTCAGCGCCCTTCCAGCGGTTGTGCAGGTGCGAGATGGCCACGGCCACAGTCATCACGGCGGCGTGTTCCCACAGATGGCGGAAGCCGAAGCCGAAGGTGACGCCGTAGATGATGAGCGTCGCTAACCCGACCAGCCACTGGACGCTGATGCCCGCGCTGAAGGCCAGCATCAGCCGCCCCGTCAGTGCGTCGTATGGGGCTTTCCGCGCCAGCCCCAGCGCCAGTTTGGCGATGGCCGCCAGCGTGATGAGCACCACGACCCAGCGCACCAGCGAGTGCAGGTGGCGCGCGCCGATGAACAGCGCCGTCGGCTGCGAGGCGTCCGCTTCCGCTGGCGCAGGCGTTTCCGAGGCGGCCTCCGGCGTGGCCTGCGGCTCCGGCGCGGCCTCCTGGGCGGCGGCCAGTCCGGCCAGCAGCAGGGCGGCCGCTGCCAGCGCGATCAGCAGCGGTCGAGTCAGTGAACGGATAGACATGTCAGCTTTCCTCCTCTTCATGGTCATGCGATTCTATGGATGTTGTGATCTGGGCGATCACGCGATCCAGCCACTCCAGTTCAGACGCCAGATGGTGGCGTAGGTGATCGATCACCCACTGCATACTGCCGGCGTGCTCCGGGATGCGCGCCGCCGCTTCCAGGTCGGCGGCCAACTGCGCCCGCCGCCGCAGCAGGCAATCGCGCGCTTCGGCCGGGGGCAGGGCGTCCAAGAACGCCAGCCCGATGTCGCCGGCGAAACGCGCCGGCTCGTGCGCGGCCAAGTTGGCGCGCAGCAGCCGCTGGAAAGCCGCCTCGCCGGCCGGCGTGAGCTGGTAGACGCGGCGCGGGGGGCGGTTGCCCTCCTGACTTTCGGTCTCAACCATCCAGCCGGCTTCAGCCATGCGATCCAGCAGGAAGTAGGCGGTGGATTTCTTCAAGTTCACACATGAAGCGAGGTTCTGGTTGATGAACTCATGAAGCTGGTAGCCGTGCATCTCCTGGCGGCGCAGCAGCCCCAGCAGCAGCAGTTCGCGATCCATCGCTCACACACCTTTTGATCCTGACTAGTCAATATTGACTAATCAAAATCGATTATAGACGCCGCTGGACGCGAGTCAAGGGTGTCGTCGGGCAGCTCCCACATCGGCTTTTTTCAGCAGGCGCAAACAGCGGCGGCGCATGAATCTTAACCTTTATGCTGTATAGTGGGTATATCCGTTGGGAAAGGACTGCGACGAGGAGATATATGCTGAGAGTCAAAAGGCTAGCGACGAGTGTGACGATCATAGGGGTGTTGGGGGCGCTGGGGCTGACGCTGCCGATGCAGCGCCTCACCGCTCAGACCGGCGTCGACGCGACCGCCGTCCAGCAAACGCTCGACGCCAGCGTCCACGCCTTGTTCACCCAGACGGCCCAGGCGGGCGCTGCCACGCCCAACTACACGCAGACGGTGGAAGCGCTGTTCGGCGCGGCCCTCACCACCACCGCGCAGGCCGCGCCGCCGCGGCAGCCTGCGCCGCTCGACCTGGATGCGCTGACCGTGGTCGAAACCCGCGCCTTCGATCTGTACTCCGGCCCGGCGCGCACTAGCAGCTATCTGGCGCCGTCCGGCGAGCGCTTCGCCCACTTCAACGACCGCCAGCAGATCTGCATCTACAGCGTCATGGACCGATCCGCGTCCCCGACCTGTACGGCTCTGCCCCGACCCTTCAACTACGATCCAAACTCCCCACGCTGGTCGCCAGACGGACGCTACCTAGCTTTCATTGATGATCAACCGCTCCAATATGTGAGAGACTCTGATATCTGGCTGCTGGATACCCAGACCGGCAGCCTGACCAACTTGACCGACGACGGCGCATACCTCTGGGATTGGCTCGAGCCTGTGCCAGAAGGCGAGCGCGCTGGGGTGGTGGATGTCGCGCCGCGCTTCTCGGCGGACAGCCAAAATGTGTGGTTTGTGCGTTACGAGACACAGGGCGGACGTTTGCTGGGCACGCTCTACAGCGTCAGCGTGGATGGCGACGCGCCGGTCGCTCGGCACGTCTTAGTCGATGATGCGCGTGAAGACGGCTTCGTCAGCGTGATGGACTTAGCGCCGGATGGTCAGACGCTGGTCTTCAACCAACTCCGGTTAGGGGTTGGTAGGGACTCGGTGAACCTGCTGAACCTGGCCACCGGCGAGACGCGCCGGCTGTACGAGCTGGACCGCGACCGCGAGGGGGCAGTCGCCGCCCTTGATTTTGCGCCGACGGGCGACGCCATACTGGTTCAGAACAGCACAGTATTGTATCCTGACATTCTCACCAGAGATGATTTGACGCTCTGGCGGGTGGTCACGCTGGACGGCCGCAGGCAGCCAGGGCCTGTGCCGCCCGCGCCGAATTCGGCGGTGATCGGCGCCGGCTGGTCGCCGGACGGCGCGGGACTGGCCTATCTGGTAGTGGCTGATATGCCGGAACACAACGGACTGTATATAGGCGCGCCTGGCCAGGCAGGGCGCCTGCTGCTGGCCGCAACTGAAGACCAAAGGTTTCTGACGCCGACCAGCACTTTTTACGATCGGCTCGACTGGGGCGCGAACGGCGTGGTGCTGGTCGCAGTGCGCAGCGGCGCGCCCACGATAGCCGTGCGCCTGGGGACAGGGCAGTAAGCCCGCTGGGGCGGCAAAGGGCGGATGCGCGCTGGCGTCCGCCCTGCGCCGTCAACAAGATGAGCGCTGTATAAAAAAAGCGGGCGGCGCGGGCGGCGTCTGGGTTATATATAAGTAGTGACTAACGCTGAGGTAATCCATGCAGCCTAAGACGCAGCAGCCCGCCTGGCGCGGGCTGGCCGCCGGCTTGGCCGGCTTCATCATCATCACTGTCGCGCTCACCGTGCTGCTTAACCGGGTGGGTGCTGAAGAACTGCAAGCGTTCATCGTTAGCGCTGGTCCGGCAGCGCCGCTGCTGTACATCCTATCGCGGATGATCGGGTTCGTGGTCGCGCCGCTCAGTACTGGGGCGATACAGTTCGCCGCCGGCGCGCTGTTCGGCCTCGTGCCAGGGGTGATCTACTCGCTCATCGGGGAGCTCATCGGCGGCAGCATCAACTTCTGGATCGCCCGACGGCTGGGGCGGCCAGTTGTCAAACGGCTGGCCGGCGATGAAGGCATGGCGCGGATCGAGCATTTCTACCACCAGGCGGGCGATGTATGGGCGCTGGTGTACGCGCGGTTCTTTCTGTTCGCCGCCTATGATTTCCTGAGCTACGCGGCCGGGCTGACGCCGCTGCCTTACCGACAGTATGCGCTGGTCACGGTCGTGGCCGGCATCGTGCCGACGTTCGCGGCGGTCTGGCTGGGGAGCAGGCTCACCGGCAGCGCCGGCCAGCTCTTGGGCTTCTATGCGGCGCTGGCCGTCATCTCGCTGGTCGCGTTCCTGGGCTTCCGCCTGCTGCGCCGCCGGACGCAGTCCACGGAGGGCTCAGCGGACTGAAGCTCACGGCGCATCGCCGCGCTCCAGCCACTCCCGCGCCAGCATGCCGTACAGGTACACATCGTGCCGCTGGCCGTCGCGCTGCAGCGCCTCGCGGAAAACGCCCTCGCGCTGGAAGCCCAGTTTCTCATAGAGGGCGATAGCCGGTTCGTTGTAGGCGAACACGGTGAGCTGCAGGCGGTACAGGTTCAGCTCGTTGAAGGCATAGTCCAGCGCCAGCCGCAGCGCCTCAGTCCCATAGCCGCGCCCGCGGTGGCGCGCCTCGCCGATGCCGAGCGCCACCCAGCCGGTGCGGTGCGTCCAGGCGATCTCGCCCAACTCGACGAAACCGATCAGCTCGCCGGTGGCGACCAGCCGGATGCCGAACAGATAATCTTCGCGCCCCCGGCTGTGTTCGCGCATCCAGTCTAGCACCTGCTGTTCGCTGCGGGGAAACGCGGGGTCGGCATCCAGGTGGCGCAGGTAGTCCACATCCAGCCCCCAGGCGGCGATCGTCGCCGCGTCCGCCTGGGCCAGCGGCGTCAGATGGACTCGGTCGCCGTGCAGCAGATGGGCGTACAGCACGATGTCAAGCCTCATGCGCCGGACGGTCTACTGCCCTAGGCCAAGCGCGCATCTCAACGCCGCCGTTTCCAAGCCGTCAGCAGTTCGGCTTCGCGGTCGAGCGTCATGCCGGCGCGCAGCCGCAGCGGATCGTCGGCCACGGCGTCGCCGCGGCTGGCGTTCCAGGCTAGGGTATCGTACAGCGTATCTTCCAGCGCCCGGAACGCCAGCCCTTCGGCCAGCGCTTTGCGGATCTGGATCGCCTGAATGCCGTTGTAAGCTGCCGGAACCCACAGCGGCAACTCGGTGAACGGCGTGACGCCCTGTTCCAGCAGGAAATCATCGTCCACCCAGGTGAAGGCCGCATCGGACTCGGTGACGGCGCGGCACACCTCCAGCAGCCGTCCTATCGTCAGCCGATAGTTGGGGCCGGCGGCGTTGTATACGCCCGCGCGCCGCGCCTCGGCCATGCGGAGGATCCATGCGGCCAGGTCGCGGGCGTCAATGAACTGCACCTGCCGGTCCGGGCTGCCCGGCGCCAGGACTTCGCCGCCCAGCGCCACGCGCACCGGCCAGTAGGTGAAGCGGTCGGTCGTGTCCCAGGGGCCGACGATCAGCCCGGCGCGCACGTGCAGCACGCGCCCCGGCAGCATGTGCTCCAGCGCCTGCTCGCACAGAGCTTTCAACGCGCCGTAGGTCGAGCCCGTCACACGTTCGGTGTCCTCGGTCAGCGTCGCGACTGGCGACTCCTCATCCAGTCCCATGATGGTGGTATCGGAGTAGACGGAGATGCTGGAGATGAACGTATAGTGTTCGATCGCGTCCGCCAGCAGGCGCGCTGTCGCCACCACCTGGCGCGGCACGTAGGCGCTGGTATCGATCACGGCGTCCCAGCGCCGCCCCGCCAGCGCCGACAGATCGCCGTCGCGGTCGCCGCGCAGCCGTTCGAGCTGAGGGAACAGCTTCGGGTCGCTGATCCCCCGGTTGAACAGCGTCACCTCGTGGCCGCGTTCGAGCGCGGCGGCGACCACATGCCGGCCTAAGAAGCGCGTCCCGCCCAGGATGAGAAGTTTCACGGCTTATTTCCATTCACGACTCGGCCAGGCCTGGTAAAAGAGCGATTATAGCCCGCGTTAGCCGATCTGTCATACGCCGTGGAAGGCAGGCGCGTCGCGGCTGCCCTCATGCCGGCGATCAGGCTGCTACGCCTCAGAGTCATCAGGCGGGGCGGCGAACGTTAGGCCGGGATGCTTGAACGGGATGAGCGCTAGGGTGACGGCGTGGGCGTAGTAGGCGGTGCGATCGATGGCGTCGGCGGTGAGGATGCCTACCGCGCCGTTGGCCTGTTTGGAGTTGGAGCGCCCGAACACCCGGTCGTCGGCCTCGCCCAGCTCCACCCCCTGGCGCACCAGCGCCGCGATGGCCGCCGGCAGGCTGAAAGTGGCGGTGCGGCTGCGCCCGAAACCGGACGCCGACAGCGCCACTACCCAGGCGAAGGTCAACAGCTCGCCGTCGAAGTCCTGCACGCCGCCCTCGATGCCCAGCCAGTAGTCAGCGTCGGGGCGGGCGCGCCGGGCCTGGCGGGCGCGGTTGAGCGCGCCCCGATAGGTTTCGTAGTCGGACATCGGCTGGTCACTGACGCCGGAGGCCACGGCCGCGCCTTCGACGCGGCAGAGGACGTCTGGGAATAGGGCGGCGAAACCCCGACGGGCGGCCTCGATCTTGACCGGGTTGGTGGAAGCGACGACGATCGTGATCATCTGGCCAGCGTCAGCAGTTTCACGACGGCGAACAAGCCAAAAGCGGCGTGGGTGACGATGGCGGCGCGGGTGGAGCCGGTGTGAAGCCGCACCGCGCCGAAGATCAGCCCGCCGACAAACGGCAGCAGCAGGCCGTACCACAGGCCGTCAAAGTCGGACGTCAGCGGCGGATAGGCCAGCAGATGGAACACGGCGTAGGCCAGCGCCGCCGTCACGTAGCCCGGCCACGGCCCAACCGCGGCGCGCAGCGCCGGCAGGATCACGCCGCGAAAGACCAGCTCATCAGCGACCGGCAGCGCGACCGCCATGAAGATCAGCGCCATCACCAGGCTGAAGACCTCTAACGGCTGGCGATACAAGCTGAGCAGTTCGGGATCGGGTAGGAACTGCGAAGCAGCCCGCAGGCTGATGACGTCCAGCGTCAGCGCCAGCGCCAGGCCGACCAGCAGCAGCAGGAACAGCGGCGCGTTCAGCTCGCCGAGCCGCAGCGCGCTGCGTTCCGCTGGCGTGCGGCGGGTGAACCACACGAAGACAGCCGCCAGCGCCGCCCCCAGCGTCCAGCCGGCCAGCACCACCCACTGCGCATTGGCAAACAGGAGCTGGGCGACAGTCGAGCCCAGGACGAGCGCCGCGAACGCCGCCACCAGCGTGCTGAGCGCCGCGCCCATGCCCCACGGCGGGGCGGCCTGCGGCGCACTGATGCGAGCCAGCAATCGACGGAACATGACAGCCTCCTGTGTACAGCGCTGCCGCCAGGCTTGAGCGTGCGTCGGGCAGCGCTGGGATTATAGCGTAGATCGCCGCGCCGGCTGCTCAGCCGCGGCCGTTGGTGGCGCGCCGCTCCAGCAGCACGTAGGCCAAAATCCGCGCCGCGTTCCAGGCATCGTCGCCGCCGCGGTGGTGTGCCCCTTCCAGCGGCAGCGCCAGATGCGCCAGCGCTTGTTCTAGGCTTAAGTCATGCGGCAGCACCTGCACTAGGGTGAACAGCGTCTTGATGTTGAGATGGCTGGCGCTGAACGGATACTCGACCGCCTGCGCCCGGCATTGGGCTTCGAACTGTTTGCGGTCGTAGTCGCCATAGCTGGCCCAGACGCGGCGGTGCGTCTGGTACTCGCGGCGCAGCAGGGCGCAGGCCGCGGCGAACGGCAGGCCGCCGTCTACCTGTTCCTGCGTCAGACCGGTGAGTTCGGTGCAGAATGGGCTGACCGTCGAACGCTCCGGGCGGACGAGCAGGCTGCGCTTCTCCAGGCGCTCGCCGGTGGCGGCGTCCAGGCGGCACAGGCCGATCTCGATGATGTCGATCTCCTGGCCGGGCGGCGGCAGCTTCGGCCAGCAGGTGCATTCGATATCGACGACGATGATCTGATCGTACTTGCGGGTCACGCGGTCACAACGTCACGATCTTATTGGCGACGCGCAGCGCCTTCGGGAACACCGGCATGAAGTCCATCAGGTCGTGGTAGCGGCCGCTGCCGTGCTCGTTCAAGTAGCGCCGCAGCACGCTGATCATGCCGGGCAGGCTGTGCATGCCTTTGAGCTTGCGTTCCATCAACACGTAAGCCTTGGCCTCGGCCTTGCTGACGTGTTCCTCCAGAAAGATGGCCACCGCCGCCGATACGAACAGGCTGGTGAACTGCTCCTGCCAGCTCGGAAACTGGGCGCGGAACTGGTCGCTGACCGGCAGCGGCGTGGCGGCCACTGGGGCCAGCGCATCGGCATGGGTGCGCAAGAAGGCCAGCATCAGCAGTCGGCCGTACTGGGTCAGCGCGGCGCGGTAGATGTGCGCCGCGTCCTCATCGAACGGCCAGGGGGGGCTGTCGCCCCAGGCCAGGCGGGGTGGCGCGATGCACACCAGCTCGTCTCCTACCCGGATGCCGACCTCACGGTTGGTCGGGAACGAGATGTTGGGGAAGAAGACCAGCGTCTCAACCACCGGGCCTACGAACGGCGCTAAAAACCGTTTGAGGCTGACGCTGCGGAACATTTTCTGGGCTTCCAGCACGCTGCTGTGCCAGTGGTGCTCTTCGTCCTGCCACCATCGTTCCAAGCCGCTGCGCTGGTAGAAGTCGCGCAGGTGGTCGTTCCAGCGCGGCGGGGCCCAGGCCGGCAGCGCCTCGATCTCCAAATCTGGCCAGCGCATCCGCATGACCAGCGCGAACATCGCTTCTAGCGGCGCGCCCTGGTCGAGCAGCGCCTGAAACCCCTGGACGGCCTCGTGCCCGCGCAGCGGCTCCAAAAACCTGCGGGTGGCGCGGCTGTGGGCGTGCGTGCCGTGCGGTTGGTGCTCTTGAGCTTTGTCCGGCCAGTCGGTCAGCGCCAGCACCGCTGACGCCAGCCGAATGCGGTCGTCTGTGCGTACCATGACGTCCTGTTGTTCGCTCATGCGCTGCACCACACCGGGGAAAATCGGTCACTGTTGTCTTTACGATTGTAGAGACCAATGACGACGGCGGCAAGCATCTATTCGTTCACGCGCCGTCGTGGCCGGCGCAGTGCCCCAATCATCTATCCGCGCCTTTGGCCGTCTCGCCACCTCGCATTCACGCAGTTTGCAGTATTCTGCGTGCTGTCCACGTACCTGTTCTATAGAGGAGGCGTGGATGAAGCGACAACTGAAGCTGTCCGATGAACATGCTTTGATCCAGCAGGCACAACGGAATCCGGCGCGGTTTACTAGGCTTTATCGCGCTTATGTCGAGCGCGTGTATGGGTATGTCGCCTACCGACTGAAGAATGCGCAGGAGGCGGAAGACCTGACTGCGACTATTTTCATGCAGGCCTTCCGCCGCTTGCCTCAGTACGACCCAACGCGCGGCAGCTTCTCGGCTTGGTTGTTCGGTATCGCCCATCATGCTCTCCTCGATCATTGGCGGCGCAACTCCCATCAGAACGCCGCGCTAGTGGAAGATGGTGAGGGCTGGGCCGTGGACACTTCGCTAGAACAATCTGCGATCCGATCCGAACAAGCGGCCTTTGTCCGCCGGATGATCGCCATGCTGCCCGCTCGCCGCCGCGAAGTCGTGGTTTTGAAGTTCTTCGGCGGGCTGCGGAACAAAGAGATCGCAGCGGTGCTCGGCTTAGATGAACGTACAGTAGCCAGTCAGCTCAGTCGTGCGCTGGATGATTTGAGAAAACTGCTAGCAGTTGAGGAGGAGCGGCGTGACACAGCCTCATGATTTTGAACACATCGATCAACTGCTGCGCGATGAAACACGGGCTGGCGCGGATGACCGCCTGTATGTCCAGCTGATACAGGCTGCGCCCCGTCCCAGCGAAGCTTTCGTTCAATCCCTGGAAAAACGGTTTGAACAGGAGAGATCTGCCATGCGTATTCCAAGAAGAGGCCGTCAAGCTGCGGCGCTGGTGGCCGTTTGTCTGCTGATGGTTGGCGCTGTATTGGCGCTGGATAGTCTGCTGAACCAGGCGCTCAACTCGGATGCTGGACTCCAGAGCGTCCGCGAAGAGGGCAAGGGCGTTGAGTTGAACCTGTCGGCGGAGGTTGATCAGTTCACCGTGGACATTCAGTGGGGCTACGCGGACCCGCAGCGGATCAGCCTGGGCTATGTCATTCGGGCGCACGATGACCAGGTATATACCAATATGGACATCGTGGACGCGCTCTTGACCCTGGCCGATGGTCGACAGGTGGCGCTGCAGTCGCCTGGCCTGCACCTGATCGAGAACAACCAGTCCGCGGGCAGGCTGGAAGCAGACGCTGCGGCTCTGGAGCTGGGCGATGAACTGAATGCCCAATTATCATTCCGGCTGGCTTATGCCCATTACGCTCATCGGACGGCCGTGCCGCTGCCAGGTCCCGGATCTTCTGCCATGCGGCTGGAGGACTGGATGCTGCGCACGCCGCCGGTGACGTTCGATCTCCGTCTGCCGGTGGAAGCTGGCTATACCGTCCAGCTCGATCTGGCCGCTGAAGACGCAGGAATCGAGATGCGCCTGCGCGAATTCCAGGCAGCCCCGTCCTCAGGCCGCGCGCTCGTGTGCTTCGCCCCGCCGCCGCGGCCGGACGAGGAGGCCTGGGAGTGGGATGTGCTGAATGCGACGCTCGCATACAACGGTGAGCCAATCGCCACCTGGGCCGGCGGACGTTATACAGCGGAAGGGTGCAGCGAGATTCGTTTTGCCGAAAGTCTGCCGCTGGAACCTGGTACGTGGACCTTGACCGTTCACGAGATCGACGGCGTCCGCACCCGGCTGCCAAATGGCCCTGAATGGGAAGCGACGGTTACGGCGGCCGGGGGCGAAATCCAAGCGCTGGAAGGCGGCACAGGCAGTCTGTCGCTGCCGGCAGGCGCAGATGAAGCGCTCGGGCTGCGCGGGCGGATTTCGGGCCGATGGACATTCATCTTTGATGCGCCATAAACGTCACTCCACCTGAGCCTCACAGCCGCTCCGCTGCGGGGGCGATCAGACATCGCCCCAGAAATGTTCAGGGCGAACCAGAGTGTTCGCCCTGAACGCATTCCTACGGCTGGTGAACGGTTGGGATTCAGACGGGTTGGTTGGCCGTCTCGACTTCGACTGCCGGCATCTCGGCGGCCTGGACGTCGGTCTCCGGCGGGAGCAGCGCCGCCTCCAGCACTTCATCCACGCGCTCCGCCAGGATGAAGGTCAGATCGTCGCGCACTTCCTGCGGCAGATCATCCAGATCATTGGCGTTCTTGTGCGGGATGATGACGGTGTCCACGCCGAAGCGGTGCGCCGCCAGCACTTTGTCCTTGATGCCGCCCACCGGCAGCACCAGCCCGCGCAGGGTGATCTCGCCGGTCATGGCGACGTTGGTGCGCACGCGCCGGCCAGTCAGCAGCGACGCCAGCGCCACCGCCATCGTCACGCCCGCCGACGGACCGTCCTTCGGCACAGCGCCCGCCGGGACGTGGATGTGGATATCGGACTTCTCAAAGAAGTTGGGATCAATGCCTAGTTCTTCGGCCTTCGAACGGATATAGGTCAGGGCCGTGCGGGCGCTCTCCTGCATGACCTCGCCGAGCTGACCGGTATACTGGAAGCCCTTGCCGCCGGGCATCCGGGCGGCCTCTACGAACAGCACGTCGCCGCCGACCGGCGTCCAGGCCAGGCCAGTGGCCACGCCGGGGCGGTCGGTGCGTTCGGCCAGCTCCTCGCGATAGCCGTAGCGCGGCTTGCCCAACAGCTCGCGCACCATCGCTTCGTCCACCACGATCTTGCCGACCTGGCCTTCGGCGATGCGCGTCACCACTTTGCGCGCCGCCCGGCCGATCTCGCGCTCCAGCGTGCGGACGCCCGCCTCGCGGGTGTAGTCGCGTATGATCAAGGTCAGCGCTTCCGGCGTGAATTCGATCTCCTCTGGGCGCAGGCCGTTCTCGCGGATTTGCCGCGGCACCAGGTACTGCTGGGCGATGGCGGCCTTCTCCTGCTCGGTATAGCCGCTCAGGTGAATGATCTCCATCCGGTCGCGCAGCGGGCCGGGGATCGGCTCCAGCTCGTTGGCGGTGGTGATGAAGAACACCTCGCTCAGGTCGAACGCCACGTCCAGGTAGTGGTCGCGGAACTCGGCGTTCTGCTCTGGGTCGAGCACTTCCAGCAGGGCGCTGGCCGGGTCGCCGCGGAAGTCGCGGCCCAGCTTGTCCACCTCATCCAGCATGATGACTGGATTACGCGACTCAACGCGCCGGATCGTCTGGATGATCCGCCCCGGCATAGCGCCGATGTAGGTGCGCCGAAAGCCGCGGATTTCAGCCTCATCGCGCACCCCGCCCAGGCTCATGCGGATGAACTTGCGGCCCATGGCGCGGGCGATGGACGCGCCCAGCGAAGTCTTGCCGACGCCGGGCGGGCCGACAAAACACAGGATCGCGCCCTTGCGTTCGCGCCGGATGACGTAATCGATGGCTTCTTTCTCCTCGGCGTCGACGCCGCGCTCGGCGCGCAGCTTGCGCACGGCCAGATATTCCAGGATGCGCTCCTTGATGTCCTTCAGGCCGTAGTGGTCGGCATCCAGCACCTGGCGCGCATGGGCGATGTCCAGATGGTCTTCGGTGCGCTTGGACCACGGCAGACTGACCAGCCAGTCCAGGTAAGTGCGGATGACGCCGTACTCCGCCGCCGCTGTCGGCAGTTTGGACAGCCGGTCGAGTTCGCGCTCAGCTTCTTTCTGCGCTTCTTCCGACATGCCGGCCTCGGCGATGCGCTTGCGGAAGTTTTCGATCTCCGCCGCCTGCTCGTCGCCTTCGCCTAGCTCGCGCTGGATCGCCTTGAGCTGCTCGCGCAGGAAGTACTCCCGCTGCATCTTCTCCATCTCAGACTGGGCTTCGGTCTGGATCTTGCGGCCCAGCTCCAGCACCTCCAGCTCTTTGGTCAAGATGGTCATCAGGCGGCGCAGCTTGGCGTCGGTGCTCTCCAGCTCCAGCAGCTCCTGCGCGTCCTCCAGGCTAATGCGAATGTAAGTGGCGATGGCGTACACGAGCTGCAGCGGGTCGTCTACGTTGAGCGCCGACGTGATCAGTTCGCCGGGGATGTTCGGCACCAGGTCAGCCAGCCGCGTGAAGAGGTTGACGACGTTGCGCACCATCGCCTCGACTTCCAGCGTATCCTCGCTGGTCTCCGGGATGGCGCGGACGCGCGCGCGCAGATACGGCTCAGTCCGGGTGTATTCCTCGATCCGGATGCGCGCCAGCCCCTGCACGAGCAGGCGGATCGTGCCGTCTGGGGCGCGGAACAGCCGGTGGATCGAGGCCAGCGTGCCGACTTGATAGACATCGTCCGGGCCGGGCGTCTCCATTTCGGGATCTTTGGCCGCCACCAGGCCGATCAGCCGATCGCCGGAGACGACATCATCCACCAGCTTGATGCTGCGCGGCTGACCGACGGTCAGCGGGATGGCAGTTTGCGGGTAGACCACTAGGCCGCGCAGCGGTAGGATCGGCAGTTCCGCCGGGATATCAGTCTGGTCAAATTCTCCGTCTGCGTTCACCGCATCGGGCGCATTGGCGTCCGCCTGCGACTCGGTCGAGCCGCTGTCGGGGCGAGCCCAGAAGGGTGAGCGCATTTTCCGTTGTATGTAGATCATCGGTCGTCTGTCCTGTCAATGATCACAATCAGGCTGGTATGAGCCGCCGGCATGGTTTGCACTGCACGAAGGGATGCTGGATGCCGGCGGGCAGGTATCAGGGAATCGGGCAGGCGATCTTATCCCCTTTTTTGTCCTGAGTATAACGCCTGCAAGTAAGAAATAAATTAGATCACCATTTTCATTGTAACAGAAGACCGCTGTATGGTCGGATGATCGCCGCATAAACAGGTTGAGTATACAATGGCTGCTTCGGACGGATACACGTGGTGACAGGATGGCGCATATGAAGATCGGGATTTTGGGGGCGGGTTCGGTAGGGCAGTCGTTCGCGCGGGCGGTGCTGCCGCTGGGGCACGATGTCATGCTCAGCTCGCGCGCGCCGCACAGCGAGGCGATGCAGCAGTTGGCGCAGGAACTTGGCGCGCCGGTGAGCACCGTCGCCGAGACCATCACCTTCGGCGACCTGATCGCGCTGGCGCTGCGCTGGGACGCCGTCCCCGGCGTCATCGCCCAGGGGCGCTGGGACGGCAAGGTCATCGTGGATATGACCAACCGCTTTGGCGGTGGTTCGGGCTTCTCCGCCGCTCAGGATCTGGCGCGGCTGGCCCCGGACGCGCAGGTCGTCAAAGCCTTCAACACGCTGGGGGCTGAACACTATACCAACCCGATCTTCGACGGCCAGGCGGCGACGCTGTTCATCGCCGGCGACAGCCCAGACGCCAAACAGGTCGTCCGACGGCTGGCCGAGGCGATGGGGTTCGACGTGGTCGACGCCGGCGATCTGGCCGCCAGCAGCCACCTAGAAGCGCTGGCGGCGCTGTGGGTGCACCTGGCGCTGCGCGCCGGGTACGGCCGGCAGATCGCCTTCAAGCTGCTGCGACGGTAGCCGAAGCCCTGCCATCACCCCTGACTTTGCGCCCGCTTTCCCGTTTGGCGGCCTCATCGCTATAATTAGCGGTGTAGCAGAAATGCGAGGCCGCGATGCGACGGTATACCTGCCTTTCCATCCTCATGCTGCTGGCGCTGGTCAGTTCAGTGCGGGCGCAGCCCATCACCGATGTGCGCCGCTTTGTGCTGGAGACCCGCGCCAATCTGGAGTTCCTGGCCAATGCGGTGGCCGGCGAAGGCGTGCGCCCAGAAGCCTGGACGTTCAACGTCAACGACGTCAGTTCGCCGACGTTCATCGCCGACCTGTGGTTCGATCTGGAGCAGATCGCCGACCAGATCTACGGGGCGGGCGTGCGCCCGGAAGCCTGGAACGGCGCCCCCGCCACCAGCGACGCCGCCATCGCCGCCCGCAACATCCGCCATGATCTGGAGCTGGCCGCCGACCAGCAGTTCGGCGCGGCCAACCGCCCCGACAACTGGCGGCCGGCGCCGCCGCTGGTGCGCTGTGACCGGGCGGTGCAGAACCTGGCCAAGACGCTGGACGAAGCCTTCAACTACAATCTCCAGACCCCCGACACGACCGCCAACTACTGCAACGTAGTGGCGGGCGAAGTCGAGGCGCAGGTGCTGCGGCTGGTGCTGGCCACGCCGGAGGCCGAAGCCCGGCTGCCTGATTTGATTCTGGCGGTGCGCGGCGACCTGGAACGGCTGGCCGATGAGGAGTTCGGCGTCAATATCCGGCCGGAGGGGTGGAAGGCCAACAAAGACAAGAACTCGCCTACGCTGCTGAGCGATACATTCCTTGACCTGGACACGCTGGCCAATACTGAACTGGGGTTAGGCCGCCGCCCGCCAGGCTGGATTGGGCTGCTGCCCAACGCCGCCGCCCTAGCCTACCGCAACCTGCGCCACGACCTGGAGCTGCTGGCGAACGAACTGGGGCGCGTCCCGCGTCCGCGCGGCTGGCAGGGCGTTGACCCACTGGCGATCTGCGACCCGATGGTGCAGAACCTAGCGGCGCTGCTGGCGCAGGTGTACGGCTTCAGCACAGCGGAGATCCCTCTGGGCGGGGGCTTCTGCCGCGATGCGGCGCTGGCGGCTAACCAGCTCGCCGAACAGCCGCCGGCGCTGGAGGGCGAGGGCGGCGAACAGGCCGAGGCTGATCGCTTCGTGGCGCAGTCGCAATACGCTTTCAGCTATCTCGATCCGGCGGCCACCCAGTACATGGGGGTCATGCCGCCCGGCACGCGCTTCAAGGCCTGGTATCGCAACTTTGGCGAATCGACCATGATGTTCGTCAGCGGCCAGGATTTCGCCGTGTTCGTTGATCTGCGCTGGACGACGCTGCCGCCGGAGATCTTCCAGCGGCTGCCCACGCTGGAGGGCGTGAAGCCGCTGACCTTCTGCGATGCGAGCTGGTGCAACGGCCCTGGGCCGACGCCGACGCCGACGGGCGCGGGCGCGATCGCCGCGCTGCTCAATGCTGGCACGCCGCAGGCTGCCCCCAGCGTGCAGGAGATCCAGGCGCAGAAGACCCGGGTATCGTGGAACAACATCCGCGTCACCTACCTGTTGGACAACCCGACCACCCGCACCGCTCAGGTGACGCTGGAGATCTGCACCGACACCAGCCAGACGGTGTGCGAGCCGGTGCTGAAGGTCTTCGACAACGCCCTGGGCGCGCCCAAACCGGTGCTGTCGCAGTTCAACGGGCTGAACGTGTACGAGTTCCCGTATGGCTACTCGTCTAACCTGATCATCGAAGGCGCGACGCTGTTCTCGCCGGATGTATGGATCAGCGATCCGACCATCCGCTGAGGCGGGTATGATGGCGGCGATCATCGGGATGGCGCGGGGCTGCGTATACCGCAGCCCTGCGGTTTGTGATGCGCCGGACGAGCGATCGGCTGAGGAAAGCGGCATCAGGCGGTAACGAATGTCGGCTGCGCTTGAAGTGTCTGCCGCGCCCTGACGCCGGCGGGGGATAAGCCCTGCGCTTCGAGACAAACTACGATCAGGCCGTCAGCCAGTCGCTCCTACGGCTGGCTGACGCTTGAGCGCCGCCGCCGGGCGCGGGGTACACAAGCCGCCACCTTGCCCCTATAATGCCAGCGAACGACGTCAGGAGTATGCATCATGCGGATTCCAGTCTGGCTGCTGGTGGTGGGTATGCTGGTGGTGGTGGTCGTCACCGGCCTGCTGTCGGTGACCGCTTTCACCGTCGCGCGGCAGGTGGCCATTGACGCCGGCGAGAGCGGCGTCCGGTTCGTGCCACCGGAGCAGAGCTTCAACCTGGAGCCCACGCCGTCGCTGCCGCCCACGGCGGCCGTCGCCGCTGCGGCCACGCCCACGCCCGGCTCCCCGCTGGCCGCGCCCACGCCCGGCCCGACCGCCACGCTCGACCCGGCGGCGGGCATCGCCGATTGGACTGACCCGCGCCGCGTCAACCTGCTGCTGCTGGGCATCGACCAGCGCACCGGCGTAGATGAACCCGGCCCGTACCGCACCGATACCATGATCGTCGTCAGCGTCGACCCGGTGCGGAAAACCGCCGGCGTCCTGTCCATCCCCCGCGACCTATGGGTGAAGATCCCCGGCTTCAACCAGGGGCGCATCAACACCGCCAACTCGCTGGGCGACGCCAGCGCCT
Organism: uncultured Anaerolineae bacterium; assembly: GCA_937922795.1. GTDB lineage: Bacteria > Chloroflexota > Anaerolineae > Aggregatilineales > Phototrophicaceae > CFX2. The sequence goes on from CALAJK010000061.1 coordinate 26,659, forward strand.
ACCCTGGCGGCGGCCCGGCGCTGGCCGCCGAGACGGTGCGCCAGAACCTGGGCATCCCGGTCAGCAAGTATGTGCTGGTGAACTTCGACGTGTTCTTGAAAGTGGTCGAGACGCTGGCCCCGGACGGCGTGGAGATCTGCGTGCCGGAGCCGATCGACGATGCCGCCTATCCGGACGCCGGCTACGGCGTCATCCGCGTCCAGTTCGCCGCCGGCTGCCAGACGCTGAACGCGGAGCGGCTGCTCCAGTACGCCCGCACCCGCCACGGCAATTCGGACTTTGAGCGTTCGCGCCGCCAGCAGCAGGTGCTGCAAGCGCTGCGCGACAAAGTGTTGAGCGTGGGCGGCATCGCCAACTTCATCGGCCAAGCGCCTAAGCTGTGGAATGACCTGGCCGGCAGCTTCAAGACCAACCTCAGCCTCGATGAAATCCTCAGCCTGGGGCTGCTCATGCAGGAAATCCCGCGGGAGCACATCCGGTTCGGCGTGATTGACAACCTGTACGTCGACTTGGCGACCACCACCAGCGGCGACCAGGTGCTGGTCCCGCGCACCAACGCCATCCGGCTGCTGGTGCAGCAGGTGTTCAACCCGCAGGATGACCTGTCGCTGTCCGACCTGCGCGCGCGGGCGGAGGCGGAGAAGGCTTCGATCATCGTGCTGAACAATTCTGACGTGGCCGGTCTGGCGCGCCAAACCGGCGACTGGCTGGCCGGGCGCGGCGTCTCGGTGACGCAGGTGGGCAACGTGCCGCAGCCGAGCAACAGCGACACGGTGATTCAAGTGTACACGGGCAAGGTGTGGACGGGCAAATACCTGGCGGCGCTGCTGGGGCTGCCGCCCGAACGGGTGCGCCCCGGCGCGGACGGCTTGACCGCCAGCGACATCGCCATCCTGGTCGGGGCGGACATCCAGCCGAAGCTCAGCGCCCCGTGAGCCGGCTGCTCAGCGGGGGCGCAGGTCGGTCTCCGGCGTCAGCTCGCGCACCAGCGCGGCGATCAAACGGGCGGCGTGCTCCACATCGCTCATCTGCACCATCTCGTTCGGCGAATGCATGTAGCGGTTGGGGATGCTGATGACCGCGCTGGCCGCGCCGCCGCGCGTCAGGTAGATGGCGTCGGCGTCGGTGGCTGAGTTGTGCGCCGTCACCTTGACCGTGTACGGGATGCCATCGCGCTCGGCGATGTCCAGCAGCATCTGGTGCAGGATGGGGTTGTTCACCGAGCCGACGCTGATGGCCGGCCCGCCGCCCAGACGCGCCTCGCCGCGCAGCTTGCGGTCGGCGTTCGGGTAGTCGGTGGCGTGGGTCACATCCACGATGACCGCCGCCTGCGGCTCAAATGTGAAGGCGGAGGTGAACGCCCCGGCGAACGAGATCTCCTCTTGGGTGGTTGCCACCGCGGCCACCGTCGCCGCCGGGCGCTCCTGCGCCAGCAGCCGCAGCGCCTCCAGCACGGTGTAAGCGCCGATGCGGTTGTCTAGGCTGCGCGAAACCACGCGCCCATTGGGCAGCTCCACCACCGGCGCGTCAATCACGCCGACCGTGCCGACCCGCACCAGCTTCAGCGCGTCGGCGCGGCTGCTGACGCCGATGTCCAGCCACAGGTCTTCGATCTTGCTGGCCTTGTCGCGTTCGTCCGGCTTCATCAAGTGGATGGCTTTCTTGCCGACGACGCCGGTCACGTCGCCGCCCTTGCCCAGCAGCCGCACCCGCTGGCCGACCAGCACCTGCGGATCCCAGCCGCCCACGCCGGTGAAGTACAGATAGCCGTCATCATCCACATAGGTGACGATCAGGCCGATCTCATCCACATGGCCGGCCAGCATCACCCGCAGCGGGCCGCCGTGCAGCACGGCGTAGCTGTTGCCGGCCACATCGAGCTGCACCTCATCGGCGAAGGTGGCCGCTTCCTCCCGCCAGATGCGCGAAGGGTTGGCCTCGAAGTTCGATGGGCCGGGGGCTTGCAGCAGCCGCTTGAGAAACGCGAGCGTCATGAGGCGCGGCTTTCAGCATTGGTTTGCGCGACCGCGCCGGGGCGGTGGCGGTACAGGAAGTACAGCAGCGACGCCACGAACAGCACCGCCGTCACCGCCTGCGACCAGTTGATGCCGCCCACTAGCGTGACATCCACCCGCAGGAACTCCAGCAGGAAGCGGATGAAGCTGTACTGCGCCACATAGAATAGGAAGATATCGCCCGGCAGCAGCCGCGCCCGCAGCCGCTGGAAGACGTTCAGCAGCACGATGAACGCCAGCAGGCTCCACAGCGATTCGTACAGGAACAGCGGATGAAACAGCGTCGTAGCCACCGGATAATCGATGATGCTCTTGTAGGGCGCGACGCGGTGCGCCGAGTCAATCGTCAATCCCCAAGGCAGCGTGGTGACCGTGCCGTACAGCTCCTGGTTGATGAAATTGGCCCAGCGGCCGATCGCCTGCCCCAGCGGCAGCGCCACGGCGGCGATATCCAGCCAGAACCCGAGCGGCAGTTTGTTGCGGCGCACATACAGGTAAGCGCCCAGCAGCCCGCCCAGCACGGCGCCGAAGATGCTCAGGCCGCCGCTCCAGATGGCCAGCGGGCCGTTCTGCAGGTCGGTGATGTTCTGCAAGAACCAAGCGGTGTCGCGCCCGGCCTCGACCACCGACTGAGACGGGAACAGGACGAACCACAGCCGGGCGAAGATGATGCCGGGGATGATGGCCCAGGTCAGCCCGCCCCAGACATGTTCCGGGTCGTGGCCGGCGCGTTTGGCCAGCCGCGCCGCCGCGAACGCCGCCACCAGCATGGCGAACACGATGATCAGGCCGTAATAGCGAATTTGCAGGCTGTCGAATAACAGGATGCCTTCTTTTTGGAATTCCATGCCCAACCCTCTCTAGCGAATATGGCGATGCACATACCACAGCCGGCGCAGCGCTGTGGCGTTCGCCCCGACCGCCAGCAGCAGCAGCCCCCACTCCAGCAGCGGCGGCAGCAGCAGGGCGGCCACGATCACCACCACGCGCACCAGCCGGTCGAACAGACCGATCTTCACGGACAGCCCGGCTTCGCCAGCGCGGGCGCGCACGTAGCTCACGCCGAAGGCCCCGATCAGCGCCGCGTAGCACAGCAGCAGCATGTCCGGGCGGTTGTGGACGGCAAAATGATAACTCAATCCGCCAAAAATGAAAGCATCGGCATAGCGGTCGAGCGTCGAGTCGAGGACGCCGCCGAACGGGTTGGGCAGGCCGCGGGCACGCGCCACCGCCCCGTCTAGCGCGTCCAGCGGCAGCCCCAGCGCCAGGATCAGGCCGCCGAGTTGAAGCTGCCCCTGGGCGATGACCAGCGCGGCGGCCGCCACCACCGCCAGCCCGGCGATGGTCAGCGCGTCAGGATGGATGCCCAGGCGGTGCAGCATCGTCCCAGCCCAGTCAGTCAAATGGCGCGTAGCGGCGCGCGCCCGGTCGTTGAGGGTGGTCGGCTCGGTCATAACTCCCTCTTGCAAATGGCCGTGAAGTCCGATACACTCCAGGATGCATTCGGGGCGTGGCGCAGCCCGGTAGCGCGCTTCGTTCGGGTCGAAGAGGTCATGGGTTCGAATCCCGTCGCCCCGACAGCGATCCCGCCAATCTCTGGCGGGATTTCGATTCGGGTCATCTTACGGCGGCGGCCAGCGGCTGACCAGGGGCAAGTTGGCGACAGGCAGGGGCTCACCGAAAAATCGCCGGGGTGAAGCGGCGCTTCACCCCGGTTCGTCCGGCACAGGTTGCCGCGATGATCACTCCTGCGGCAGGGAGGTCGGCCGCTCTTGCAGGGTGACCGGCACATCGATCTCCGCGCCGTCGCGCCACACCCGCAGCGTCACCGTGTCGCCCGGCTGGGTGTTCTTCAGCAGGTAGGCGGTCAGATCGGGCACTTGGCTGACGGGCTGGCCGTTGATGGCGATGATGACATCGCCGTTGATCGGCTGCTCGCCGAAGGGCGTGTTGATGGTCATGCGCGACCCGCGCAGGCCGGCTTTCTCTGCCGGGCCGTCGGGCAGCACGCTGGCGACCATCACGCCGTTCATGGTGATAGGCATGCGCATGATCTCGCGCTGCTCCGGCGACAGCGGGCCGCCGGTGATGCCCAAATAGCTGTGGCGGTACGTGCCGTTGGCGATGAGGTACGGCACGATGCGGCGCACCGTGTTCGACGGCACGGCGAAGCCCACGCCGGACGCGCTGCGCGTGGCGCTGGCGATGGCCGTGTTCACGCCGATCACCTGGCCGGCGGCGTTCAGCAGCGGGCCGCCGCTGTTGCCGGGGTTGATGGCCGCGTCCGTCTGGATGATCTCCGGGATGCTGAAGCGGCTCTCACCGCTGAGGCTGCGCTGCAGGGCGCTGACGATGCCGGTCGTCAGCGTGAAGTTCTCGCCGAAGGGGCTGCCGATGGCCAGCACAGTCTGGCCGACTTTCACCTGATCGGAGTCGGCGAACGTTACCGGCTTGAGCGACAGGCCGGGAATATCAGTATCTACCTTGATCACGGCCAGGTCAGAGTCTGGGTCGCGGCCAACCAGCTTGGCGCTCACGGTCAAACCGTTGAAGAACGTCACCCGAATGCTGCTGGCGTTCTCCACCACGTGATTATTGGTGACGATGTGGCCTTCCTGGTCAATGACGAAACCGCTGCCTGTGCCCAACCCGGTCATACCAGACCGGACGTTGGTCTTGGCCACTTCGATGTTGACGGTCGAGTCCACAACCGACTGGTAGACGTCGGCCAGCGCCTGCTCCGCGGGCGCCAGCGTGTAGGGCGGCGCGGCCGGCAGCGGTTCCAGCCGCTGCGCCGCGGCCGGCGCGAAGGCGGTCAGCGCTAGGATGGCCGCCGTTAGAATCGCTAAAATCAAGTGTTTGTGTTTTTGCATATGACTCCTCCTTCAAGCAAGATAGCCGCCGGAAGAATGTGTGGTAGCTGTGCTGCGAGAAGGCTGATGCTGGTTCAGCCGTCTTTCAGCAGATTGGTCTAAGCAGCAGCTTTCGGCTGTGAGCAGCCGCAGCCAGCTGCCAGCGTCCTCCCAAGCGGATGTAAATCTAAGGTAGCTGCTCGCCATTCATCACCGCATCAGAAATTGATGAAGATTCAGTGAAGTTTATGTTGGATTCGTGTCAGCATGTGCGCAGCGGCTAAATGATCTCCAGCTCCTCGCCATCGCGGGTGCGGAAGGTGGCGGGCGCGTCGTCGTTCTTGCGCTTCTTGCCCCGCCAGGGATCATCGTTCTTGCGCTTGCCGGGGTCGCCTTCTGGGCGGTCACAGGCGGCGCCCTTGAGCGCCGGCAGGATGACGAAGAACAGGACGCCCAGCGCCGCGCCAGCGGCACGATCATCTTCCAGCCGAGCAGCAGCAGGAACAGCAGCCCCAACGCCGGCCATGGCATCCAGAAGCGGTAGCCGCGCCGGCCCCAGCCGCGCCGAGACCAGTCCCAGTGCGTGTGGTTCCAGCCGCGCCCATGATACCCGCGCCAGTTCCATTTCCCGTGCATGATCCACCTCCGGTTCACCTCGTACATATGGAATTACGCACGGGACAGCCTGGGGTTGCAAGGCGGGCGGGCTTCTCATCGGTTTCTGATCGAAAGAACAGGCCGGGGCCCACGCTGACCTAGCCATCAGGCTAGGTCTGAGGCCGGCCTCCGTTGTAACGGCGCCGGCGGCGGCGGCGCGGCGAACCCGGCTGCGCCTGGCGCGTCGGCGCGGCGGCGGATGCCGGCTGGCCAGCCGAAGCTGCCGGAAGCCCCAGCGGCGACTGGTAAGGGTGATCGGCTGCTACTGGCACGCGCAGCCGGATGAGCTTCTCGATGTCGCGTAGATAGGCGCGTTCGTCGGCGTCGCAGAAGGAATAGGCTGTCCCCGACGCGCCCGCCCGCGCGGTGCGCCCGATGCGGTGGACGTAGGTCTCCGGCTCGTTGGGGAGCTCGTAGTTGATGACGTGCGTCACATCGTCCACATCAATGCCCCGTGCGGCGATGTCGGTGGCCACCAGCACCCGCGTCCGGCCGGATTTGAAGTTGGCCAGCGCCCGTTCGCGCGCGCTCTGCGACTTGTTGCCGTGGATGGCCTCGGCCTGGATGCGGGCGCGCTCCAACTGCTGCGCCAGTTTGTTGGCGCCGTGTTTGGTGCGGGTGAACACCAGCGCGCGCCGGATGGTGGGATCGCCGAGGATGTGTTCGAGCAGGGCGCGCTTGTCGCCCTTCTCGACGAAAAACACCGACTGGGCGATGGTCTCGACCGTGGTGGCCTGCGGCGTCACCTCGACATGCACCGGATCAACCAGGATGTGGTCGGCCAGATCCTGGATGTCGGACGGCATAGTGGCCGAAAACAGCAGCGTTTGCCGGCGGACGGGCAGGGCAGCGATGACCCGGCGCACGTCGTGGATGAACCCCATATCCAGCATCCGGTCGGCCTCGTCCAGGACGAAGGTTTCGATGGTGTTCAGCCGCACCAGCCCCTGCCCCATGAGGTCGAGCAGCCGGCCGGGGGTGGCCACCAGGATGTCAGGACGGCGGCGCAGCGCCTCGACCTGGGGCTGCTGGCCGACGCCGCCGAAGATGACGGCGTGTTTCAGCCCGGTGTGGCGGCCGTAAGCGGCGAAGCTGTCGCCGATCTGGGACGCCAGCTCGCGGGTGGGCGACAGCACCAGCACGCGCAGGCCGCCGCGCGGGCGGCTCGCCTCGGCCGCCAGCCGCTGCAGGATGGGCAGCGCGAAAGCGGCGGTCTTGCCGGTGCCGGTCTGGGCGCAGCCGATCAGATCGCGGCCGGCCAGCACGTGCGGGATCGCCTGGCGCTGGATCGGAGTCGGTTGTTGGTAACCCTCGGCGCGCAGGGCGCGCAGCAGCGGGTCAATCAGGTTCAAGTCGGAAAAATCCATGTGACCTCTCAAATATCGTGGATGCTCAGCCCGTTGCCGGCTTCATCCACTTCGTCTACCACAGGTTGAGCGTGATCGGGGAAGGTGCAGCGGAGATGAAACTGCGCGTACAGCACTCGCGGAACGTCTATGCCCAGATCATAGCACAGATTGCTGCCGAAGAACAGCGTGATGGATGCCTTTGCCCTCGCTCTAAATCTCGCTCCTGCATCGAGAGAGACTTTGCAGAACCTTTCGATGCGCCCCCTCAGGGCGAAAGGGGCTGTGAAGATGAGGGCTCTTTGAAGTCTCTTCCGCCCGGCGGTTTCACTCCGCCTTGACGACGTAGGTGCTGACCAGCTTGTCGTGCAGCCCCTGGTTTTGGTCATCGAAGAAGGCGATGATCCAGCCGATCATCATCAGCGCCGAGTTGATATAGTAGCCGATGTAGCGGATGACGGCGTCGGCGTCGGTCAGCGGTTCGCCGCTGGCCTTGATGACGCGCACCTTCATCAGCATCTTGCCCGGCGTCTGGCCGTAGTTGCGCGTCCAGAAATACCAGTTGTACAGCAGGCCGATGACGAAGCTGCCGACGCCGCCCGCGCCGACTCGGCCGAATATCCCGGCGAACACGCCGCCGATCAGCCCCAGGATGATGCTGTCGATGACGAGGGCGATGAAGCGCGGGCCGAGCGAGGCCAGCTCGTAGGTATCGTTCTTGCTTTTCATGCGGTTGTCTCTTCCCCTGGTGGTCGTAGTGCTGCCTGTTAATACGCAGCCGAGGAATAAAAGTTACGCCGCCGCCAGCAGCGCGCCCACGCCCTGGCGGATGAGCGCCAAGCCGAAGGCCGCCATCACGCCGATCGTTAGCAGCAGCAGGCCGCGCGTCACGCGGTCGTCCAGCCGCCGCAGCCGGTCGAACACGACCACATACAGCGCCAGGAAGCCCAGAAACGTGCCGTAGAACGCCGCCAGGAAGGCCAGCCCATGCCAGGCGGACTCGCTCAGCGCCCGCACCAGCAGCGGCCCGTTGACCGTCGTCCAGAAGAGGTACGGGCCGGGGCTCAGCCAGTTCATGATCAGCCCCTGGGCCAGCGTGCGCGCCGGCGGCGGGCCGCCCCCGGCCAGGGCGCTGCCGGCGCGGAAGCGCTGCCACGCCCCCCAGGCGATCCACAGCAGGTACAGCCCGCCGGCCACCTGCACCGCCTGGATGAAGCCGTCCGGCATCTGCCGCAGCAGCAGCACCACCGCCAGGATGATCGGCCCGTCGGTGAGCAGCGGCGACAGCACCACGATCAGGCTGCGCCGCCAGCCGTAGGCCAGCGTCAGGCTGACCAGGTAGCCGGTGAACGGGCCGGGCATGGCGCCGGCGGCGAACCCCAGGCTGACTCCTTGCGTGATGAAAGCGAACATGATCCCCCCTAGGCCGATGTCTCCGACGTGATCGCGACACAGCCGGCCGTGCTCTGACTACTTCAGCGTCAATCTGGGACGAACGCCAGCGCCAGCGCCTCTAGGCGCAGGCCGCCGCAAGCCAGCGCCGGCGACGGGCTGACCGGGCAGGACGGCTCCAGCGCCAGCGCCAGCGTGTGATAGCCGGGCGTGATCGCCACCCGCAGATCCAGCGCCCAGGCGCTGATCCCTGTCCATGTTTCGACCGGCTGGCCGTCCAGGAGCAGGACGACGGTGCGGTCGGCAGCCAACGCCCCGCGCAGGTGGACGATGCCGCCGGCCGGCGCAAACAGGTAGGACTCGGCGCGGCTGGCATAGCTGCCGGGGCGCGCTGGCAGGGTGACAAAGCCGGGCGGGCTGTCAGCCGGCGGCGCTTGGAACACGGCGAAGCGGGCATCTTCGTAAACAGGCGGCCCCAGCCGTTCGCGCAGCCGAGCTTCCAGGCTGGCCTCGCCCCATTCGCGGTGCAGGATCAGGACGTCAGCGCCGGCGGCCTCCAGCAGCGCCGGGTCGAGCGTCTCCTCCAGCAGCGTCAGCTTGGCCGGGTCTACCGGCGTGCGCCGCGTGACCTGGCCGGCGATCAACGGCCGGCGGTGCGCCGTTTGTAGGTACAGGCCGGTTTTGGCCGCCAGCGGATGATGCGCAGGCACGTCCAGCACCGCCCGCGCGTCCGGGCGTTCGGCCAGCGCCGCCACCGCCGGCGGGATGTCGCCGGGGATAGTGGGCATGCCCGACCAGAACACCTGATATTCCCACAGCGTCAGGCCGGCAGCCAGCAGCGCCAGGCCCCACGCCTGCCGCCCGCGCCGGCCCAGCGCGCTGAAGCCGTAGGCCGCCAGAAACGCCAGCGCCAGGCCGACTGTCAGGTTGAACCGCGCCGGCGCGCGCACGATGTTGAACAGCGGGAGCTGCTGGTACAGCGCCCAGGGCAGCGTGACGTAAGTTGGATGGCCATCGAACGCTAGCATGACCGGCGCGTCCAGCGCTTTCAGCAGCGGTCCCAGCGCCAGCGCCCAGGCGACCGCCGCCAGCGCCAGCCACAGGCGGCTCGCTGGCCGCCGCCAGACGCCGATCGCCGCCAGCCCGGCCGCGACCAGCCCCATGTAGGCCGGCTTCTCGAACGGGTCGATCCCCAGGATGCGGTGGGTATAGTCTAGCTGGCCGAAGACCGGGTGCTGAAACGACGGCGTGACCAGGCTGAGCAGGTCGACGCTGTAGAGGACGTCGCCGCGTTCGCGTATCCAGGGGGGCGCGGCCAGGGCTTCCAGCAGGCCGGGCAGGATGAAGACCGCCGCCAGCGCCGCGCCCAGCGCGCTCGCCATCAGCCCCCACCGCAGCGCCGGCCAGTCCCGCGCCAGCGCCATCCCCAGCAGCGCCAGCGCCGTCAGCGGCAGCAGGTTGAACACCAGGATCTGGTTGCTGCCCAGCACGCCCAGCACGAAGCACCCCGCCGCCAGCAGTAGCCGGCGCGGCGACCGATCCTGGCGCAGGCGCAGCAGGTGGTAAGCGTACAGCGGCAGCGGCCACAGCGCCAGCAGGCCGGTGTGCCCAGCGGCCAACTGCCCCTGCATGGCCGGGAACGCCAGGAAGATGACGCCCCCCAGCAGCGCCCCCGGCCAGGAGCCGGTCAGCCGCCGGGCGGCCCAGCACAGCGCCCAGCCGTTGAGCGCCAGCCGCAGGATGGCCGCCAGGTTGAAGGCCGCCGGCAGCGGCAGGATGAAGGCGAACAGCCAAGCCGGGAACGATTGGAGCGGGATGCTCCATAGCAGCGCCGACGGCAGGCCGTCGGGGTAGGCCAGCAGCGGCTGGAAGAAGGGCGATTGGCCGGTGCGCAGCGCCTCGACAAACCACCAGATGAAGCGGGCGTATTCGTAAGAGTCGCCAAACGGGTGGCCGATGAAGCGGGTGGAGAAGGTCAGCGCCGCTGGCCAGGTGACCAGCAAGGCGACCCCCAAGTAGAAGCCGTAAGCAGCCGCATACCCTGCTGCGGGCGATCTAGCCCAGCGCACTCGATCAGACATACACGTTCAGGGTCTTCAGCCCGCTGCCCGTCAGCGCCAGCACGATGACCGCCCCGCTCCCGGCGTGGGCGCGCACGGTCGGCAGGGCCGCCGCCGCCGCCGCGCTGGTCGGCTCGACCAGCAGGCCGCGCTTGTGCAGGGCGGTCTGCGCCTGCCGAATGGCGGCGTCGTCCACGCGCAGCGCCATACCGCCCGTCTGGCGCAGGGCGCGCAGGATCTCCAGGCCGCGCACCGGCCGGCTGACGACGATGCCGTCGGCGATGGTCGGCTGCTCGGCTGCCGCCGCCGGCTCGTCGCGCCCGGTCTCCCAGGCGCACACCACTGGGTCGCAGGCGGCGCTCTGCACGGCGTACAGGCGCGGCAGTTGGGCGACCAGCCCGGCACGGCGCAGCGCGGCGAAGCCCTCGGCCAGCCCCAGCAGCAGCCCGCCCTGGCCGACTGGGCAGACGACGGCGTCCGGGCCGCGCCGACCTAACTGCTCCCAGATCTCCCAGGCGCAGGTCATCTGCCCGGCGATGAACAGCGGACTCCAGGCGTGGCTGGCGTAGACCACGGTGCGGGCCGCCTCGCGGCAGGCGGCGGTGACCGCCGACCGCAGGCCGTCCACCTCGACCAGTTCCGCGCTGGCGGCGATCAGCCGTTTCTTGCCGGCGGGGGCGCTGGCTGGGGCGAAGATGCGCGCCCGGATGCCGCAGGCGCTGGCGTAGGCCGCCAGCGAGGCGCCAGCATTGCCGGACGAGTCCTCGACGACCTGGCCGACGCCGTGCGCCAGCAGGTGATTGACCAGCAGCGCCGTGCCCCGGTCTTTGTATGAGCCGGTCGGGTTCAGATATTCCAATTTGGCGTAGACCGGGCCATCTGGCAAGTGGGTCAGCACCAGCGGCGTCGCCCCTTCACCCAGCGAAAACCGGCGCTGAACCGGCAGCAGGGTGGCATAGCGCCACAGCGACCACTCGCCCGTGAGCGCGCTCGCGTCAAATTCCAGCGGGGCGCGCAGCCCCAGTGGGCCGCCGCAGACCTCACAGCGCCAGTCCAGCGGGCCGGCTGGCTGGCCGCAGCGGGCACAGACGAACTGCGGTTCGGCAGCGCTCATGATCTCTCCTCGTGCGCTGGGCGACGGCTGGTAAGCCGCAGCGGATGCGTCGAGATAATAATCAACCGCAATCAGCAGGATTGACGGCCAGCGCGGGGCGCGAACCCGCTCCCGACCGCCCGAAATCGAGTATAGTACAGCCTTGTGTGAGCCGAAAGACCGGACTGAACTGGGCTTACCGCGAGCGGATCGCAAGGCTTCAAGAAATGCCGTAGTGGCGCGCTGACCGTTGCAGTTCCGGCGCCGGCAGGGTATAACCGCCGCCATCGTCCACCGCAGCGCGTGGGGAGGGGGAAGTGACGCTTGGACTGGGGCTGGTTTACATCCTGGTGGGGGCTGCCCTGCTGGTCTTCGGCCTGCTCATCTACTATGGCCTGCTGCAGTTATTCTACGCCCTGCTGGGCGCAGTCGTCGGCTACAGCCTAGGCGTAGCGCTGACTGGCGGCGGCTACAGCTCGCCCAGCCTGGTCGAGATCGCGCTGGCCGTAGTGGGCGGCGTGCTGTTCTGGCTGGCGGCGCGCGGCCTTGACCGGCTGCGGAGCGTGTTGGGCGGCGCGCTGTTGGGCGCGCTGCTAGGGCTGGCGATCGCGCAGGCGCTCGCTTTGTCTGGGGCGATGGCGCTGCTCGCCGCGGTCATCGGCGCTTTCATCCTGGGCTTCCTGGCGAACACGCTCTATGAGCCGATCATCATTTTGTCCACCGCGCTCAGCGGCGCGGCGCTGTTAGTAGACGGTCTGTTCCTGGTGCTGAACCTAGATTTTCTCAACCGTAATGTCAGCCGCGGCGATGTGACGCCGCTGCTGCTCTGGCTGGTGCTGGCCGCCATCGGCGCGGCCTGGCAGGCCAGCCAGCGCGCGCGCTGGCGCAGGCGTCGGTCGTAGCGTTCAGCGGCGCGCCCCCAGCGTCACCGGCAGCGTGATCGTCTGGCCGCCGCGCCACACCGTCAGGGTGATCGTCTGGCCGGGGACGGTATTGGCCGCCAGATACGATACCAGCGAGCTCATGCCGGTCATGGGCACGCCGTCAATGGCTGTGATCACATCGGCGGACGACGGCACGACCACGCCGCCGACCTCGACCGGGTTCGACGCGCCGCGCAGCCCCGCCCGGTCAGCCGGGCCGCCAGGCGCGACCGAGCCGACCACCACGCCGCGGATGTCGTTCGGCAGCCCCAGTGCCTCGATCAGCCGCAGGCTCAATCCTTCCTCCGAGATGGATGAGATCCCCAGGTAGCTGTAGTTGACGCGGCCTGATGCGACTAGTTCAGGCACGACCCGCGCCACCAGATTGCTGGGGATGGCGAAGCCGATGCCGGAGTTGCTGCGCGTGCGGCTGATGATCTGCGAGTTGACGCCGATGACTTCGCCGCGCAGATTGAGCAGCGGGCCGCCGCTGTTGCCGGGGTTGATGGCCGCGTCCGTCTGGATGACGGAGCCGACGCTGAACTGCGTCAGCCCCTGGATAGTGCGGTCGAGCGCGCTGATGATGCCGCTGGTCAGCGTCCAGCGCTGACCGAACGGGCTGCCGATGGCCAGCACCGTTTGGCCGATGAACAGCTCATCGGAGTTGCCCAGCGTCACCGGGTACAGTTTCTCAGCCGGCAGATCCACCTTCAACACCGCCAGATCCGAGTCGGGGTCTAGGCCGACGATCCTGCCCGCGACGATCGTCCCGTCTAAGAAATTGACCTCGATGCGCGTAGCGCCGTCCACCACGTGGTTGTTGGTGGCGATGTGCCCCTGCTGGTCAAGGACGAAGCCAGTGCCCGACGACTCGAACGAGTCGGTCAGAGTGCGGCGGGCGCTGCCGGCCACATTGATCGAGACGACTGACGGGCTGACGCGGTTGTAGATGTCCGCGAACAGGCGTTCGTTTTCTGTGAGCGCCGTCTGAGCCGCGGGCGGTGCCAGCCGCAGCTCAACCGAAGCAGGGGCGGTGGTCGTGCCGGTGAACACGGTCGTGCCCAGCACAAAACCCAGGGCGACCAGCAGCGCCGACCCCACTAACGCCGCCGCGCGGCGCACGATATTCCATAACAACATAAGCGATCCCTCGCGGTCAACAGTCGATCGATGCTTTTATTCTAAGCCTGTCGCTGCTGCAAGGCTATGCGAGCAGGCTTTGACATCGTTGACGATAAATCAGGACTATGAGGGAAAACTGAAACAGGCATTAGGGGGCTGTCAGCCGCCAGTGGGCGTGGCACAGCCGGGCGGCCCCTCCGGCGGGTAGACCCAGGTTTGGCGCACGGCGGCGTCGGCGGCCATAGCGCGAAACTCGTTGTAGGTGGCCAGCAGGCTGGGGCAGTCGCCCAGGATTTCCGCCGCCTGCCCCTGCAAGTACCAGCACTCGAAGCGGCGTTCGCTCACGGGAACGTTCTGCATCACCTGGAGCGATGAACAGCGGTGGAGCGCTGCCTGCGCGGCGCGGAAGTCTCCCTGCAGGAAGTATTCGCGCCCCAGTTGATACCAGCCGTCAGCCCAGTCGGGGGCGCGTTCGGTGACTTGGCCACAGTAGTCCAACGCCGCTTCGCGTTCGCGCAGCAGGCTGGACAGTTCGCACAACCGCAGGCGGGCTTTGATGTTGGCCGGATCATAGGCCAGCACCTGGAAATAGGCGGCGGTGGCGGCGTCGGCGTCGCCGAGCTGGAGCGCGTACAGCGCCCGCTCAAAGTACAGCGGCAGCAGCCGGTTGTGCAGCGCCAGGGCACGCTCGACCGCTTGGACGGCGCTGCGGTAATCGCCCAAGTCGCTGTAGCTGATAGCCAGGGCGCGCAGGCCGTCGAGCGCCCACTCCGGCTGTTCTAGGGCGCGCTGCGTCTCGCGCAGGGCGCTTTCGAAGCTGCCCACGCTGCCGTAAGCCAGCGCCAGCGCCAGCCGGGCCATGCCGTTGTCCGGCTGGCTCTGGAGCACCCGGCGGGCGATTTCGGCGGCGGTCACCGGCTGGCCGGCGGCCTGGAGCGCGTAGGCCTGGGCGGCCTGCAAGCGCGGATCCGACGGGTCGAAGGCGACGGCTTCGGCGGTGATCTGCACGGCAGACTGCCGGTCGGCGGCGTGGTTGTAGTCGCTGTAGCTGCGGTAGATGAGCGCCCGCGTCAGCAGCGCCAGCGCGTCGGCGTGGTTGGGCGTTTCGATCAAGAGCTGCCGCGCCAGCCGGATGGCGGTGTCTAGGTCGCCGCGGTCGAAAGCCTGCTGGGCCCCGGCGATTTGGCCGGAACGAGCGGCTCCGGGGGCGGCCGTCCGCAGCGCGCTGCCGAAGATGCTCCACGAGAACGCCGCTATGCTGGCCAGCACGCCCAGCAGCACGGTCAGCGACAGGCAGCCGCCGCGCCGGCGGCGCTGTTTGCGAAAGGTCAGGCGAGAGCGATTCCGTTCGACGCGCATAGGTTGTCTGGCCGGCAGCGATTATAACAGCGGGTGAAGTCGTTCTATAGTACCGTCATTTCGCGCAAAAAACAGCCGACGGGCGGAGACAAAACAAATCCCTCTTGCAGCGGCGCAGGGGAGTGGGTATACTCATCCTCGCTTCAGGCGCGCCTGAAGCATCGGCCGAGGTAGCTCAGTTGGTAGAGCAACGCACTGAAAATGCGTGGGTCCCCAGTTCAAGTCTGGGCCTCGGCACAGCAGCCCGACGCATAAGGTCGGGCTGTTATGCTGTTACCCCGCTTGTGACCCCTTCGCCCTGGCACTATAATGCCTATTAGAATGTCGTAAATGGCCTCTTACGGGAGTATCCGCGCATGCTGCCTCGACTGGCTGTTCGCGCTGCTGCAGCGGCAGTCCTGCTGATCGCCCTCAACGGCCTGCTGTCGCAGGTGACCGCCCAGACCGGCGCGGGCTGCCCGGTGTTGGTTGATTTGGCGCTGTCGCAAATTGGCGCTAACTGCGACCGCCTGGACCGCAACGCGGCCTGCTACGGGTTCAATCGAGTCGAAGCCCGCTTCAGCAGCGCTATGCCCGAAGGATTCTTCACCCGGCCGTCCGACCGCGCGCCGTTGGCCACCATGCAAAGCATCCGCACCGCCCCGCTTGACCTGGGGTTGGGCCAGTGGGGCATCGCCGTGCTGAACGTCCAGGCCAATGTGCCGGAGACGCTGCCCGGCCAGGCGGCGACCATGCTGCTGATGGGCGATACCGAAGTCGAGAACGCGGTCAGCGCGCCGTCCGCCAGCGAGCCGGTGACGGTGACGCTGGCGCTGGAAGCCGCGCTGCATGCCGGACCGGACGCGGGCACGCCCATAGTAGTCACCATCCCCGCCGGCACGCAGCTCGCCGTGCAAGCGCGCACCGCCGACAGCCAGTGGCTGCGCATCGCCGCCGGCCTGGATCCGGTGTGGCTGCCGACCGCCGCCATCGCCGCCAATCCGGCCGTCGTCCGGCTGCCGGTAGACCAACCGGTCAGCGGCAGCCCCATGCAGGCTTTCTACTTTCGCACCGGCCCGGCGTCCACGCAGTGCCTGGGGACGCCGTCGGTGCTGGCCATCCGCAGCCCGGAGAACCTCACCGTTGACCTGACCGTGAACGGGGCTGATATTCGTCTGGGATCGCTAGTGACGCTGCGGACGATCGGCGATTTGATGCGGCTGACGACGCTGCATGGCCAGGCGATCATTGACCCGAACGGTCGCAATCCGATCGTGGTGCCGGCCGGCTTCACCACCAGCACCTGTCTGGCCGCCCCTGACGATCTGGGCGCTGACGGCCAGGCCAATGATCGCAGCGTGGATGCGAGCTGCGCCTGGGAGCCGCCGCGTCCGGCCGCGCCGGACGAACTGGCCGATCAGGCGCTGATCCGGCGCATGCTGGCCGAGCTAGGGCTACAGGCTGAGCTGCCCACTCCCACGCTGCCCGCGCCTGAGTGCCCCGTCGGCGCGACCATCACCCACGTGGTCAGCCGCGGCGAGAACCTGTTCCGCATCAGCCTGCGCTACCAGACCAGCGTGGCGGCCATTCTGCAGGCCAACGGCCTGACCAACCCCAACCTGATTTATCCCAACCAGCGGCTGACGATTCCCTGCGGCGTGGACACCGGCCGGCCGTCGTTCCCGCCGCCGCCGCTGCCGCCGCTGCCGCGGCCCGGCTTCGACCAGGGCGCGCCGCCCGTCGCCGGCGTGGACTGCTCACGCTTCCGGGCGACTTCGCCGCTGGACGGCTTGCCCGTCGGACAGGCGACGTTCTTCTGGGACCCGGCGCCGGGCGCGGCCTCGTACCGGGTCAACATCTACAACCTGGATGAGCGCCGCGGCGCGCTGGTGGGCACGTTTGTCACCGGCGGCGAAAACACCAACTTGACTGCCCCGGTGACCATTGACGCGCTGGGCTACGGCTTTCAATTCGCCTGGGAAGTGCTGGCGATCGGTCCCGATGGGCAGGTGGCCTGCGCTTCAAACCGCTATACCGTCCCGCGCGCGCCGCAGCCTGAACCGGGCGCGCCGCAGCCTAGCCCAAGCGCGCCGCGGCCTCAGTAGCGGCAGCGCCGCGGCATCTTCCCGAACTGGCAGCAGTCAGCCACACTGGCGGAAGAGAGGTCGCACCGAGTGGATCATCCGGCTGGCGGCGCTGCCGCTGAAGGGGCGCCCAACTGCCGGATGAGCGCTACCATGTCCACGCTCAGTTCACCTGCTCGGTCAGGCGCGCGAGCGCTGCCTCGCATTTCAAGGTCAGTGAGGGTCTGCCAGATGACTGATGCCAGCCGGACGCTTCCTGGTAGACCAGATCAGCCATCGCATCCAGCCAGTCGGGTTGGTCGTTGAGGCACGGCACGAGCTGGAAGGATTCGCCGCCGGCCGCGTAGAACGCGCGAGCCGCCTCGTGCCCCAGTTCGTCCAGCGTCTCCAAGCAGTCAGCGGTGAAGCCGGGGCAGGCCACCAGCACTGATTTGACCCCCGCCCGCGCCAGCTCGATCAACGTCTGGTCGGTGTAGGGTATCAGCCACGGCTCGCGCCCGAACCGCGATTGGAACGTCAGCAGCCACTGGTCGGGCTTCAACCCCAGCGCGTCCGCCAGCAGGCGGGCTGTCGTCTCCGCCTGCGCCCGATACGGGTCGCCGCCGTCCACAAAGCGCTGCGGCACCCCATGAAACGAAAACAGGAACCGCTCCGGCGGGCGCGGCATGGCCCGCATCACCCGCTCGACTCCCGACTGGAGCCCGGCCAGATACCCTGGGTGATCGTAATACGGGGGGACGAAGCGCAGTGTAGGCAGCGCGCGCTTGCGCTCAAAGAACAGCGGACAGCGCCGGCCGCCCGCCGCCCGCACGACCGCATCATAGATTGAAGCGGTCGTGCTGGATGAGAACTGCGGGAACATCGGCAGCACCAGGATGCGATCAATTCCCTCAGCCTCAAGCTGCGCCACCGCCGCGGCGATGCTCGGCTGACCGTAGCGCATCCCCAGCACGACGCGAAAACCGTCGCCCAGCCGCGCCTGCAGCCCTACCGCCTGGCGCTGGGAATACACCAGCAGCGGCGATCCCTCCGGCGTCCAGATGCGCCGGTAGAGCGCCGCCGACCGCGCCGGTCGGCGCGGCAGCACGATCAGCCGCAGGATGAGCTGCCACAACAGCGGGTTGGTATCCACCACCCGCCGGTCGGAGAGGAACTCTTTCAGATATGAGCGCAGGGCGGCTGGCGTAGGCGCGTCAGGCGTGCCGAGCGCCGCCACCAGCACGCCGATCGGACGCGACAGGCGGTCATTCATGCGGTGCACACTCCAGGACAATCCGCCATAATGCGGATTAAACAGCCGAAAAAATCTCCACACAGCATACCAAAACCTTAATAAAATTACAAAAACCTGTAGGGTTGCGGGTGCAGGTGTAGGGCTTGGCGTTTGAGGCCGAAATCGCCGCCGCCCGGCGAGGCTGTTCTAGGTGGCGGGGTGCTGCGGCTGATACCTGCGCTCAGCGCCGGCCGTCTTACGCTATAATAGCCGCCAGCAGGAGGACAAACGCGGTGAACGAGACGATCGAACCCATCCCGCCGGAGCAGGCGCGCGCCATCCTGGAGGCGGCCATCGCCGCCCGGCTGGGGCCGGACTGGGAGCGTGAGGACAGCGGTTGGGTGCGCGTGACCGGCCACGACTACATGGCGCGGCTGTCGCGTGGGCGCGTCAACCTGGATTTCTACGTGGATCTGGTGGGCAACGTCACCGTCGAGCAGTCGGAGGCGAGCGCCACCGTGGACGGCCTGCGGCTGGCGCTGCTGCTCCTGATCGGCCTGTCGGTGGCCATCGCGCTGCTCATCGTCCGCATCGCTAGCGGCGGCTGATATGCGCCGCGAGCGCCTGTTGTTGGGGGCGGCGCTGGCCGCCGTGCTGCTGCTGGCGCTGCCCATCCTCACCTACCCGTTGGGGCGCGACCAGGGCGAGTTCGCCACCATCGCCCGCGGGCTGCTGGACGGCCGCGTCCCGTACCGCGACCTGTGGAATCCCAAACCGCCGGCCGTGTTCCTGGTCTACGCGGCGGCGCTGCTGCCCGACCGCGCCGGCGGGCTGCTGCGGGCGCTCGACCTGCTGCTGTACGCCGCCGTGGGGAGCGCGCTGTACGCTGTTGGCCGGCGGCTGGCGTCGCCGGCGGCGGGGCTGTGGGCGGCGCTGGTCTTCGGCGTCTTCTACTTCACCGAGTCGTTCTGGACGCTGACGCAGAACGACGGGCTGGCGCTGCTACCGATGACGCTGGCCGCCGTCTGCGCCGTCCGGCTGCTGCCCGCCGGCGACCGCCCGCAGCCGCCGGGGACTCAGCGCCGGTTGGGCTGGGCGGCGTTGGCCGGCGCCTGGTGCGCGGCGGCGGTATGGTTCAAGTACCCGTTCGCCCTGTTCGGGCTGGCGCTGGCGGCGGGCTATGCGCTGGCGCGGCGCGGGGCGGGGGACGCCTGGCGCGCCGCCTGGGCGGAGGCGGCAGCGTTTGCAGCCGGGGGGCTGGCCGTCGGCGCGGCGGGGCTGGCGTGGGTCGCGGCGGCAGGGGCGCTGCCCGACCTGGTCGAGAGCGCCCGCGTCACCTCGCAGTACACGGCGCTGACGTTCAATCGAGACGATTTGCCGGCGTTGATGACCACGGCGCTGGGCTTCCGCTGGGCGCAGTGGGGGCTGCTGGCCATCCTGGCGGCGGCCAGCTACGGGCTGGCGCGGCTGACGCCGGAGCGCCGCCGTCCCGGCTGGCGGCTGGTCAACCTGTGGCTGGTGGCCGGCGCGGCCATGATGCTGGTGCAGGCCAAAGGTTACGACTATCACTGGCTGCCGCTGCTGCCGCCGCTGGCGCTGCTGGCCGGCGATGGGCTGGCGCGCGCTGTGCAAACGCTCACCTGGCGTTTAACCCACGTTAGCCCCGTTCCATCTAGGATAGTGATGGCTGGCGCGTCCGCCGTCGCCGCGGGCGGCCTGCTGCTGGCGCTCGCGCTGAGCGTGTGGCCGAAAGCCTGGCCGTATTTGACCGGCCAAGAGGATCAGCTCGCCTATTACGACCGGTTTCAAGGCGGCGAGTTCATCGCCGGCGAGTCGCTGCGGGTGGCGGCGTGGCTGTCGGCGCGCACTACCCCCGGCGATTCGCTATTCATCTGGGGCTTTCGCCCGGAGGTATACGTCCTCAGCCGGCTGAATCCGGCATCACGGTTCATCTTCCATTTCCCGCTGGTGGGCGATTGGTATCCGGCGGCCTGGAAGCAGCAGACGGTCGATACGTTGTGGGCCGCGCTGCCGCCGTATGCGCTGGTGCTGCAGGCTGACTATATGCCCTGGGTGACGGGGCGAGATGCCGACTCGAACACGCTGCTTCAGGAGTATACTGAACTCAACAACTGGTTGATGTTCAACTACGAGCGCGAGACGCAGATAGGCAGCTTCTTCATATGGCGACGAAAGTCATGAGCAAGGTCATCATCCGGCCGGCGGTAGAGGCGGACATCCCCCAACTGGCGCAGTTCATCCGCCCGTTTGTGGACGACGGCCAACTGCTGCCGCGCACGATGGATGAGCTGTCGGAGCTGATCCCGTCGTTCTTCATCGCCGATATGGACGGCCGGATCGTAGGCTGCGCCGCCCTGGAGATCTACTCGCCCAAGCTGGCCGAAATCCGCAGCCTGGCGGTTGACCCGCACGCGCGCGGCCACGGCATCGGCAAGCTGCTGGTCGAGGCCTGCCTGGAGCGCGCGCGCGAGCAGAACGTGTTCGAGGTGATGGCCATCACCGCCACCGATGGTTTCTTCAAGGCGTGCGGCTTCGACTACACGCTGCCCGGTATGAAGCGCGCCCTGTTCATGCAAATGCGCGATAAACATTGATGGACGCTGAGGACAGCGCCGTCGCGGCGCTTAGCGGAAGCGAGCGAGAAGCCTCTCGCTCAGAAATGGTGTAAACATGAGCTTCACCGAACTGGTGGCGTTGGGCGGGCTGGCGATACTGGCGTTCATGGTCGTCTTGTGGCTGGTCAGCCTGAGGCTGAAGGATGCCAGCATCGTGGATATTTTCTGGGGGCCGGGCTTCGTCCTGGCCGTCTGGCTGTACTTTGCGGCTGCGCCAGACGGTTACGCGCCGCGCAAACTGCTGGCGGCCGTCCTGACCACCATCTGGGGACTGCGGTTAGGCGGCTATCTGGCCTGGCGCAATCTGGGGCGGGGCGAGGATTTTCGCTATCGCGCCTGGCGCGAGGCGCACGGTCCAAAGTGGTGGTGGCACAGCCTGTTCAAAGTCTTCCTGCTGCAAGGAGCAGTGATGTGGCTGATTTCGGCCCCGCTGGCGCTGGCGCAGTTCAGCTCAGAACCGGCCGCCGGGACGGCGCTGGACGCGCTGGGCGCGGCGCTGTGGGGGATCGGCTTGTTTTTCGAGGCGGTGGGCGACTGGCAGTTGGCGCGCTTCAAAGCCGACCCGGCCAACCAGGGGCAAGTGATGGACCGGGGGTTGTGGCGTTTCACCCGGCACCCCAACTACTTCGGCGATGCGTTGGTGTGGTGGGGGCTGTTCCTGCTGGCGGCCTCGGCGCCCTGGGGCTGGCTGACCGCCGTCAGCCCGGCGGTGATGACGCTGCTGCTGCGGCGCATCTCCGGTGTGACCATGCTGGAACGCAGCCTGAGCCGGACGAAGCCGCAGTACGCGGACTACATCCGTACCACCAGCGCGTTCTTCCCGCGTCCGCCGCGCGAGCCCTGAGCGAAAGCCTATTCTCAAACGACGGCCGAGCGTCTATAATCCCCTCGTACTGGCCCGTGGGCGGGCCTAGCAAAGGAAACACCGTATGACCGATCAAATCCGAGATGGCATGGTTGTCAGCCTGGCCTATGTCTTAACCGTGGACGGCAAAGAAGTTGGCCGCTCCGATCACAATGAGCCGCTGGAGTATCTGCACGGGGCTGAGAACATCGTGCCAGGTCTAGAGGCGGCGCTCACGGGCAAACGGGTAGGCGATCAGTTCACCGTCACCATCCCGCCTGAAGATGCCTACGGCGAGTACGACGAGGACGATATCGACGAGTTCCAAGTTGAAGACATCCCCGGCGCGGAGAATCTTGAGCCCGGCATGGTCGTCGAGATGGAAGATGACGACGGCTACATCGAAGTGGGCATGGTCAAGTCGGTCGAGGATGGTGTGGTGGTGGTGGACTTCAACCCGCCGCTGGCCGGCAAGACGCTGACCTTCGACGTGAAGGTGCTGTCCATGCGCCAGGCGAACGCTGAAGAGCTGAAACACGGCCACCCGCACTCGCTGGATGACTATTACGACGACGAGGATTACGACGACGAAGATTGACCCGCGTCTCGGCCTTCAATGATGCCCTTCATCCTCGCTTCTAGCTCGCCCCGGCGGCGCGAACTGCTGGCGTCGCTGGGGATCGCCTTCACCATCATCAAACCCGACATTGATGAGACTCAGCGCCCCGACGAGCCGCCGCTGGACTACGCGCGCCGGCTCAGCCGCGAGAAGGCCGCCGCTGTCGCCGATCGCCTATCCGCGCCGGCGGCAGTGCTGGCCGCCGACACGGTCGTCATCCTGGGGGCTGACACGCTGGGCATTGACGATCAGGGCGTCATCTTGGGCAAACCGGCAGACGCGGACGAGGCGCGAGCGATGCTGCGCCGCCTGCGCGGGCGGACGCACCAAGTGGTCACGGCGCTGACGCTGGCGCGGCTGATCCCGTTCGCGCCGCCGGCGCTCGACACCCGCCTGACGACCAGCCGGGTGCTGATGCGCGACTACAGCGACGCCGAGATCGAAGCCTACATCGCCACCGGCGACCCGTTCGACAAGGCCGGCGGCTATGCCATCCAGCACGCCGGTTTCAACCCCGTGGCGCGGGTCGAGGGCAGCTATACCAACGTGGTCGGTCTGCCGCTGGAGACGCTGCGCGCCATGCTGGACGCCATCGGCTGGCCGGACACTGCCCTGACCGACCGCGCTGGAGATCCTGCCTGATGGACGGCCGCCAGCCGCTGAACACTTCCTGGATGTGGCGCACCGACGATGGTGAAGTCTGGGGGCTGTCGCTGGACGCTGAGCGCGCGCTCGTCGAGTGGTTCGACGGCATCGGCTGCGCCTGCGGCGACAGTTTCGCCGTGCAGACCTTCGCCGACTTCTTGCAAACCGGGCCGCGCTACGGCGACCCGCCCGCCGACGTGCTGGCGGAAATCTACGCATCGCTGCGGGCGCTGAGCTGACCGACAGCGCTCCGGCTCAGGCCGCGGCGGATAGGGGAAGTCCGGCAGGTTCAGATGATGAAAACAGATTCGTCAGTTGACAGTAGAGGAGTTTATTGGTCAATCACGGTCGAATTTAATTATCACAGATAAATGTATCATCACTTATCTGTTTTATGGTTTTATAACCGACACTTTCCAATATGGCGCGAATACTCCGTGAGTCAGCCACCCACCAGTTCGTAGGATCGTTATTGGCACTTTTTTGAATGAAACTCAACTTGGGAAAATCTGGGTGGCTCATCAAATAGCTTTGATCAATGCTGAGATTATCTGGAATTTCAAGCGATTTCGTGAGATTACGCCATACTGAATTTAATGCTTGATCAAACTTACCACGTTTAATGAGCACTCCGAATTCGTATGCGGCGAAGAGCACGCGACGCGCTCTAGTTAATATGGCTCCCTCATTTCTGACCCATGTTTGAAAGTATAGTCGCTCACGGGTTAGATTAAAAAGCTTATCGAGAGCGAACAAAGGCGCACGTAAGTGATAGAAGATCCCTAGAAATATAACATAGTCAAACTGATCATGGGAAGCGATCAAGAAGTCGTAGATGTCACTTTGAATTATTTCAACTGGCGTTTCAAAGATCTCTGTCAATAACTGAGCTTCGCGGACGGCTGAGTCAGATATATCCACTGCTACAACGCGTTCTGCACCTCGTTTTTTGAACATTGCAGAGAAGAAACCAGAACTACAGCCTAAATCCAGCACAGTTTTTCCGGACAAGTCTTCGGGCACATATGGCTCGATCAATTTCCACCGCGCCATAGGGTGATCTCCCATTTGAGGATTAGTCCACACTCCAGGCGCCAGTTCGACATTGTGATGCCACGGCCTCATGGTCGATAACTGCTGCTTTATCTGGTCAGATTTAATTTTCGACATTCTATTATATCTCCTAATATTATAATACTTTAGCCTGTTATGTGAACTATGATTAAGTTCACTTCACCACGCCCGCCGCCGCCAGCGCCTCGATCTCGGCGTCGGTATAGCCGGCTTCGGTCAGCACCTGGCGGGTATGTTCGCCGTAGCCGGGGACCGGGCCGGGCGTGAACGCGCCGCCCGGCCACAGCGGGCTGCGCATCCACGTCGCGCCGTCCGCGCCCACGCCCATCAGCCCGCGCGCCTGGATGTGCGGGTCGTCCGCCACCGCGCCGGGCGGGTTCGCCGCCGCGAAGCAGCAGTCGGCCGCGTCTAGCAGCGCCCGCCACTCGGCCAGCGGGCGGGAGGCGAACAGCGCCGCCACCTCGGCCTTCAACGCCGGCTGGCGCTCCGGCAGCAGGTAGTCCGCCGTCCAGTCCGGCCGCCCGACCGCCGCGCAGAAGTTCGACCAGAACTTGGGCTCCAGCGCCGCCAGCGTGACCGCCGCGCCGTCCGCCGTCCGGTAGACGTTGTAGCAGGCCAGCCCGCCGGTCAGCGTTCCCTGGCCGCCAGCCGTCCCCAGGGCGACCGCCTCAGTCCAGGCGTGCAGCGCGAAGGGCAGCGCCGCCTCGAACAGCGATACGTCCACCTGCCGGCCAGCGCCGGTGCGTTCGCGTTCGAATAGCGCCGCCAGGATGCCGGCCAGCGCCAGATACGCGCCGGCCAGGTCGCCGACCTGGCCGCCGAGGACCTGCGGCGTCTCCATCGCCCCGATCAGACCGGCCACGGCCACGTAGTTCAGGTCGTGGCCGCTGCGCTCTCGGTATGGACCGTCAGCGCCCCAGCCAGAGATTGAACAGTACACCAGCCGGGGGTTGACCGCTCGGAGCGCATCGTAGTCGCAACCTAACCGCGCCATGACACCCGGCCGAAACCCTTCGACCAGCACATCAGCCCGCGCTGCCAGCCGCCGCAGCACAGCCGCGCCCTGCGGGTGCTTCAGGTCGAGGACAGCGCTGCGTTTGTCGCGGTTGTTCATGCGGAAGAAGACGCTTTGGCCGTCTACCAGCGGCGGCATCCAGCGGGCGTAGTCGCCGCCGCTGGGGTCTTCGATCTTGACCACGTCGGCGCCCAGGTCGGCCAGTAGCAGCGTGCACACGCCGCCCGGCAGCAGCCGGGTGAGGTCGAGCACGCGCACACCATCTAGCGGTTTAGTCATGAGCTGCTACTCCGGGTGAACAGCCAGCTGTCACGGCCGAGCGATGCGCGAGCGCTTGAGGGCTTCTTCGGCCTCGTCCAGCAGGCGCGCCATCATCTTAATCACGGCGGCGGTCTCGCCCGTCACCAGCCGTATCCGCCCGCGGTAAGCCTCGCGCAGATCGTAGAGCATCGTCCAGGGGTTGTCGTCTTTGAGCGTGACGAACAGATTGACGACCAACCCGCCCATCACCAGCGGCAGGTAAGCGTAGACTAGATCCGGCTCGCCTTCGCCGGCCAGCCAAGTGAGCAGCCGATTGGCATAGCTGACGCGTTCGGCGTAATCGCCCAAGTCTTCGTTCACTTTGGGCTCGATGACGCTGAAGCCGAGGATGATGGCGTCGAACAGGGCCGCCTCAAACAGGTAGTGCACCGCCAGCTCGCCGCGGTCGGCCAGCTCCAAATCGGGATCATGAGCCAGCACTTGGCACAAGGTCTGGAACCAGCGGCTCTCCTGCACGTCGAAGCCCGGCTCCAGCTCCAAACCCTCATCCAGCGTGTAGGTGATCATCTTGGCGATGGCCAGCGCCTCGCCGGGGTGCAGCGGGATGCCGCGGTCGGCGAAGCGCTCCTCAACCGCGTGGGTGATCGGCCGCAGGACGGCGCTGCGCGTCAGGCCAGCCGATATGCGGATGGCATCCGGGATGCGCGCGCGCACCAGCTCGCGTTCTTCCTCCATTTCCTCGTGCGTCCACAGGCTCTCATAGCGCGCCTGTAGGTTCTGCTGGGACAGCGGGACGCGCTTGGGCGCGATGTCGAAGTAGGTGGTCATGATCTCCGCCGACTTGTTCCAGGTGTGGGCGGAAAACTCGACCTCGCGCAGCGCCTGGAGCTTGAAGGCCGAGATGCTCAGCACCGTGGGCGGGGCGCCGCCGGTCGGCGGGCGCACCGCGCGGCCTTCGGCGGGCGTCCGGTAGCGCACTGCCACCCGCACCGGGAAGCCCGTGCCGGGCTGCGTGGGCGGCAGCGGGATGACCGGCATGCGCAGCACGCCGACCTCGCCAGGCCGCAGCCCCAGCGTCACCATCTTCTTGGGCGTGTCCATCACCACCGGCCCGCCCTTGCGATCCTGCGTCGGCAGTTGGATGCCCACCTTCAACTGCATGTTCTGATCCACCATGTTCTGCAGGATGAGGATGATCTCCACCGGCTGGTTGATATAAGTGCGGCGCGGGAACACGCCTAGCGCGCACTGAAGTTTGTCCATGCTGATGCGCGTGCCGCCGGTGATAGCGCCCAGCACATCGGGGTACATCGGTTCCAGCCGCTGCGTGGGATCTCGCGTCATGGGCGATACCCATATTTCTGGAGCGCTTGGTCTAGGACCCGCTCCGCCAGTTCGAACACCAGTTCGTTGTCCTCGCTGCGCTCGTCGGCGCGTTCCTGCAGCACGGTCTCCATCTCGACCAGCCGGTCGCCCACCCTCTCGTCTGGGGCGATGACGCGGTCGGCGAAGATGATGCCGCCGATCACCAGCGGCAGGTAGACGTCGGAGAACGTCAGCGGCTGGCTGGGCTTGACGATCAGGCTGATCAGCCGCTCGCTGTACTCGCGCATGTCATCCTCTGTGCCCAGGTCAGCGCCGGTGACGGCGATGATGGCGCGGAACGCCAGGCGCACAGCGTCGCGCAGCAGCTCATCGAACAGCGGCCCGACCAGCATCTGGATCGGACGGTCAGCGGCGTGTTCGTCGCGCTCCAGGGCACGCAGGAACGCCCGGCACCAGCTCGGCAGGGCGATGGAGCCGTCCGCCTGCGGCACGCCGCCGCGCTTTTTCAACAGGAGCGCCACGTTCAACTGGTCATCGTTTGGGTGATCATAGGCTTCAGCGGTCGGCGACGCCATCTCCAACACGGTCACCAGCAGTTTGGCGATGTACAGCGCCTCGACCGGGCGCAGCGCGTAGCCAGCGCCGCCGATGCGCCGCTGCACCGCATTGAGGATCGGCGTGAACAATTTGTGCCGTTTCAACAGCGGCAGCACCCGCGTCAGCAGCACATCGCTGTGGCGCTCCAGCAGCAGACGTTCGTCGCGGTAGTAGTCCAGCATCGTCCACAGGCTGTGCCAACCGGGTTTGAAATCGGGGATCGCGCCCACCTGCGACCCCATCACCACAAACGGCGCTTCGATGATCATCCCGATCAGCCCACGCCGGGCGACCGAGAACGTCAGCCGTTTGAGTTCGAGCAGATGCGCCTGGATCTCATCCGATACGTGTTCGACGGCGAAAGGCGCGCCGCCCTCCGGCAGGCGCACACGTCTAGGCTTCGAGACCGGCTTGGCCTCTACTGCCATGCCCAGCTTGTAGCCGTCGCCGACGGCGGTATCCGGCAGGCAGGCCAGCGGCAGCGAGACATAACCGACTTCCGCCGCCCGCAGCCCGACGACCAGCCGCTCGGTCTTGCTGACAAAGCGCCGCCGCTGCCTGCGCGCGTCCAGCTCTGGCATCTGCAGCGTAGCGATCAGGTCTACCGCCACATCGGACGCATTCTGGATCAGCAGGATCGCTTCAAACGGATGTCCGGCGCGCACCACCCGCGGTCGTACCGCCAGCGCGAGCTGGGTGACGCCGGCGTTCAGACGCGGTCCGCCGGTGATGTAGCCGAGCACATCGGGATAGTTGAGGGCGTTTGTGTCCGGCATCAGCCGCTTTCTCCTCTACGTTAGGCTGGCCATGCGCCATCAGTGTTTGTTCACATTCATTATACGTTGGAACTAACGCCGCGCGAATGTCTGGAAGCGGACGGGGCGAGGGTGGTCTGTGCGCTGCCCCTGTTCAGGCGATCGGCCGCGAGTCGTCATTGCCCCAGTCTTTCCACGAGCCGTCATAGACCGCCCCAGCAGCGAAACCGGCGGCACGCAGCGCCAGCAGGCCGTAGCTGGCCGACACGCCCGCGTTGCAGTAGAAGATGACCTCCTGCGCGTCACCAGTGACGCCCGCCTGGGCGAACAGCTCGCGCAGGGTTTCGGGCGGCGGCATCGTCCCATCCGGGGCGATCAAGCTGCGACGGGGCAGGTTGACCGCCCCGGGGATGTGCCCGGCGCGGCGGGCGCGGGAGGCCAGCCCGTGATATTCATCTGGCGAGCGCACATCCACCACCGGCGCGCCCGCCGCCAGCGCCGCCGCCACCTGGTCGGCGTCACGGTACAGCGACGGGTTGGGGCGCGGGACGAACACGGCGGGACGAATGGCAGGGATCGCCGCCGTGACGGGGCGACCTTCCGCCGTCCATTTCGCCCAGCCGCCATCCAGCACGGCGGCACGTTCGTGGCCGTAGTAGTTCAGGCTCCACCACAGCCGCGCCGCGAACATGCTGTCGGCATTGTCGTAGGCGACGACCAGCGTCTCGGCGTCAACGCCGATGCGGTTCATGACCGCCGCATAGCGCTCTGGCGGGGCGATGCGGGCGTGCAGCGGGCTGTCGGGGTCGGTGATCTCCTGCACCCAATCCACGAAGACCGCGCCAGGGATATGGGCGCGGTCATAGTCGGCGCGGTGGTTGAAGTAGTGCGGCAGCGGGTCGGTGGCGGGCAGCACGTGGCCGCGAATATCCACGATGCGCAGATGCGGGTCATCCAGATGATCGGCCAGCCAAGCGGTGGTCACCAGCGGTGCGAGCGGCATATGGGTGGTTGATCCTTTCAGAAAGCGACAAGGCTGGTTTGATCCCGCCTCGCCATCATATCGTATTCGGCGCGGCGTCGTCTAAGCGTCCGGTTCGATCACCGCCTGAGCCGGCCAGGGAAAGCGGCACTCGCTTTGCTGGCCGGCAGTCACCGTATTACAGCGGGCGATCTTTTCGCCGGCTACCCAGACCTCGAAACTGGCCAGCGTGCCGCCGTCGGGCGTCTCGGCGCGCCAGAACATCAGCGGCGCCTGATACAGCATCTCGACGCTTTGGATCGCCCGGCAGTCGGCGGGCGGGGCATTGTCGAACTCCATCAGGCGCACGCGAGCGCAGCTCCCGGCGGGCAGGATTTTGCCCTTCACCCGCTCGCCGATGTAATCGTCGCGATCGCCATCTGCGCCGCGCACGAACTTGAGCTTGCGCAGGTCCAGGGTGGCCTGGCCGCCGTTGTACATGGTGAATTCACCCTCAGAATACCACAGCGTCACCGGTGGGGAGGCCGGGCTAGCGCCCGCCAGCAGCGCGACCAGCACCCCGATGACCGCCACCGCCGCCACCGCCGCCGCTGCTAACGATCCCCAGCGCGAGCGCGCCCCGGCAGCCGGGGCTGCCTCAGGGGACGGCTTGCGGCGCGCTGGCGCATCGGCCGAGCTGGCGCTGACATCGGCCGGGCGCGGCGGCCGGCGGGCGGCAGCCGTGGCCGCGGGAGCCGACGCGGCGGGCGCGGCTGGCGTCTCAAGATTGTAGGCGGCGCGCACTGCCTGAATGAGCGCGGTGGCGGATGGATGCCGCGCCTCCGGCTCTTTCGCCAACCCCTTGAGCAGTTCCCGCTCGACCGCTTCGGGGATGTCCGGGTTGAGGCTGCGCGGCGGCGGCGGCGGGTCGTTGATCTGGCTGAGGGCGATCTCCATCGGCGACTCGCCGTTGAAAGGCGTCTCCCCGGTCAAGATTTCGTACAGGATCACGCTCAGGGCATAGACATCGCTCTGCGGCACCGCCTTGTTTGACGAGATGGCCTGCTCCGGGGCGATGTAGCGCGGCGTGCCGAAGGCCGTGCCCATGGTCGTTTCCGCCGACGTCCGCAGCACCAGCCCGAAATCGGTGAGGATCGCTTTGTCCGATTCGTCCAGTAGAATGTTCGACGGTTTGATATCCCGGTGAATCACGCCGGCGGCGTGGGCGAAATCCAGGGCTGAGGCCACCTGTCCCAGGATGCGCAGCGCGCGCTCAACGTCCATGCGCTGGCCGGCGCGTTTGAGCCGGCGCAGTTCCTGCGCCAGGTCCTTGCCCTTGACCAGCTTCATCGCCAGGAAGTAGAGGCCGTCCTGCTCGCCATACTGGTAGATGGTGATGATGTGATCGTGCTCCAGCGCCGCGACAGCGCGCGCCTCGCGCTGGAAGCGTTTGGCCAGCGTGCGGTCGCCCTCCAGCTGCTCCTGCGCCAGCACTTTGACCGCCGCCTGCCGCTGCAGCTTGTAGTCTGTCCCTTTGTAGATGCGGGCCATGCCGCCCGTCGCCAGGATGCTGGTCAGGCGATAGTCGCCCAACTGCCTGCCGATCAAAGGATCGCGGCTGGCGTCAGCGCTGCCAGCGCCGCTGGCGGGTGCTTCTTTGCTCATCATTCCCTGCGCTGCCTCCTGATACTCCGGGATGGATGCCGACTGGAGCCTACACCCGCATTATACTGTCAGCAGCGCCCGGAGATGCAAAAGCTTTTAATCTGGACGCTGCCTGGAAGCCCATATAAGCCCGCCTGTCTGCGAGGGACGCTGCCCGGTTATATGTCACTTAACGGATATTTAACGGATGCTGCAAGTAATAAAAAATGAAATGCGCTAGGGTATGTTCGTCATGGATAGGGGACTGCGTCAACATGCGAGACCAACTGGAACGTATCCTCTCGCTGCTGCGCTGTCCAGAATGCGGGCAGCCGTCCTTGCAGCGCATCGCCCATACCCTACAGTGCGCCGCCTGCGGCCAAATCTACGACCAGCAAGCGGGGTTTGTGCGCCTGCTGGCCAAGCGTGACCAGGGTTTGGCGGCGAAAGCGTTCGGCAAATTGGCGGCCAAAGCTTATGACCTGTCAGCCGCCCGCGGCGGCGTGCGCAAATTGTTCGCGCGGAGCTTTGCTGATGAAGTGCGCGCCTACACCCGCGGCTTCGAATTACAACCGGACGACATCGTGGTAGATGTCGGCTGCGGGACGGGCAATTACACGCTCGCGTTTGCCGAACAGGCGTATGAGGGGGTGGCCGTCGGCATTGACATTGCCGCTGCCATGCTTGAGCTGTTCGTTCACCATGCTCAAGCGCACAACCGGCCTAACGTCATCGCCATCCAGGCCAGCGCCGAGAATCTGCCGTTCCGCGACGCCGCGCTAAAGAAGATGTTCAACGGCTGCCTGCACCATCTCTCCCCCCGCATGCGCCCCGCCATTGCCGAGGCTTATCGCTGTTTGCAAGCGGGCGGGGTCCTCTACGGCGTCGCCAACCTTGCCGCCCGTTCAAGCGGGATGAGATGGCTGCAGCAAATCAGCCTGGGCCGCTCCGCCCATCCGGTTGACCCCGACCAGCTCGCGCAGGAACTCCGTCAAGCGGGATTCGGGGGCATCGAGGTGGACGCTGCCCGCTTCGATCGCTTCTTCTTCGGCTCATTTCGGGCGGTCAAACCTCAGTCAGCCTGAGCAGGTGCTGGCCGCGCCGGTCACGATGAGCCGCCGCCCTGGTCCAGGTCGGGCAGCACGCCGATCTCAATCGCCTCTTCGAACGACACCTCTTTGCGGCCACTGCCCTTGCTGGCCAGTTCGGCCAGCCTGTCCGGGTCGAACAGATCGTCGGCTGCTGACAAATCCAGTTTGTCCAACTGGTCGAGGATGCTCAGATCGAGGTCGGCGATCGGCTCCAGTTTGACCGGCTCCGGCTCCGGCGCTTTGATCTCCGGCCGCACCAGGATCGGCTCCGGCACTTCGTCAGTCTTGCGTTTGTCGCGGCGGACGGGCTTGCGTTCGATCGGCGGCGCCTCAACCGCTTTTTGAATCAGGAAGGCGGACGCGCCGAGCAGCGCCAGCAAATCCTGCACGGCCTGCCGGCCGTAGCGGTTGACCAGCCCGAACTGGCGCGAACCGGCCTGGCCATCGAACACGATGCACAGGAAGTGATGCAGCCCGACCGAGAACACGAACATGTCTTTGTCATCGCCGTCGTAGAACTGCAAGCTCTGGGCCTGGCCGCCCACCAGATCGCGCATTTGCAGATTGGTCGTCACCATCGGCAGCAGGGCGTTGGCGAGCAGTTCGCGGTTGAGATAGCCGACTGCGCCGCGTTCTAGGATCGTCTCGCCGACACGGCTGATGAGGATGATCGCCATCGCGCCCACGTCGGCCAGCAGCCGGTCAATGATGGCGCGGGCGTTCTCAAAGTCGATCGGCGGCACTGGGCCATGATCCACGCGGGGCGCGGCGGGCGCGGCGGCGGGCGCAGCGGCGGCGAAGATATCCTCGCCCTTCAGGCCGGCCATCAGCACCTGGGAAAACTGCTGCAGATCCACCGGCCGATGCAGGTAGACGAACGGCGATTCGGCGGCCGTCTCAGGATCGAGCGCTTCCGGGTCGTCGACGTCGGCCAGGATGATGACCGCCGTATCCGGCGAAGCCTGCTTGACGCGCAGCGCCAGCTCCAGCCCTTGAATGTCGTCGGTCAGCTCCCAAGCGGTGACGACCAGACGCGCGCCGCCCCGGCGGGCTTCTTCCAGCGCATCAGCCCCGCCGGGCACATCCACCTGCACCGCCGGAAAATCCAGCAGGTCGAGCGCCGCACGCACGATACGGGCAATCGTCCAAGTGGGGTCTACAGTGATCACTCGCGGCAGAGAGGGCATAGCAGTTTCTCGATTTCACTCATCAACACCAGCTCAGCGTTTTTATTATACGACAAAACGCGCCTCAGCAGACGGTTAAGCCTCCAGCCGTCAGGGCACTCGCATCAAGTAGGGGCGTAGGGGCGCGCACACTGGCGCGCCGGCGTGGCCAATATGCCGGTCGGGCAGACACAGCGGTCTGCGCCTACCGGGTCGTGGTGGTCGTTTGTCGTCCCGCGCTGCCCGGCGATGCGTTCGCCCTGGGGAAACCCGGCGCGGCGATTGACGCTGCCCGGCTCACCGCGTATAATGCGAGGCAGTCGGGCCTGTAGCTCAGTGGTCAGAGCCGTCGCGTCCTAAGCGATGGGGCGTAGGTTCGAATCCTACCAGGCCTATTGGATTGAGCGCCTGGCCGCGTAGATCCCGGCCCGCGCCGGCGCTTCGGGTGTGTAAGTAAAGCCCAGCTTATCGCTGACGCTGGAGATACGCCTCCGGAACATCGTCCAGGAACCGCGATGGTTGTCCCCGCGAACAGGTGAGGTACAGCAGGTCACGCGCGCGCGTCATCGCCACGTACAGCCGCTGCCTTTCTCGCGTCAGATAATCATCGAGTTCAGCGCCATTGAGGGTTAAGTCATCTTTCGGCACCAGAGTGCCATCTGTCACGCCGACTACAAAGACCACTTTGAACTCAAGCCCTTTCGATGAGTCGAACGTGGTGTGTTTGGCTGCCGGGCCGAAGTAGGTGCTGGCATCTTTGGTCAGTTCCTGGAGTTCAATGACGCCGGACAGCAGCTCAACGATGAGCTTCTGATACGGATCGCGCCAGCGGTAGAGCAGCGCAAAATCGCCGTTGGCGTAATGGTGAGTTTGCTTGAGCCGGTTGATCTCGTGGCAGATCCAGCCTATCTCGGCTTCAGGCGTGTCGAAGCGATGCAGAATCGGCACCGGCCCAGATCGAACGGAATAAACCGGCTCTTCTGGCGCGCTGCCGATGGTATCTTCCAAGTCGTCGAATTTGTGATTTTTGACCATGGCATGAGCAGCGCGAAGAATTTGCTGGGTGTTGCGATAATTCCGCTTCAAGAGCGCGCTGCGGCCTGTCACATCAATGCCTAATCTGGCCAAAGAGTAGCCGCCAGGATACAGGCGCTGTAAACCATCGCCGACCAGAAAAAGGTCATTCGGCCCCGGTTCGACGATCTGCCGAATGAGCCGTATGACCGCCTCTGACAAATCCTGGATCTCATCCACGACGGCGGATACATAACGGTGTTCGGGTCGGGCACCGTTTTCGAGCATTTCCAAAGTCATGAGGATCCAATCATCGAAATCGCAGCAGTTCTGCGCTGCCAATGCTTGCTGATAAATTCGATACACCTCAAAGACGGCTTGGCGCTCACGTTCTTTGAGGGCAGTTCCTCGCCCAGAGCGGTCAAGCTGAAGATACGCATCAAGGGTGCAGATGGCGCGCCCTTTAATCGCATACTGAATTTCATCCTTGAAGAAGTCTACTGGCCGCTCCCACAACACGAAGTCAGGGTAGCGCGGTTTGGCGCGGTCAATTGCTTCGGATAACAATCGCTTCGGGTTATCAGCGATTTCAAGCAGACGTTTTCTGTTTTTGAGGAAATTGCGGCACCATTGATGAATAGTGACACATTCAATGACATCCAGTTCCGGCGCCTGTGGCCCAGCTAGCTGTTCAAGCAGATAATTCACAATGCCGGGCAACCGATTGCCATAGGTCAAGAACAGCACCTTGCCGTCCGCCTGGTCGCGAATGATCTGTTTGGCGAGGTGATAGGCGCGATGAATGGCGACTACGGTTTTGCCGGAACCAGCCACGCCCCGAATCCGCGCCGGCCCTTTGATGCGGCGCTGAGCGAGATCGCGCTGGAACGGTGCCAGGAACAGCATCCATTCAGCCATAGAGCCGTTGAGCGCACGCTTGAACTCATCGCTGTCCACAAACTGATACAGATCTTCACCACCCTGGTGACGGTTGAGGCTCTGACTCAGTTTGTCGTCGGTCACCCGGGGACGGTCAACGAGATCCAGCGCGATTTCGAGAAGTCGATCGAACACTTCTTCGGGAAGTGCGTCTTCAAA
Source organism: uncultured Anaerolineae bacterium (assembly GCA_937922795.1). GTDB lineage: Bacteria > Chloroflexota > Anaerolineae > Aggregatilineales > Phototrophicaceae > CFX2. Next base: position 61,500 of record CALAJK010000061.1, read on the forward strand.
TGCTGCTAGTTGGTTGGCATCTTCCAGGGCACGGATATTGGGAAGATAATCTTCCGGCACGCCAAGCGCCAGCAGGTCGGCGTCGCGTTGGGCGATGAACAGCTTGCCGGGTTTGGGTTTTGCCCCGAACAGGCCGAACGGCCCCGGTGCGCCGGTAGGTTTCGCTCCCACTTGCAGGATGTCAGCAATTTTCACCACGCCATCCTCTAATGTGAACGTCTGGCGTGCAGCCCGTCGATAGGCTTCGTCATGATTGGCTATCAGGCAGAAAACAATATGGTTGGGTTTGATGTGTTTGTAGATGATCCGGTACTTTTGATCCACACGACAGGAATAAACTCCATCCTCCGCCTGCCTGACTTTTTCAGGATGCAGTTCCCGCGCCCAGGGATCTTCGATGAGGCGGTCAACGGCTGCTAGTGCGCGCGGAAGCACCGCATGAGGCAAACTGCGCATATCCGCAAAGAATTCTTTGGCCATGACAGGTTGATACTTGAAACTCATCGTGCACTTTCCCGACTGAATAGTTGTGACGATCTGCATTAACTAATTGTATGGTCATTAACGCATACGCAACCCTTAAATCATCCCCCCCAACCCGCCCAATCTGCTATAATCGCTGCCGTCGCAGCGCGTCGCTGCCCGTCGCCCGGCGGGCGGTGATTTTGATGCAGCCAGGGCAGAACCTCAACTGCCCGGTTCCCGCCTGGGGAAAGGACGGCCACACCCGTGTCAGGACAGTCAAAATCGTATCTGTCGCCCCGCCTGGAAGCGCGTCCGGTCGGGGATAAGGGGTTGTACGGCGTGTTCGCCCGCGAGCCGGTCGCCGCCGGCGAGCTGCTGGCAATGTGGGCTGGCGAGCTGGTCAGCGCCGCTGATCTGCCGGCTGTGCCGCCGCTGGTGCGCAGCCGCAGCGTCCAGGTCGAAGAGGAGCTGTATTTAGTGCCGACAGTCACCGAACCGGCCGATTTTTTCAATCACTCCTGCCGCCCGAACGCCGGCCTCAGCGGCCAGATCGCCTTGGTAGCGCTGCGCGACATCGCGCCCGGCGAGGAGGTCTGCTACGACTACGCCATGTCGGACGGCAGTCCGTACGACGAGTTCGTCTGCCGCTGCGGTCAGCCGGAATGCCGGGGACGCGTCACCGGCGACGACTGGCGCCGGCCGGAACTTCAAGCGCGCTACCGTGGCTACTTTTCCCCCTATCTCCAGCGCCGCATCGACCGGCTGGCGGTTCAGCTCGCGGCCAACGGCGTGCATGCAGCGGCCGGCGCCGCTTCCGAATAGAGGCGGGCGATGCCGTTTGACTGGAGGACAGCCGGGCACGGCCTGCACAGCGCCCTGCGCGACCATTTCGCCGTCCGCTGGGCGCTGGCCACCCTCATCGGCTGGACGGTCGGGCTGTATGTGGGCGCGTGGACGATGCGGACGCCGCTGATCTGCGGCGGCTGGCCGCTGGTCGGCGCGGCGGTCGGCGCGGCGCAGTGGCTGGCGCTGCGCGGCGTCTGGCCGGTGCGGGCGCGCCGCTATGTGCTCGTCAGCGCCGCCGCCAGCCTGACTGGGATCGCGCTGGCGCTGCTGCTGGCTGGGCTGGGCATCTTCGGCCTGGAGGTGTGGGCTGTCGGGGCCGGGGCAGTCATCGGCGGCAGCGTGGGCGTCGCCCAGGGCTGGGTGTTGAGGTCGAACGGGCAGCGCTGGGTGGCCGCTAACCTGGCGGGCGGCGGGCTGTGCGGCCTGCTCACCGTCACGCCAGTCATCGGCGGGCTGCCGCTGGGGTTAGTGGTGGGGTCGGCGCTGTTCGGCGCGCTCACGGGCTGGGCGCTCAGCCGTAGCGCACCCGCCACACATGACCGTGGATGAAATCGGCCACCACCAGCGCCCCATCCGGCGCGACTGCCACATCCACCGGGCGGATGAGGCCGGTCAGGAACGGCTCCGGCGTGTAGTCGTCGCGCCCCAGCCGCCAGTCGCGCGGATCAATCCGGACGACGCGCTGCCCCCAGGGCGTGCCGTTCCAAAATGTCACGAACAGGTGGCCGAACACGTTGGCCGGGAACTGCGTCCCGGTGTAAGCGACCAGCCCGCGCGGCAGCGTCAGGTCAGGGAACGACAGCAAATCGGGCTCGATGACCTCCGCGCCCCGCAGCGGGCAGTCGGCGCAACCGCGGAGGCGGTAGTACGGCCAGCCGTAGAAGCCGCCCGGCTTGACGGCCAGCAGTCGGTCGCCGGGGCCGCTCACCAGGCCGTTGTCGGTGGCGTAGAGCTGGCCATCGGGCGCGAAGGCTAGATCGAACGGGTTGCGGATGCCGCGGGCGTAGACCTCGATCTGGCCGGTGTGCGGCTGGATGCGCAGCACGGCCGCCTCATAGGGCTGGATCTCGGCATACGGCTGCGACTCCGGGCGCGGCGACTCGGCGCGGTCGGTGAGCGCCCCCACGCCCAGGTACAGGTAGCCGTCCGGGCCGAAGACCATGCCGTTGGGCTGGTTGTCAATCAGCGAATAGCAGCAGGGCAGGCCGGTGATGACCGGCTGCGGCGGCCCGCCGCCCGGCTCTACCCGCCACACGCCCCCGCCCGCCATCAGCGTCTCGCGGGCTGATACGTACAGGACGTTCGTCCCCGGCTGGAAGGCCAGCCCAACCGGCGAGATGAAATCGCCGCTGTAGCGTTGGGCGGTGCCATCCGGGTTGAGCGCGTAGACCGCGCCCAAGCGCGTGCCGCCCTCCAGCACCGTGGCGTACAGCCGCCCGTCCAGGCCGTAGGCGATCTGCTGCGGCTGGCCGGGGAAGCGCCCGGCATGTTCGACGCGGTAGCCGGGCGGGGCTTGGATGCGCGCCAGAAAGCCGGCGATGTCGTCCGCGCACGGGAAGTCATCGCAGCTCCAGCCGGCCGTCGGGGCGAAGGCCGCCGGCAGGAGAGGAGCCGCCGGCGGCGCGCCGGCGCTGCTCGGCGGGGTGGGCGTCCACAGCGGCGGTGTAGGGGTGAAGGTCGGCGTGGGCGTGAACGTTGGGGTCAGCGTGGCGGTGAGGGTGGGCGTGGGCGTCAGCGTGGGCGTGGGCGTGAACGTCAGGGTGGGCGTAGGCGTCAGCGTGGGCGTCGGGGTATACACCGGCGCTTGGGGTGACAGCGGTGGCAGCGTGGCCTGAAAGGCGGCAGGCGCGGCGGCGGGCGCGCAAGCCGCCAGGAGGAGCAGGCTTGACAGATACCAATACGGACGCTGCATGAGCATTCAGTACCATCGGCTAGGCCAACGGCCAGAATCCTAGCATAAACATGAACATTTTCCATGCTAAAATTAAGATTGCGGCGTAACCTTCAGCCGGGCTCAACGGTAAACAGATTGACTGGCCGAAAGCGGCTGGAGTTTGCGCGTCATCAAGTGGAGGTCTTTGTGAAAGCCAAACTCATCATCGGGCTGGCGGCGGTCGTCGTCCTGGCGGCGGTCGTCATGACGGGCTTCGCTCAGGAAAGCGCTGAAGCGGACACCATCGTCACCGGCGCGGTCAGCTTCGTGGACGGCGACATCTACGTGGCGGGGGTGAAGATCGCGCCGGCGAACGCTTTCAACCCCTCGATCCTGCAGGAAGGCGGTCTGGTGATCATCACGGGCGTGCTGCTGCCGGATGGCACGCTCCAGGCGATCACCCTCGAGTTCTTCGACGAGGAAGATCCGGAGGTCACGCCGGAGCCGACGCCCGAACCCACAGCCGAGCCGACGCCGGAGCTGACCCCGGAACCGACGGCTGAGCCGACCCTGCCGCCGGCCACTGGCTGCTACCGCCCTGACCACCCCATCGCGCTGAGCATCGCCGCCACCTTTGGCGTCAGCTATGACGAGGTGATGGGCTATCACTGCAGCGGCATGGGCTTCGGCAACATCGTGCGCGCCTACACGCTGGCGCAGGCCAGCGAGGGCGAGGTGACGGCGGCGGAACTGCTGGAACGCCACAAGTCCGGCGAGGGCTGGGGCAACATCCGCCGCGACAGCGACGTGCCCCCCTTCAAGCTGGCGCCCGGCCAGGTGCTCAAGCGCGGCGCCGCGCCCACGGCTGAGCCGACCGCCGAGGTCTCCGGCCAGGCTGCGCCCGGCAACGGCGGCAACCCTGGCCGCGGCAACAGCGGCAATCCGGGCCGCGGCAACAGCGGTGACAACCCCGGCCGTAGCAACAGCGGCGGCAATCCCGGCGGCGGCAACCCCGGCAAGGGCGGCGGCAAGAACAAGTGATGGCCGGCGCGGAACCGCCGAGTTCCGCTGGCTTCATCCACCATTTGCCCTGTCCTACCGGCAGGATGTGACGGTTTTATCCGGAGGATAGGCGAAGGGCATCCGGGGCGAGGACTCTTGAGGGTCTTCGCCCCGGCGTCTTGTCTGGCTAGGCTTCAAGCGCCCAACCAGTATGGCGGCCAATCCACCGGCGCGAACCCCGGCAGCGGATGGCCGCCGTCGCGCCCATGCGATGGGCTGGCCGGATTCCAGGGGACATAGTTCGACCACGTCCAGTCAATGCGCCGCGCGTAGGCCCGCCCGATGTCTTCCATCAACTCTACCTGCTCCGGCTCGTAGGAGTCTAGCCCCAGGAGCGACGGGTCTGGCCGCCCGTCCAGATCAATGCCCAGTGCTGCGCGCACGCTGTCGGCCTCCAGCAGCGGGTTGTAGCGGCGGAAATCCACCCGGCTGCGGTAGATGGCGCGCGTGCTGAAGACCTGCTGCAGGGCGCTGTCGTGGATGCCCTCGTTGATGAGGTAGTTCACCCAGTTGTACAGCCAGAAACGGCGGCCTGCGCCCGGCGGCTGGCCGGTGCTGATGTAACCAGTACCCAGCGAGAAATGGATGACGTTGAAATCCACGAAGCCCGCCGCCGCGCCGATGTACTCCATCGCTTCCACCGTGGCCGCCAGGCACGGGTTGCCGAACACGCCCACGCCGCCGTCTACCAGGTTGCCCAGCACCGGCGGGAAGAAGATGGGCGCCGCGCCGCTGGCCGCCACCGCCCCGGCCACCGGCCAGTCGCCCACCCGCGCCAGGCCGGGCCCGGCGCTGACGATGTAGTACGTGTTGGCCGTGCGCAGATCTTTGGTGGTCATCAGCACGATCGGCTTGCGCAGATCGCGAATGGTTTTGCCCTGCGCCAGCGGCCCCAGCGCTTCCTGGAACGGCTCCAGGTCGTACAAGTAGCGCAGCCCGCGCGCCAGATAGCGCAGCCACAGCCGCGCCCCGCGCGGCTGGACGCGAAAAGCAGCCGGCAGCCGGCGGCGGTACACCGTCTCCAGCAGCTCATGCGCCGACATCCCCAACCCGAAGCCGGCGGCGATGATCGCGCCGGTGCTCGTGCCGGCCACCAGGTCGAACAGCTCCGGGCAGGTCTTGCCGGTCATCGTCTCCAGTTCGGCCAGCATGGCGATGGCGATCATGCCGCGCATCCCCCCGCCGTCGATCGAAAGGATCAATTTCTTGCCATCTGGATTGAGGTCGAGCATGGGCTTCTTCTCCTGGTGAAAGGGTATAGCTCTCCAGAACCAGAACAGTGTATATGGATGCTGTTGCCCTCACCCTAAATCCCTTGCATCTCTCCCGCATGAAGGGACTTTGGCTCATGGGCAAAAGTAGTGCAAATGAGATAAACTATGAGACATAGACTTTCCAATCATAGACCTCCTAGACGAAGATATGAGTGTCGCCTGGCTGCTGAAGCATTTTCACCCTAATGGATTGAAATGCCCGCATTGCCCGGCGGATCACGATCAGGCGCGCTACTTGTGCAATTTCCTGCGCCCGTTTCGTGGTGTCAGTAAACATTTCTTGAGCGGCTACGTTGCTATTCATGAATTTGCTGTCAATCTCAAGCGCGCGACGGTCGCTTTCATCTCGTCTTTAGTCCGAACGCATTTGTTCTACCCATGAACCTTCCGCCGTTCATGACCGCGGACGATGAGCATTTCGCCCCCGCCTGATCCTTTGCGGGCGGCCTGAAAATCGGAGGCATTCACCCCGGCCGCCAGCGCTCACCCTCTAGACGCGGTTCACATTTCGTGTTATAGTCGCTGTAGTACTACGCGCGCACAGCAAACGAGTACATACAGGTGCTTTTATGGACACCCTCATTCTAGGCGCAGGCATGGCAGGATTAGCGGCAGCGCGCGATTTAGCGGCGGCTGGCGCGTCTGTGGTCGTGCTGGAGGCGCGCCCTCGCATCGGCGGGCGGGTGCATACCGACCGCTCCTTCGCCGGCCATCCGGTGGAATTCGGCGCCGAGTTCATCCACGGCGACACCGCGCCGACGTGACTGCTCGTCCGGCAGCTCGGACTCCGCACCCTACACTGGCGTAAAACTGACGACTCGTTAGTCCGGCTGGCCGACGGCTCGCTGCGCACGATGGCCGATGCGCGTCGGCTGTACCCGGATTTCGACCTCACCCGTTCCTGGGCGCTGCCGGACATCCCGGTCTTGCCCGGCGACGAATCCCTGGGCGACTATCTGCGGCGCATCGGCTTCACCGACGCCCAACTGAGCTATACGCGCCGGTCGTATGCCAACGCCGCCGGCGACGACATGCGCTTCATCAGCGCCCAGGCCTGCCGCGAAGACTGGGCCGACCGGTCGGCGGGCGAAGGCGACTTCCGCATCCTGGACGGCTACGACGCCCTGCTCAACGCCCTGGCTGACGGCCTGGACATCCGGCTGAACACTGCCGTCGAACGCGTTGATTGGTCGGGAGCAGGCGTGCGCGTCGAAACGGATCGCGGCGCATTCGAGGCCGCCCGCGCCATCATCACCCTGCCACTGGGCGTGCTGCAGAGCGGCGCCGTGCGCTTCGACCCGCCGCTGCCCGCCGACAAGCAGGCGGCGCTGGCCGGGCTGCGGATGGGACCGGCCATCAAATTGATCTACTGCTTCGATGACCCCGTTCTGCCCCCCGGCGTACTGGCGCTGTACAGCGCGGGCGCCCCGCCCATGTGGTGGTCGCCGTCGTTTGGACACGACGCGCCGCAGACCGTCATCACGGCCTTCGCCACCGGCGACTACGCCCGCGACCTGCTGGCGCGAGGCGAGGCCGGGGCGCTGGAAGCGGCGCTGGCCACCCTGCGCGGCGAACTGGGGCGGCCTGACTTGCAGCCCCGGGCAGCGCATCTGGTCAATTGGGTGGATGATCCGTTCGCCCGCGGCGGCTACAGCGTCGTCATGCCGGGGCGCGCCGGGGCGCGCGCGGCGCTGGCGCAGCCGGTCGGCAACCGGCTGTTCTGGGCAGGCGAGGCCACCGCGTCCAACCCGTGGGGCGCAACCGTCCACGGCGCGTACGCCAGCGGGCGGCGGGCGGCGGCCGAGGCGCTGACTGTCCGCGCCTGAGTGAGAAGGAGTCTCCGCCCGGCCGGGGCTGTCCTGGTCTGGGCGATCACCAAACCGGTAACCGATGGAGTTGAGATGAGGAACGATCATGAACGCTTACAAATATCACTACCGGCATAGACAGAGCGGGGATGCGCCTATCATCGTCATCCCCAGCGCGCTGCAGTATGTCGAACAGATGGCCGCCTGCCATCAGGCCGCCTATGGCTATTCAGCCGCCGACGCGGACGGCTGCGACGAATGCTTGACGGCGGAAAAGTATCTTCAGCACCTCGCTATCTTCCCCGAAGGCCAGTTCATCGCGCTGGATACCGCTGCCGACCGAGTGGTCGGCGTGACGACCAGCCTGCGGATGAACCTGGACATTGCCCGGCCGTTCCTCGGCTCGTGGACGGAGTCCACCGGCGGCGGCTGACTGACCACGCACCAACCCGATGGCGACTGGCTGTACGGCGTGGACTCGGTCGTCCACCCGGCCTACCAGGGACTAGGCATCGGCGGACAGCTCATCGAAGCGCGTTTTCAACTGGCGCGGGCGCTGAACCTGCGCGGCATGGTCGCGGGCAGCCTGTTCCGGGACTACTGGCGGGTGAGCGACCAGCTCACGCCGCAGGCCTACGTGCGCGAGGTCGTCCAAGGACGGCGCTTCGACAGCAACTTGAGCAAGCAGCTGCGCAAAGGCTTCCGGGTTCGCGGCCTCATCCCCAACTATACGATTGATCCCAGCACGCGGGGATGGGCGGCGTTGATCGTGTGGGAAAACCCGGATTACCAGCTATCTGACCGTGTTCCGGCGCGGGCGGCGCATCGCTCGCAGCCTGACCAGGCCGCCTGGTCTTATCAAGGCATCTAGCAGCAGAGCAGCTCTGCTGTGAACTGCGCCGGCCAGCGGCGCTGACCGCAGCCGGCATCGTCGGCATAAGACAAGGAGTGAAGCGAAGACCGCTGTCTGTATGAGTACCCAACCTGCCAGTCCCATCCACATCCTGCCCAGTTCGGAGGCCTACGCCGAGCAGATGGAGGCGCTGATGGCGACGGTGTACCGGGTGAACCCCCGCGAGAGCGAGGACACCCTCACCGCCGACCATTTCCGCCACCACTTGAAGGTGTTCCCGGAGGGCCAGTTCATCGCCGTCGAGGCGGAGACCAACCGCGTCGTCGGCCTGACGGCCAGCATGCGAACCACCTTCAACCCTCGGCGGCCCCGGCTCGAACCCTGGTGGTACACCATCGGCTACGGCTGACTGACGACCCATGTCCCGAACGGCGACTGGATGTACGGCGTCGAGTCGTGCGTGCATCCGGATTATCGTGGGCACGGCGTAGGCAGCCGGCTGATGGACGCCCGCTTTGCGGTGCTGCGCCAGTTGAACCTGCGCGGCATGATCGCGGGCAGCGCCATCATTGATTACTACCGCTATGCCGACCGTGTCCCGGTGGAAGACTACGTTCGGGGCGTTGAGGCGGGCATCTATTTCGACACCAACCTGACCAAACAACTACACAAGGGCTTTCGGGTTCATACGCTGATCCCGAACTACGTGTCCGATCCCGAAACCTGCGGTTGGGGGGTACTGATCGTGTGGAAGAACCCGGACTACCGCCCGGCGCGGCGCGCGCGCTGGCCAGTGGCGCCGGTCGATCGCACGCTCAAACGCGAGCGCCCGCCGGCTTTTCGTTAGCCGCGTTTGCGACCTGGATTGGCTGGGAAGGTCGAGGCACGCCGGCGCGTTCAGCCGGCCCAGCCCAAATGGGTGTCGGCGGCTCCAGACGCCTCTGACGCTGGGCGCTCCTGGCGCACCCGGTTGGGGATGACCAGCACGGGACAAGTGGTGACCGCCAGTACCCGGCTGGTGACGCTGCCGTAAAGCAGCTTCTCCAGCCCGGAACGGCCGTGGGTGCACATGACGATCAGGTCAACGCCCAACTGCTGCGCTCGCGCCACGATGCTGTCGGCGGGGTCGCCGGCGACGATCTCGATCCGGGCGCTGAAACCGTCCAGCCGCAGGCGGGCGGCGATCTGCTCCAAGTAGCGGTCGAGCGGCGCGTCGCCGACCTGCGGCAGACTGCTGGCGTCGCTGACGACGCTCAGCAGCGTGACCTGTCCGCCGGGCTTGAGGAAATGTTTGATCGGGCGCAGGGCGTGTTCGGCCAGCTTTGACCCGTCCAGCGGGATCAAGATGTGGCTGAGCATGGCCGCCGTCCGGTGTTCATGGCAGATCCTCGACCGGGACCAGGTAGCGTTCGCGGAATTCCCGGTCGTTCATGTGGTACGGCTCGCCTTGAGAGCCGATGCACAACCAGCGCCCGGGTGGCACCAACACCGGCTGCGGGCTTTCGAGCGACTGCAAGTAGATCGGCCGGGTGAGCCGCTGCGCCCAAACGCCGGTGTGTTTGTAATAGGGCAAACAGCCGAGCTGCATCAGATGGCGTTCGGCGGCGTTCGGATGCCAGTCCGGTTCGCGCCAGGGGCGGTAGGTTTTCTGGAACAGGTCGGCGCGCACTGGCCAGTGGTCGTAATCCTCCAGGCGCTCGCGCCGCGCCGCGCCCGGGTCATAGCAGATGACGCTGCCGGTGCGCGCCACCAGCGTCTCCAGCGTCATTTTGATGTGGATGGTATCCTTCAAAACCTGGACCATCACCACCCGCTTGCGCGGTTCATAGTAGTGAAAATGGGCTGCGCGCAGCTCCGCTTCTGTCCAGTTACGCTGTCTGAGGACTTTGACGACTTTCTTCACACAGCCTCCGCGCTGCGCGCTTAGTTGCTGCCGATTATGACATAATCATGGCACAGAAGCCGTCCGTAGGCTAGCATGGGTTGCCGGCCAAACAGGCCAGAACGCCGAAAAAGGCGGCTGGGTTCGGCCATGATGCCATGCAGTCGGCAGACGCGCCCTGGATTTCAAATTTCGCTGAGAACCGGACATAAATTAGTGGCGAAGGGAGAAGCCATAAGCGGCGAACAAACGCCTGACGAAGGGGGTAAATCCCCGTGTTCCTCGAGGTGCCGCTCTAAAATGGCATGGGTTGCCAAGAGATCGAGCACACGCGGTAAGCCGCGGGTCAAGATCAGTTTGCCCGGCGGTCGGTTCGCCCGCGGCTCCCAGCCACTTAAGTGCGCTTGCTAGCGCACTTGCCAGTGGTCAAGGGTCAAGCCGAGATGGAACAGGAAACCCGCGGCCACCCACGCGCAGGCCACCAGCGTGCGGACGGCTTCGAACGCCAGCATCCGCACCGGCTCCGCGCCGAAACAGGTCTTGACGAATTTGAAGGTGTCCTCCACCGACAAGCGGCGGCGGTAGAAGCGGAAGCTGCGCAGCGCGCCGGCCGCATCGGTCACCGGCCAAGGCGATCGCTTCTTCGCGCAGCACCGCCGTCAGGCTGTCGGCGTCCAACCGACTGCGTCCCGTACTCTCCCCGGTTGCCATCCGCCGTACCCGTTTGTCAGCCCACTGGCTGCGGGCCAGTTTGGGGGGAAAAACGGGCAATCCGCAAGGCGTACAGACTGTCGCTGCCGATAATTCCCCGGATGACCTCGGCAAACGTCGTTTTCGTGCGCTGGTCACCCATCAGCGTGTCAAAGGTCGCTAAATACACCTGATTATTGATCCCATGCTTCACTGCGCAGTGCCATGGCTCACCCTCCTCTTGCTTGTCTCCCTCATAACTTGTCAACCCTTTATGTCCGGTTCTCAGCCAACTGACTCTATGTTTTTGGGGACATTTGCGCTCCACATTAGCGGCGCGCCG
>CALAJK010000062.1 GCA_937922795.1 uncultured Anaerolineae bacterium
GCGTAACACGGCGCTGCCGCTGGAGCAGATCCCCAACCACTGCGTGAAGGCGGTGATCGCCACCGAGGACGCCAATTTTTACGACCACCCCGGCGTGGATGTGACCGGCATCATCCGGGCGCTGTGGATCAACCTGCGCGGCGGCGAGGTGCTGGCCGGCGGCAGCACCATCACCCAGCAGGTAGCCCGTAATCTGCTGCTCGATCCAGAACAGCGCGTAGAGCGCAGCCTGCGCCGCAAGCTGCGCGAGAGCCTGCTGGCCATCCGGCTGCAGAACGTCTACAGCAAAGCTGAAGTGCTGACGCTGTATCTCAACCAGAGCTACTTCGGCAACCTGGCCTATGGCATCGAGGCGGCGGCGCGGGCTTACTTCGGCAAGTCGGCGCCGGAGCTGTCGCTGGCCGAGTGCGCGCTGCTGGCCGGGCTGATCCAGGCGCCGGCGGCCTATGACCCGCTGACCAACCTGAAAGCGGCGCGCGCGCGGCAGCAGGCAGTGCTGAACCTGATGGCGCAGAACGGCTACATCACCTCGACTGAGGCCGACGCCGCCTATCAGGATGAGCTCCAGTTCGCGGCAGCGCCGTTTCCGATCCTGGCGCCGCACGCCGTCATGGCCGTTTGGACGCAGCTTCAACGCCAGTTCCCGGAGCAGGTCTACGGCGGCGGGCTGGACGTAGTGACCACGATCGATCTGAGCTGGCAGAATCTAGCTCAGGAGATCGTTCAGGCGCAGCTTTACCGCCTCAATAACCCGACGCTGCCCGGCAGAGTGCCAGCGGGGGCGCACAACGCGGCGCTGGTGGCGCTGGATCCCTACACTGGCCAGGTGCTGGCGCTGTTAGGCAGCCCGGATTATTTCGATGAGCGCATTGATGGGGCGGTCAACGCGGCGCTGGCGCTTCGCCAGCCCGGCAGCGCGCTCAAGCCGTTCACCTATGCGGCGGCGATGGATCCGACGCGGCCGCATCCCTGGACGGCGGCGACCATGATCCTGGATGTGGAGACGCCGTTCATCACGCGCAAGCTGGAGAGCTATACGCCGGCCAACTTTGGGCTGGTCGAACACGGTCCGGTGCTGGTGCGCGAGGCGCTGGCGTCGTCGTTCAACATCCCGGCGGTGGTGGCGCTGCGGGAGATCGGGCTGCCGGCGTTGATCGGCTTGCTCAAAAACGCAGGCGTCGAGACGCTGGCGGCCAATCCCACCCTGGATCTGGCGGTGACGCTGGGCGGCGGCGAGGTGCGCCTGCTCGATCTGACGCAGGCCTACGCCATCTTCGCCAACGGCGGCTACCGGATCGAGCCGACGCTCATCCTGAAGGTGAGCGATCACGAGGGACAGGTGCTGTACCAGTGGACGCCGCCGCGGTTGGAGACGCGGGTGATTGACGAGCGAGTCGCGTTCCTCATCACCGACATCCTGAGCGACGACAACGCCCGCATCCCGTCGTTCGGCGCCAACAGCGCCCTCAACATCGGGCGGCCGGCGGCGGCTAAAACCGGCACGACCACCGACTTCCGCGATAACTGGATCGTCGGCTACACGCCCAATCTGGTGGTTGGGGTGTGGGTGGGCAATGCCGATAACACGCCCATGCGTGAGGTGACTGGCGTCAGCGGCGCAGCGCCCATCTGGAACGCCTTCATGCGGCGCGTCCTGGTTGGCCAGCCGGAGCTGGCGTTTCCGCAGCCTCCGGGCCTGGTGCGGCGGGAGGTGTGCGCGCTCAGCGGCCTGCTGCCGACGCCCGACTGCCCGCTGCGGCGGTTAGAGTGGTTTATCGAGGGCACTGAACCGACCGAGCCGGATAATCTGTACCGAGCGTTTGAGATTGACACGGCCACCGGCTTCCTGGCGGATGAGTCGACGCCGCCGGAACGGCGCGCGCGGCAGGTCTATGTGGTGCTACCGCAGGAGGCGCGGGATTGGGCTATCCGCAGCGGGCTGCGCCAGCCGCCGGTCAGCGCTCGGCCGGCTGCGCCCGATGACTCCCTCGGCCTGCGCCTGCTGGAGCCTGACCCGTACACGGTGTTTCAGATCTCCCCGGTCGTGCCGGCCGCTCACCAGCGGCTGCGGCTGACGGTGGGCGCGCCGCCCGGCACGCGCGCGGTGACCTACTGGCTGAACGGCGAGGCGCTGGGCACGGTGACCGAATCCCCGTGGGCGCTGTGGTGGACGCTGGCTCCCGGCCAGTATGAACTCGTCGCCGAGGCGCTCATGGCCGATGGCGCGCGCCAGCGGAGCGCCGCCGTCCCCTTCCGCGTGACGACGTTCGTCCCGCCCGAACTGCGCTTCCGACCTTAGACTAGCTTTCGCTCGTGTGGCTGTTAGTTCGTTGATTGCCTCATGCGCATGAGCGGCACAGCGCAGGGTGTGGCCACTGCCGTGTGAACTACAGCGGCGGAAGCTCGCCCACGCGGCGCTCGACAATTTCCTCATCGCTGCCGCGGCGGCGGTAGCGGCGGATCGGCATCAGCGTCAGGCGGTAGCCCTGGCTGGCGGCCCAACGGCCGATATCGCGGAGCTGCACCAGGCCGCGCCGCATCCATTTCCCTTGATCGTTGCCGAAGCGGTAGGTGAGAAAGTGAGGATTCTGGTCCAGGTAATTGAGCGCGGTCTGGGCGGCGTCGGCCAGACGGCGCGGGTCGCGCTCGACATCAATCCGCTGGAGCGCCTGCACCGGCAGCCGCAGGTTGCGGGCCATCACATCCAGCAGCAGCGGACGGTGGAAGAATTTGGCGAGCATGTCCGGGCGCTCAAGCGTCAGTTCCGGCGGCAGCGGCATCACCAACCCATCCGGGCGTTCGACGCGCAGTTCCAATTCGAAGCGCTCGTCCTTGATCCGATTCCAGCGCTGCTTGTCCTCTTCGGGGACTAAGGCTTCCACTCGCCGCATGATAGCGTGCGCGCTTTCTTCCAGGATGACTTTCAGCGGACGATCGCTGCCGTCTTCCTGAACGGGCGGGATGACGTGGCCGATGTTCATCGAGACATGCGGCCGCTTGAGGCGGAAGGCTTTGGCCAGCGCGCCGTCGATGCCGCCGAAGCCGATCGGCACGACTGGGGCCTTGGCGTGATAGCTGAGCCAGGCCACGCCGGTGCGCGCGCGCTTGAAGGCGCTCTCCCAGATGCCGCCTTCGGGGAAGATGCCAACGACGCCACCCTGTTTGAGCACATCCAGCGCCATGCTCATCGCCCGGCGGTCGCCCTCGCCGCGCCTGATGGGGATGAAGCCGTAGGCGTGGATGAGCGGCGCGTAGCGCGGGTCGAGCGGGATCTCGCCCGTGCCGATTAACTCGATGTACCACGGTGCATACAGCACCATCATCACCGCTTCCAGCAGGGCGACATGGTTGCCCACCAGGATGAGCGGCCCGTGTTTGGGCAGGTTTTCCAGGCCGATGATCGTCGTCCGGGTGAACGCGCGCATCAAAGCGCGGCCGGCCAGGCGCATCGGAGCGCGGACGAGCTGACGGCGTGGATAGCGGATGGAGAGACTCTTGTGGACTGCTCCGACTTTAGATTGTGAGTTTAACATGAGCACCGTATGCAATGAATGCCGTCTGCGCAGAATCAAGGGTCGGCAGCACGTCTGCGTCCACGTAGAGGCCGCCCGCGACGTTGATATCGTCCGGGTTTGGCCCCAATTGGAAGACTTTGACGCGAATGCGAACCCGTTTATATAACCCCGGTGTGATGGAGAAGTTCCGCTGCTGCGGCTCATTTTCTAAGGAAAACACCGCCTCAGCCGGGCGCGAGGGTTCGCCGTTGATGACCGACAGCCGCGCGACGAGCTCGACCGGGGCGGCCAGCAGCTCATCGGAGCGCGGACGGTCAAAACCGAGGATGATTGTGGTCGGAGCGCCGGCCACGAGCGCCCGCGGCAGCGCCAGCACCAGCCGGCGTGAGACCTGCGTCGCCGGGGGCGCGGGTTCGATCTCGATGGCTTCATCGTCGGCTATCAGCTCATCGTACTGCGACAGTTCGTCAACCGCGCTGTAGCCCTGATCCGTCAGGCGGTACACCTGATCCCCTGCCATCTGGACATAGCCCTTGGTGACCAGCCGCCGGATGGCCTTACCGAAGACCCGTTCGCTCATGCCGATTTCGTCGATGATGTAGGCGGCGTGGGCGACCGGCTCATCAAGCTGGCTGAAGAACCGCAGCACATCCAGCGCTTCGGGCGGCAGCGCGCGTAGGTGGAAGGGTAACTCCATCTTGTCAACCCCTGATGTGAAAAAGCCAGGTTGGCATTCTGGAGATCAGTATAGTCGCGCCGCCCTGAGCGCACAACCGATCTTACAGCAGCACGACGCGCGCTTGGCCGGTGCGCGGCGGCGTGGCATGACGAGTGTCCACCACCAGGCGGCTGTGGTCGAGCACTTCCTGCCAGTTGTACTTCGAGTGGTCGGTGATGATCACCACACAGTCCGCCGATTCGAGCAGATCGGTGGAATACGGCGCGCTGGCCATGACGGCGTCGCCTTCTAGCCGCACCTGATCAATGTAGGGATCATGGTAGACCACATCCGCGCCGCGTTCCTGCAGCAGACTGATGACGTCCAGCGCCGGGCTTTCGCGCACATCGTTCACATCGCGCTTGTAGGCGACGCCCAACACCACCACCTTCGAGCCGCGCAGCGCTTTGCGATCGTCGTTGAGCGCGTTCATGACCTTGTTCACCACATACAGCGGCATCGAGGTGTTGATCTCGCTGGCCAGTTCGATGAAGCGGGCGTTGTAGTTCAGCGCCTTCAGCTTCCAGCTCAGGTAGTGGGGATCAACCGGAATACAGTGACCGCCCAGGCCGGGGCCGGGGTAGAAGGGCATGAACCCAAACGGCTTGGTGGCGGCGGCATGGATGACTTCCCAGACGTTGATGCCGAGCTTGTCGCACATCAACGCCATCTCGTTCACCAGGCCGATGTTGACGGCGCGGAAGGTGTTCTCCAGCAGCTTGACCATCTCAGCCGCTGTAGGGGTAGATACCGGCACAACCCGGTCTACTGCCGTGCTGTACAGCGCCACCGCCACCTCAGTGCAGGCGGGCGTCACACCGCCCACCACTTTGGGCGTGTTGCGGATGCCATAGCGGGGATTGCTGGGGTCTACGCGCTCAGGCGAGAAGGCCACGAACACGTTTTCGCCCACGCGTAAGCCGTTGTTGAGCAGGCGCGGCACGATGATCTCTTCGGTCGTGCCGGGGTATGTCGTGCTCTCCAGCACGACCAGCATCCCCTCGTGGCTGATGGCGGCGACCGCGTCCACCGACTCGATCACGTAGGACATGTCTGGGTCTTTGGTCTTGCGCAGCGGCGTGGGCACACAGATGCTGACGGTATCTGCCTGGCGCAGGTCTTCGTAGCGGGTGGTGGCGCGCAGCCTGCCGCTCTCCACCAGCGGCTTCAGGCGCTCGGTGGGAATGTCCAGGATGTAACTTTCGCCGCGGTTCAGCAGCGCCACCTTTTCAGCAGACAAATCAACGCCGATGACCGAGAAACTGGCCTCGGCGAATTCAACAGCCAGCGGCAGCCCAACATAACCCAGACCGACCACGCCCACGCAGGCGGTGCGCTGGTTCAACCGCTGGAGCAGCTCATCTTTGATGGTCATGAGGCGATCTTTCTGAAACAGAGATGAAAGGACGCAACCGCGGCATTATAAACCCGCCCGGCGCGGCGCTTCAAGCCCCGTTGGGCAAGCGCCGACCGCGCGTATCACAGGCCGGCGATCACCGCCTGGAGATGGTCGCGCGCCTGTTCGAGGTCATTCAGGGCGTCGAAAGCGACGCGGATGGCCGGCCCCTTGCGGCTTTCACGCAGAGCCAAGTCGCCCGCTTTGGTGCGCCCTTTGGCGATGCGGATGAGGGAGCGCGCCTGCGCCAGCCGCACCCGCAGGCCGAAGGTGTCGTCGTCGCGCTCGCGGGCGAAGGCGGTGTACGCTTGCTCCAGGCTGCGCATGAGCGCCACCACCGGGTCGCGGTCGGGGGCGATGTTGCGCGGGGCGCGCAGCAGTTCCAAGTCTACCAGCAGCTCGCCGGCATCCAGCGCGGCGTCGCCGCTGCGGCGAAATTTCTCCAGGTCAATCAGCTTGAAGTCGAGTTCGCCGTCCGCTTCTGGCCGTTCGTGCGGCTTCAGCCGGCGCACCATGATGTTGCGCGAATGCAGGTCGCCGTGCATGCACACCACTGGGAAGTGTTCCAGCTCAAGCTGACGGCGCACCAGGTGGCCGACCATATCGAGCAGCGACTGCTGCAGCGCGACCGCGCTGCCTATCCGGTCTTCGCTGTCCAGCAGCCGGTTCTCTAGGATGTAGCCGAAGACACGCCGGATGTGCTGCTGCATCGGCTGCAGATACAACAGCCACAGCAGTCCGTCAGCGCCGCTGCGTCGCTCGCGCCCATCTCCTTGATGCACCCGCAGCAGGAAAGCCGGCAGTTCCGCCGCCAGCGCATCCTGGATCTGAGGCACTTTCTGCACCGCCTCGTACAGCGTGCGGTAGCGGTGCAGGTCAGCCATGATGACAAAGGCGCGCCGGTGCGTCTCGTCCACGTAGCTCGGTTGGGGGATGTTGACGAAACAGTCGCGCACGGCCGCAGGCAGCCGTGTGTAGTTCTGGCGCTCCAGGTCAATCTCTTCCACCGGCCCGTACTTGACCACCAGCGAGTCGGCGTTGGGGATGTGCAGCCGGAAGGCGTCGTTGTCCGGCTCCAGCGGGTTGCAGATGCGCGGACGGATGCGGACGATGTTGGAGTCCGACATGCCCAGGCGCAGCTGTTCCGGCGGTTTGTCCAGGTCGATCTGAATCCAGTTCTTCAGCGCCCGTTTGATATTTTCGGTATCGGGCGGTTCGATAGCGCGCACCTGCTGCGCCGCCAGCTTGCGATGGATGTAGGCCGCGCCCCAGCGGATGAGCGGCTGGCCTAGATAAGCGCGCAGGGAAACCAGCGTGCGCGCGACGATCAACAGGTAGTCGTAGGGCGCAGGGAACAGCATACGCAGCGTGTTGACGGCGTTCGCGCCGTGGAAAACGTCCCACCACAGTTCAACCGCGCGCTTCAAGGCTGGCTCAAGCTGGGGGTATGCCGGCAGCAGCGGCATCAGATTCTCGACGACGTAGCAGGTGCTGAGGATGGTCTCGCGGAAGACCTCGCGGTAGTCGGCGATCAGATCCGGCGTGAGCTGCTGAAGCTGCATAGACTTGACGATGGCGGCCATGTCCTGGCTGAAGCCCCACAGCCCACCGCCCTGTTCGGCGGAGCGGATCAGCCGGTCGTCGAGGTAGTGGCGCTGCTGCGCCGGCGTCAGCCGCCCGACCAGCTCATGCCGCAGCCGCAGCGCCAGCGCCAGGTCTTTATCGCGATGGGTGTTCCGCATCACCTGGTTGGCCCAGCGGCGCAGTTCGGCGTCAGTCATCAGCCCGTTGAGGACGCCAGCGGCGCGCGCCTGCGCCATCACTTTGATCGCCCACAGCGTGTCGAACGCCAGATCGCCAGTCTGGATGTCGAAGTAGTCCGTTGGCGTGCGCTGCTGCAGGAGCCGCTGCAAGCGGGGCAGCACAGACGGATGGTCGGGCAAGAGGCTGAGAAGCGCTTCCAAGCGGTTCATCTCAACCGCGTCAATGCGGCGGCGCGTATCGCTGGTAAAAGGGGTGGTAAACCACTCGGCCGCTTCCTGAAGTTCGGCCTGCTGCGGCTCGAAACCGTAAGCCAGCAGCGCCGCTGTGTAGTGCTGTGTCACGCGCACAGCGTTGGGCGCGATCTCGCCGCGCGTGTCCAGCGGCGGGCTGAGCACAAGTTCGGGGTGCTCATGGCGCGCCCGCAGCAAATCCAGCACCATCTCGCCGATGGTCTGTTCGAGTTCAGGCAGTTCAGACAGGATCATCGTCGCGGTGTATCCGTCCAGGCAGGATCTGGTCAACCGCCCGACAGGGAGAATACCGTGTCGTTCACTTCAAAGTTAGATTTTAACATGCCCGCTCAGCCAAGGCCAGAGCGGTTCAATACGGACTGACAGCCGCGTCAGGCTGGAGCCGACGTTTACACTGAGGACGTCATCCCCGGTGTATGATGATTCCAGCGCACCGTCCCATGGGAAGGAGTCCCGTATGTCCCTTCGCAACGTCTGGCTCGACCGTCTGGTCGTGATCGCGCTGGTCGTCCTGCTGCTGCCGCTGGCAGTTTGGGCGGTCAACGGCGTTTCCAGCCGGTTCATCGCCGATGACTACTGCACCGCTGCCCTGGCGCGCGAGCATGGGCTGATTGGATCGGTGAGCTGGTGGTACTACCACTGGGCCGGGACGCCGACGACCTGGGTAGGGATCAGCCTGGCCGGCGTTCAGCGCGGTATCGCCGGCGCTGACGCTGCTGGCCTGGTTGGGGGCGGCGATCTGGGCGCAGCGCCCGATCACGGCGCGGCTAGGGCTGCCGCGGCCGGGTTGGCTGGCGGCCGTGCTGGCGGCGGTCATAGTTTTTGCGACGTTCGACGGAGCGCCGAGTTTGCTCCAGTCGCTGTATTGGGCGGGCGCGGTCATCCCGTATACCTGGCCGCTGGCGCTGCTGCTCATCTGGGTGGGCTACGGTCTGCGGGCGCTGCCGCGAGCAGGCGTGCGAGCGCATGTGATCACCGGGCTGCTGCTGTTCCTGGCGGGCGGTCTGGCTGAAGTCTACGTGGCGCTGCAGATCGCGGCATTAGGATTGATGGCCTTAGCCGTCCTGGCCTTCGCGCCGCCAACAGTCCGGCGGCCGGCGCTGGGGCTGCTGGCCACTGGTCTGGCGGCGTCGCTGCTGGCGGCGGCGGTCATCCTGCTCTCGCCCGGCAATGCGGCGCGGGCGGCACAGTTCCCCAACCGCGCTGGGCTGCTGGCGGTGGCGGCGCAGACGCTGGTGGTGTCGCTGTCTTACGGCGTGATCGCCATCGGCGTGTTCGCCCCGGCGGCGCTGCTGACGGCGCTGGTCGTGCCAGGCGTGATCGCCTTCCTGTTCGCGCCGGCCAGCCTGCGTCCTGCCCCGCGCCTGATCCGGCGGCTGCTGGCGCTGTCGGCGGCGGCGGCGCTGCTGCTGGTGATGGCCTGTCTAGGGCCGCCGCTGTATGCCATGTCGACGCCGCCGTCAGCGCGCATCTACTTTCTGGCGCAGTTCGTCTTGACGGTCACGGCGGCTTTTTGGGGCGTGTTGATGGGGTTGGGCGCGCGCGGCAGCCTGCGCCAGGTGACGCCCAGCGCGCAGGTAGGGGCGGCGCTGCTGACGGCGGTCGCGCTGATCATCGGGCCGGGACTGTCGGTCGGGCGGGCGCTGGCCGCTATGCCCGACTATCAGACATTTGCGGCGGAGTGGGATGCCCGCGAAGCGATCATCCAGAGGGCGGCCGCCGCCGGCGAGCGGCAGGTGAGCGTGCAGATGCTGCGCTACGACATCGGCGCGCGCAGCGGCCTAGACACGCTGGAGCCAGACCCGCGCGGATGGGTGAACCAATGCGCCGCCCGCTACTACGGCGTGGACTCGATCACGGCGGAGACGCTGCTGCACATGGCCGATAAGTCAGGGTGATCTCAGCGCGAGTCGTCATCCTTGCGGCCGGTCAGGCGGCGGGCCAGGAAGCCGCCCATGAGCGTGTTGAGCATCGTGCCGCCGGGCGGTGGCTGGGGAGCGTTGAGGTCATCCTCCCAGCGGCCATTGACGCGCCGGTTGATCCAGGCGCTGTAGGCATCCGCCGCCTCGGACAGCAGCGCCTCGACCGCCGGGCGATCATTCGCCGCCAGCACCCCGCGCAGCGCCCGCAGCGTCTCCAGCAGGGCGTCAAGCTGGATGAGCAGGTTGGCGCGGTTGTCCAGCCAGTCATCACGCAGATCATCAGGGTGGGTGTCGTACAGCGGGCGCGTCAGGCGGCCAAAGGCCGGGTTCGTCAGCCGCTGGGCGTCCGGCCAACCGCGGCTGCGGGCGGCTATCGCGAACAGCGCCACGCCCAACAGCGCGGGCAGCCCTTCGGTGAGCGCGGCCAGGCTGTCGTGTTCGGCGGGGTCGAGGAAATGGGGCTTGGCGCCCAAGACAGTCGCGAAATCAGCCGCCAGCTCCACCGCTTCGGGCACGCAGGTCACGCCCGGCATCAGCAGCATCGTGCCTTTGTCGAACAGGTCGGCCTGAGCGTGGGCGGTGTCCTCCAATCCATCGAACAAGTATTTGGGGTTGAGGATAGGGGTGATGCCCACTAGGTGCGTCTGCGGCGGCAGGTGCTTCTGCGCCCAGGCCAGCGGCGGCTGCTTCAGCGGCGACATGTCCAGCACTACGGCTCCGGGGCGCAGCACGTCTGCCAGCCCGCGGTAGGCGGCTTCGCCGTCGGCGTACGGCAGCGCCAGCACCAGGATATCGCGCCCGGCGGCGGCCTTGAATACGTCGCGCTCCAGCTTGCCGGGCAAACCGAGTTTCTGCGCGTCGTCGCGCACGCCTGCGCGCAGGTCGGCGCAGGTGATGTCAAAGATATGCTGCGCGTCTTTCTGCTGGCTGTAACGTTTGAGCGCCAGCGCGGTTGACGCGCCCAACCGCCCTAGACCTAGAACTGCTATAGATATGGTTGCCATCGTCACCGCTCCAATTTGTGCCACCCGACTGTTCGCGGCGGGCTAATTCGCATCGTCAGCCCACTGCAAGCGTTGTAATAAGTAGAGGTTGGGGTGCTGTGCCCAACGCGCCGGATCGTCGGCGTGATGGGCGACCAGCCATACCAGGGTGTCGGACGCGCCCGCCGCGGCCAGCAGCTCCGCGCCCCAGGCCGGGTGGTGAACGGCCACAGCGAACGGCTGGTTCCAGCGCTGCGCCGGGTCGCCATCCGCCCAGCGGCGGTACAGGCGCGGGGCGAAGGCGCGCACCAACACGGCCAGCGTCTTCTGCCATACGGCCAGCCGGCAGCGGATTTTGCCCACGTCGTGCAGCAGCGCCGCGGCGGCCAGGTCGGGCGGGGTGGGCCCCTGGGACAGCACCACGCGCAGCACATTGAGGCTGTGAAGCTGTTCGCTGCGCTGCAGACGATTGAACAGCGCGAACAGTTCCGGCGTCAGGAAGGCGGCGGCCAGGTGGCGATCAACCGGGCGGCTGAAGGCCAGCAATGCCCGCAGTCCCTGTTGCAGGCGAGAACGGGCGGGCATCGCTCAGAAACCGATCAGAAACCGGGTGATCGAGAACGTCGGCTGGCTGATGAGCGTCCCCAGGATGTTCAGGCCGGGGATACGCAGGAAGCTGAGCAAGATCAAGCCGAGCAGGATGTAGTTGGTGGTCTGGGCATAGCGCTGCCAGGTGTAGGCTAAGTCAGGCGGCAGCAGCGCCAGCACGATATGCCAGCCGTCAATGGGAAACACCGGCAGCATGTTGAAGACGAACAGCAGCACGTTCCAGAACACGATCTGGCCGAAGAGCAGCGCCACCAGCCCCATCGCTCCGGACGCCTGGCCGAGGAAGACAGCCTGGAAGATTTCCAGCGGGCTGAGTCCCAAGAAACGCAGTCCCAAGGCGAACACGGCCGCGACCAGCAGGTTGGACAGCGGCCCGGCGGCCACCGCCGCCAGGAAGCCCCAACGCGGATTGCGCATCCGGTGGGCGGCGATGGGCGCGCTGCCCAAGATGCCGAAGCCGATCAGCACGAACATCAGGAAGCCGACCGGATTGATATGCACCATCGGGTTGAGCGTCAGCCGGCCTTCGCGCGCCGGGACAGGGTCGCCCATCTGGTAGGCGATGAGGTTATGGGCGAACTCATGCACCGTCATGCCGATCAAGACGGCCAGCAGGACGGCGAGGATCATCTGAGGATTGAGGTTACTAAACAGCAGCACGAGGCGGCGCTCCAATTCACTGTTGACGCACGGCGTCTGTAGTATAGCATACCCGTAGGATGAGCTGTAATGATGCAGACTGAGGGATTGATGAACGTCAGGCAGGCGGCGGTCAGCGGGGATTGTGCTATAGTGGGAAGCGTGCGGCAGGATGAGGAGCGCGGACATTGAACAGTCTGAGGCCGCCTATCGCCGTCGGGGATCGCGTGCAGATGCGCAAACCTCATCCGTGCGGCAGCGATCAGTGGGAAGTCTGGCGGGTGGGTGTGGACGTTGGCCTGCGCTGCCTGGGCTGTGACCGGCGGGTGCTGCTCGAACGTCCGGTGTTCTACAAGCGGTTGAAGCGTATCGTCAGCAGTGGTCAGGGGAAGCGCGAGGAGGAATCGAACCGATGAAACGAGTTTTGTTCCTGTTCTCAGATACCGGCGGGGGACACCGGGCGGCGGCGGAAGCCATCCGCGACGCGCTCTTCCTCCGGCATCCAGGCGAAGTCCAAGCGGATCTGGTGGATGTGTTCCGTTCGTACACGCCCTTCCCGTTCAAATACATGCCGGAGATGTACCCCTGGATCGTGAACCGCAGCAAAACCTCGTGGGGGATGAGCTACCGCCTGACCAACTCGCACAGTCGGGCGCGCCTGCTATCCGATACGATGTACGTCTCGATCGAGCGCGGGCTGAAGCGAATGCTGCGCGAACACCCGGCCGACGTGGTGGTATGCGTCCATTCGCTGCTCAATCGGCCGTCGGTGCGGGCGGTGATGCGGCTGCAGCGTCAGCCGCCGTTCGTGACGGTGGTGACGGATCTGGTATCCACGCACATGTTCTGGTATGACCGGCGGGTAGACCGCTGCCTGGTTCCGACGCGCATCGCCTATGAGCGCGGCCTGCTGGCCGGCCTGAAGCCCGACCAGATGCGCATCACTGGGCTGCCGGTGCATCCGAGCTTCGCCCAACGGCTGACAGACAAGGCTGCCGCCCGCCGCGAACTGGGGTGGGATCCGGAGCTGCCGGCCGTGCTGCTGGTCGGCGGCGGCGACGGCATGGGGCCGCTGTACCAAGCTGCCCGCGCTCTGAACAGCCGCCGTTATCGCTGTCAACTGATCATCATCGCTGGGCGCAACCAGGCGCTGCGCGATAAGCTCCAGTCGGACTCATGGAATCAGCCCACCCATATCTACCCGTTTGTGACGAACATGCCGGTGCTGATGGCGGCGGCCGACATCCTGGTGACGAAAGCCGGCCCGGCCACCATCAGCGAAGCGTGCATCGCCGGGCTGCCAATGCTCATCTATGACGCGATCCCAGGCCAGGAAGAAGGCAACGTCGATTTCGTGGTCGAGAACGGCGCTGGCGTCTTCACCCCCGGACCTGGCCCGGTGGCTGATGCGGTCGGGGCGTGGCTGGCCGAAGGCGTGGACGGGCTGCGCCGCCGGTCGGAGCGCGCCCGCCAGCTTGGACGCCCGGAAGCGGTGTGGACGATCGCCGACGAGGTATGGCACTACGCCCAGAAGCCGCCGCGCGTGGTTGCCCGCCGCCGCCCGCTGCGCGAGCTGGCGCGGCGCGTGACGCCGTGAACGGCCGCTAATCGAAGTCGGTCGGCCAGTCCGGGTGGCGCAGATGCTCGAAGAAACGGGCGATCTGCGCCGCGGTCACTTTGCCGGTGGCCAATTCCGGCAGCGCGTCGGGCGCGAAGAAGGCCACAGCCTCGGTCTCAAGGTTCGGTGGCAAAGGATCAGGCGTCCCGTCCAGCTCGCACAGAAAAAACAGCTTGTAGATGTGCCAGATGTGCGGCGGGTGGCCATGCCGGTTCCGGTCGTAGACCGCCAGCAGTTTGACGGCGCGGACGCGGCAGCCAGCTTCTTCGTAGACCTCGCGCGTCACGGCTTCAGACGGCGCTTCGCCCACGTCCACCCAACCGCCGGGCAGCGTCCAGCGCCCATCCGCCCGTTCTTTCACCAGCAAAATTTGGCCGTCCTGGAAGACCACCCCGCGCGCGTCTACTTTGGGGGTGGCGTGGCCTGCCTCCTGAGCGAATAGATCACGGATGTGGGCTGCCGGCGCATCAGTGTGGTGGGCGGCGATCTCGGCGGCCAGCGCCCGGATGCGCTCGTAGCGTTCGGCGTCGAAGGGGTCTTTACCGTAGGCCAGGCCGGTTTGGGCGATGGCCTGAAGTTCGCGCGCCCAATCAAGCCAGCGCGTCGCCGGGGCGGTCATGCGCTCTCTAACCGTTCGCCCACTTTGATCGCCCAGTCGCGGATGGCGTCCCAATCGCGGAAGTCATCGTTGAATTCCCCAGGGATGACGCCGCCATCGTAGCGCAGCGACAGCGTCCAGCGCTCGCGCATATCAATGGCGTCCAGCCGCAGTTTGCCGGCGAACACGCCGACCTCGCGCACGCCGAGCTGCTGGAGCGTCTCCTGATGGACGTAGTACTGGAGCGCGTGCTCGTAGCCGTCGGGCTCCAGCACGCGGATGCAGGTGATGAACAGGTACAGCGGGCGGGAAGCCAGTTCGCGCTCAAAGCGGTCGAGAAAGCGCGACATCGGCGTCAGCCACATGCCGGCGTGGATGGCCGATCCGGCGATGACGGCGTCATAGCCGTCCACCTTTTGCACGTCATCCACGCTGGCGATCGTCACGTCGGAACCGCGTTCTTCTAACACCTGGCCGATGAACTGCGCCACTTCAGCGGTTGACCCGTGGGCGCTGGCGTAAGCGATGAGTACCTTCATGCAACTTTTCCTCTGTGACGCCGTCGGTCCAGTTCACTCTAGGCCGAGGGCGCGAGCGATGTCGGCAGCATGCGCCCGGTCATGGTTGGCGATGACGGCCAAGATTTGCGCGACCGTCAGCACCTGCCCAGAGCCATGCCGCCCCTGCCGTTCAAGCTGCGCCTCGTCCAGCGTGTCCAGCCAGGCCTCGCGGTCGGCGAAGCTGGCGGCCAGCGCCGCGCGAATTTCTGGGATGCTGGCTTCGGCGCGTTTTTCGACTGAGCGGCGATTATACCGTTCGAGATCAAAATCCGCCGGGACGCCTTCTTCGCCGCGGGCGATCGCCTTGAGCGTGGCGTTCTGTCCCTGATCGCTCACCATCAGGTGAATGGCGACCTGGCGCACCGTCCAGGCTGCGCCTTCGGTATAGACTGGCGCGTGCCAGCGGTCGCCCACCTGATCGAGGACGGCGTTCAGCCGGCGGCGGGCTGCGGCCAGATCGGCTTTCAACTGCTGTATACGGGCGGACATGATGTCTTCTCCTCTGGCGCGCGAGTGGGCGAGCCTCACAACTGCACGTAGCTGTTCTCGGCCAGGATCAGGCGATGCGTGGCCGGCATCCGCTGCGCCGACACCACCTGCGCGTTGTCCGCCAGCAGGCTGGAGTCCAGCCGGCCGGGGATGTTGCGGATGACGCAGTTGCGCATCACGATGCTGTTTTCGATCTCGCTGCCCTCGATCTGGACGTTGTCGCCCAGCGAGGTGTACGGCCCGATGTAGCTGTTGCGCACCACCGCGTTGTCGCCGATGATGACCGGCCCGCGGATCACGCTGTCGATGATCTGCGTGTTCTGGCCGAGGATGACGCGGTGCGATACCTCTGACCGCCCGATGATCTGGTCGCGGCCTTCAGGCGCGGGCGTGTACGGCAGTTCTTCTAGCACGAGCTGGTTGGCCAGTACGATGGCATCCGGCTTGCCAGCGTCAATCCACCAGCCGCGCAGGATGTACGGGCGCACGCGGTGGCCGTCGTCAATCAGCGTCTGGATGGCGTCGGTGATTTCCAGCTCGTTGCGCCAGGACGGTTTGATGCGGCTGATGGCGTCGAAGATCGAGGCGCGGAACAGGTAGACGCCGGCGATGGCCAGGTTCGATTTGGGGTCTTTGGGCTTCTCCACCACGCGCTCGATGCGCCCCGGCGTCACTTCGGCGATGCCATAGCGCGACGGGTCGGAGACTTCGCCCAGGGCGATGGCCGACTCGTCGTCCGACTCGGCGAAGCCGTTGAAGAGCTGTTCCATCTTGTCCTGGAAGATGTTATCGCCCAGGAAGACGCAGAAAGGCTCATCGCCCACGAAATCGCGGCACAGGCTGACGGCGTGCGCCAGCCCCAACTGCTCCGCCTGGACGATGTATTCCAGGTGAACGCCCATGCTCGCGCCGCTGCCGAGCGCCTGCGGGATGGGCGACTCCAGATCGTTGACGACGATGCCGATGTCGGTCAGGCCGGCGCTTTTCAGCACGTCAATGGCGTAGCCGATGAGAGTCTTGTTGGCGACGGGCACCAACGCTTTGGGCATGGTGAGGGTGACGGGGCGCAGACGGGTCGCTTTGCCCGCCGCCAGAATGACCGCCTTCATAAGGGTTGCTGCCTCCCAGGTTGCGCGTAGATGGGCGTCATGGTACAGGAGATTCGCCGGGGTAGCAAGCGCCGCCCCGGCTTCAGACGCCGGCACGGGTCATGACCCGCTCAGGTGCTCGACGGCCGCTTCCAGCACCGGGTCGCCGCCGCTGAACAGCGTATCCTCGTTCACCGGCACGAGCACAGTCGGGACGACGCCTGTGCCCTCGATCAGGATGTTGCCCTGCTCATCCTGCGTCCGCCCGATCGAGAACTGGAGCACCACGCCGGGCGGCATGACGAACGCTTTCTGGCTGCCGGCCATGCCGGCGGTCGGGTACTGGCCGACGATGGCGGCGCGGTCTTGCAGCGTCAGAGCGTAGGTGAAGAACTCGCAGGCGCTGTTACAGTTCGGCCCGATCAGCACGGCCACCCGGCCGCCGTAGCGCAGTTCCGGCGGCGGCAGGATGAAGCGCCGCAGACCGCGCGGGTCGAAGTAGAAGTCGCCGCGCGTCCGGTCATACTGGCCGGTGATGCCGATGGCCAGCGGCTCGTTGAAGAAGTAGGCCGCCATCTGGTTGGCCAGGAAGCCGCTGCCGCCGCCGTTCTGGCGCATGTCAATGATGAGGCCGGGCACGCCGGCTTCGTTGAAGGCGCGGATCATGCGCTCCCACAGCGTGATCGTCAGGCGGCTGTCATCCAGGAAACTGTAGATCTTGACGTACCCCAGGCCGCTTTCGAGCAGACGATATTCCAGTGGCTGCTCAAATCCGCTCAGACCGACGTTGAACGAAGAGAAGTTGAAGCTCTGAGTTTCATCTACGGTGGTCAGGGTGACAGTCTGTGGTTCGCCGCCGGGGTTGCGGAAGGTCACCTCGACCTGTTGGCCCAGCGGGAAGCGGATGACATACCGGAGCTGCTGCAGGCGCAGCGTGTGCTTGGTGCTGAAGGGCGCCGACCACGGCTGCGTCTGGCGGATGGCCTCGCCGATGGGCTGGCCGTTCAGCGCCAGGATTTCAGCCCGGAGCTGGATGCCGGCCTCCTCCGCCGGGCCGCCGGGCGTCAGAAAGTTGACCACCACGCGGCCGTCGTCCAGGTCGCGGATGGCCATGCCCAGGCCACCGCTGATGGACTGCTCGAACAGCGACCGCAGCGGCCCGACTAGCGGCACCCGGTGATGGCCGTCCGGGATCGCCCAGATGAAGTCGCGCAGGGCGAGATAGTAGGTCTGTGCGTCGCCGCTGCGGTCAGCTTCTTCAAAGCGCGGGCGGAACTGCGCCGACAGCGCGTCCCAATCCACCTTCTTCAGTTCGGTGAAGGCATATTCGCGGCGCATCATCTCGATCATGCCGTCGAAGGCCTCGGCATAGCTCAGGCCGGAGAAATCGTCGAGCTCCGCCTCCTCGCCCTCGATGAGATCAACTACCGGCCGGCGCGACCGGTCGAAGGTGAACGGGTCAGTGTCCATGTCCACCAGCGTGTAGCCCTGCGGCAGGCGCACGATCGGGTCGTCGGCGGTGAACAGCTTGCCGTCCTCGCCGAAGCCGGAGGGGAAGCCTTGTTGGTCATCCGGCGCATAGACGATGTATTTGCCGCCCCGCACCTCGCCTTCTGCCGCCGGGTTCTGGTCTACGCGGGTGGAAGCGTAAGCCGTTGACCAGCCGCCGCCCTGCAGGTCGCGCTCCTCTAGATACGGGTCGCCCCAGATGTTCTCCCAGTAGGCGACGGCGAAGATCATGACGCCGGTGTCCGTCTGGTCGTCCTGGTCTACATCGCGCAGCGAGCCTTTCGGCTCGATGGGCAGCGTCAGGCTGTAGGTGAAGGGCGACTGGAAGAAGTCAGACGTGATCTGCCCCAGCACCTGCGATTCGACCGGAATGATGAAGTAGCGGTTGCGATCCACGAAGCCGGCCTGGTCTTCCAGGATGATGAGCGGCTCGCTGACGCCGGCGGTGAAGAACAGGTTGGTATAGGTCACAGAGCCGGTGATCGAGACCGGCCCGCCTTCATCGTTGACGATGAGCGCCGGCGGAATGTCACCGCTTTGCGCGGCGGCGGTGACGGTCATGAGCGCGAAGGCCGCCGTCATCAGCAGTCGTTTGAACATGCCCTCAACTCCTCAACTAGATGAAAAACCGCCGGCGCAGGCGGCCGGCTCGTCCCTCGTTTTTTTCATCATACCGGATAAATCTTGGAATTGGGTGAAAGCAGCTTCACGCAGGCTGGAACCGCCAGCGCGTGGCCGTCTTCGGGAAGTTCTGTTCCAGCCAGGCGAACGCCAACACCGGCCGCAGCGCGAAGCATACCGAGTTCGGGTCCTGCAGGACATCCGCCGTGACCGAGGGGTACTTGGCAGCATACGCCTGGCCGAGCGCCGCCAGCCGCGGCAGGTCGGCCACCACTTCGACCCGGCCTTCCAGGATCACTACCTCGTCGCCGCTCTCCAGGTGCACCGTCACACGCGGGTCGGCGGCCAGGTTGCGCGCCTTGCGCGACGAACGGGCGCAGCCAAACGCCAACATCCCGTCTACCCAGACGCCCCACACTGGCGCGGCGTGCGGCGCGCCGTCCGGGCGGGCGGTGCAGATCCAGTAATTGCGGGCGGCGGCCAGCCGCTGGTTCGCCCAGTCCCAGCTCATCAGGCCGGCGGCGTCGG
>CALAJK010000063.1 GCA_937922795.1 uncultured Anaerolineae bacterium
AGCGCTGGGCGCAGCGGCCCTTCCCCCGCGATCAGCAAGTAGGCATCGGGGTAGTCCGGCGCGACTCGCTTGAAAGCTTCCACCGCGTAGGCCACGCCCTTCTGCTCGATCAACCTGCACGCTACGCCTACCGTCACGCAGTCCGGCGGCAGCCCTAGTTCAGACCGCAGGCGGCGGCGCATAGCGCTGCTGTCCAGCGGCGGTTCGATCGTCACGCCGTAGTAGATAGTGCGCATTTTGGCGGGAGACGCGCCCTCAAACGCGATGGTGAAGCGCGTAAGCGCCTCCGAAATGCCGATGCCGCCGTCGGCCAGCGCCCACAGCCCCCGGTTGAGCAGCCGCAGCGGCAGCCAGCGCCGGCGCGGGTCATCGTTATGGCGGCTGCTGATCACCACCGGCGCGCCCGCCAGCCGGGCTGCCGGAATGCCGAACAGGTCGGCGTGCTGCAAGTGGGTGTGCACCACCTGCGGCCTCAGCTCGCGCAGGACGGCGCGCAGCCGCCGCAGCAGGCTGAGGTCAGCCCAGTTGTGGATCGCCAGCTGCTGGATCGGGATGCCGCGCGCGCCGGCTTCGGCCAGCATGTCGTCCATCGGCTGATCCGGGTTGACCAGCATCACGATCCGCGCGTCCCACCCCCGCTGGCGCTGGCCGGCCGCCAGCAGCAGCAGATGGCGCTCAGCGCCGGCGATCCCTTTGATCTTCATGACATGGACGACGCGCATGGCGACCGATCACGACTGAGCGCGATACCAGGCTACGGTGCGCGCCAGGCCGGTATCGAAGTCCACCACCGGTTCAAAGCCCAGCAGCCGCCGTGCCTTGTCGATGCTGGCGCGCGAGTGCTTGATGTCGCCGGGGCGCGGCGGCGTGTGCACCGGCGTCAGCGCTGTGCCCAACAGCGCGTTCAGCCGATCGACCAGATCAAGCAGCGTGATGCGCCCAGCCGTCGCCAGGTTCATGACCTGCCCGACCGCCGCCGGGGC
This sequence comes from uncultured Anaerolineae bacterium, assembly GCA_937922795.1. GTDB lineage: Bacteria > Chloroflexota > Anaerolineae > Aggregatilineales > Phototrophicaceae > CFX2. Next base: position 984 of record CALAJK010000063.1, read on the forward strand.
GCGCGCCGCCAGCAGGTTGCCGTGCACCACGTTCTCGACGTAGGTGAAATCGCGCGACTGCAAACCGTCGCCGTGCACCGTGGGCGGGCGGCCGTTCAGCATGGCGGTGATGAACAGCGGGATGACGGCGGCGTACTGCGACGTCGGGTCCTGGCGCGGGCCGAACACGTTGAAATAGCGCAGGCACACCGTCTCCAGGCCGTAGACGCGCGTGAACGCCTGACAGTAATACTCGCCGGCCAGCTTGGCCGCGCCGTAAGGTGACAGCGGACTGGGCGGCAGGCTCTCGCTCTTGAACTCGTCGGGCGCGTCGCCGTAAGCCGACGACGACCCGGCGTAGACCACCCGCCGCACGCCGGCGTCCCGCGCCGCCAGCAGCACGTTGAGCGTGCCGGTCACGTTGTACTCGTGGGTGGTCAGCGGGTCGTCGATGCTGCGCGGCACCGACGGCAGCGCCGCCTGGTGGAACACCACCTCCGCTCCAGCGAAGATCCGATCGAGCGCGGCGCGGTCGGTGATGCTCACCGGATAGAACTCCAAGTCGCCCTGCAGCCCATCCAGGTTGGCGCGGCGTCCGGTGATCAGGTTGTCCACCACCCGCACGCGCGCCCCGTCCGCCAGCAGCCGTTCGACAATATGCGACCCGATGAAACCCGCGCCGCCCGTTACGACATAGATCGCCGCCATAACTGGTTCAGCCGCCCCGTTGATACCGCCGCCGGATCATCATCATCACCACAAACAGGCCGCCCAGCAGCGCCAGATTGGCCAGGCCAACGACCATCGCCTGGTCGGCCGGCAGCACGCTCACCGCCAGCGCCATCAGGCCGAAGAACGCGCACGCGCCGTACAGGATGAACAGCGTCTGCCGCTGGCTCAGCCCCAGGCTCATCAGCCGGTGCGAGGTGTGATCTTTGCCGGCCTGGGCCGGCGACCGCCCCTCGATCACCCGCGTGAACACCACCAGGCAGATGTCGAACAGCGGCAGCGCCAGCACCAGCAGCGGGACCATCCAGGTCACATCCAGCGGCTGCGCGCCGAACTCCAGCTTGATGCCCAGCACCGCCAGGATGAACCCCAGTACCAGCGCGCCCATGTCGCCCATGAAGATGCTGGACGGATTGAAATTGTAGGTCAAGAAGCCGATAGCGCTGCCGGCCAGCGCCGCCGCCAGGCTGCTGACCAGCGTCAGCCCCTGCGACAGCGCGATGACCAGGAAAAACAGCCCTGCCAGCGCCGCCATGCCGGCCGTCAGACCGTCCATGTTGTCCATGAAGTTAGTCGCGTTGATGATGGTCACCATCCACAGCACCGTCAGGGGGATGTCCAGCCAGGGCGTCTTGAACAAGTTCACCTGCACGCCGACCGCCGCCAGCGCCAGCGCCGCGATCGTCATGGCTGCCAGCCGCGGCCGAATGCCCAGGCTGTAGCGGTCATCCATCAGGCCGACGAGCGCCAGGAATGCTGCCCCGGCCAGCACCGCGCCGAACTCCGCCAGGAACTGCGGCGGGCTGAACAGCAGCAGCGCCAGCGCCAGCGCAACGTAAATGGCCAGCCCGCCCATCAGCGGCTTGTGATCCAGGTGAATCTTGCGCGCGTTGGGTTTGTCTACCACGCCCAGCCGCATGGCGATCTGCCGCGACAGGGGCGTCAGCCCCAGCGACGCGGCGAACCCGAACACCATGATCGGCACAAACTGTAATGCGTCCATAGCCGGCATCCGCCTTTCGCCGCCGAGTATACCCCAAAAATAGGCTGGCTTTAAGGCGCAAACCCAGACGGGCGCGGCCTAGGCAGCGGCCATAACATATGAATCAACGACCCTTAACCTTTTCACTAACCTAGCGCGGCGGCTCGTGGTGTACGCTGGACTCAGCGATCGACGCCGTACCGATCAGTCAAAGGTAGGTCATCATGCGTGTGCCTTGTCTCTTGATCCCGCTGCTCCTGGCAGTGCTGGTCGCTCTAGCCGCCTGTGACAATCAGGGTGACATGACCATCGCTGGCAGCAGCGGCGGGCTGCCGCAGCCCGCGCCCGGCTCCTACACGGAAACGGGCGGCGTGCCGCGTCCGGGGAACGCCATTGACATTTACATCGCCTATTCCCTCGGTTCCCAGGCGTATCTGCCGGAGCTCATTCGGCGTTTCAACCAGGCCTACGCCGACGGCGTCAACCCGCTCACCGGCCAGAAACTGGCGGCGGATGAGCGGCCGATTTACGTGTGGGGGACGCCGCCGATCACTGGCTCTTCAGGCACGCAGGCTCAAGGCATCGTCAACGCCCTCGTCGCCCCCAACAACGCCAACGTGTACCGGCCTACTATCTACCAACCGTCGGTCAGTCACTGGCTGTCATGGGTCAATCTCAACGCCGGCCGCCAGGTGTTTGACCTGTCGAACATTCAGGGCACGGCGCTCAGCCCGGTCGTCGTGGCCATCTGGGAAGACCGGCTGAACCAGCTCATTCGACTGACCGGCAAACCGCGCGACCAGATCGGCTGGGCGGACATCCTGCCGGTGCTGCAGAACGGCTGGCCTGAAGGCCGCCGGGCGGTGTACTACGGCCATACTGACCCGCGCGCCAGCTCCACCGGCCTCTCCACCACCATCGCCGAGTTTTACGCCTGCGCCCGGCAGGCGGGCTTCACCGGCCGCCGGCTGACGCCGCAGGCGGTCAACGATGCCAAGACCCAGGCCTGTATGCGGGATATTCAGAGTCTGGTGCGGCACTATTCCACCCGTACGGAAGACTTCTTGGAATATGTCGGCCAGGGACCGGAATACGTGGACATGATCGGCATGGAGGAGACGCGGCTGCTGTGCGTGAACACCGGCCGCACCCTGGAAAATGAACAATGCCTGAAACCTCAGGGCGGCCGTCTGGTCGCGCTGTACCCGGCGGAAGGCACGTTCTGGCACGAGAACCCCTTCGGCATTGTCAACGCCGACTGGGTCACGCCGGAGCAGGCCGAGGCGGCCCGCGTCTTCACCGACTTCGTGCGCAGCGCGCCGTCGCAGGCTTACATCACCGAATTCGGCTACCGCCCCACGCGGCCGGATGTCCCCCTCGGCCCGCTGTTCATCGAGGAGAACGGCATCCTGCCAGAGGGTCCGACCACCACGCTGGACATCCCGGACATCACGGTGATCAACGCCATCCAGCAGAGCTGGTCGCTGGTGAAGAAGCAGGCCGATGTGCTGCTGCTGATCGACATCTCCGGCTCGATGCTGGATGAGGGCAAACTCGACCAGGCCAAGCAGGCTGCCCAAGTCTTCCTGGACAAGATGGAGCTGACTAACCGGGTGGGGCTGGCCGTCTTCAACGATCAGTTCCAGATGCTAGTGCCGATGGGCACACTCGAAACCAACGGCGCCGACCTGCGCAGCCGCATCGCCAACCTGCGCGCCGACGGCGGCACGGCCTTGTATATCGCCCTCCGCGACAGCCTGGAACTGCTGAACCGGCCGTCTGAAGCCGACCGCATTCGCGGCCTGGTGCTGCTCAGCGATGGCGCAGACACGGCCAGCGTCGGCGTGTCGCTGAACGATGTGATCAACGCCATTCAGGCCAGCCGCAATGCGCTCAACCCGGTGATCGTCGTGCCGGTGGCTTACGGCAGCAACGCCGACGTGACCACTCTCAACGCCATCGCCCGCGCCAGCAATACCCGCATCCAATCGGGCGATCCGTCCAACATTCAGCGAGTGCTCCAGCTCCTGGGCAGTTACTTCTGATCGAACCCTGGCCGGCGGGGCTGAGGTCAAAGCCCCGCCGGCGTCCTCAGTTTCCGCTGCGCCTCACTCTGAAATGAAGCCCGCCTAACACTGATGTTCGCCGTTGTCGAAATGTGCAACTCCGGCCTATGATGGGCGTATTACGGATCAGTAGAGCGCGTCGCCGCCGCCCGATACGCCGCGATAGCAGCCAACGCCGGAGCAGACGAACATGAGCTTAGCCGAACCCACGACGGTGCGACAGCAGGTGCGCCAGGTGCTGCTCATCACGCTGGCGCTCAACCTGGCCGTCGCCTTCAGCAAGATCCTCATCGGGCTGGTCAGCGGCGCGCTGGCCGTCACTGCCGACGGCTTTCATTCGCTGGTGGATGGCTCGTCCAACGTGGTGGCGCTGGTCGCCAACCGCATCGCCGGCCAGCCGCCGGATGAAGAACATCCCTATGGCCACCGGCGGTTCGAGACCATCGCCGCGCTGGCCATCGGCGCCTTCCTGCTGCTGACCGCCTGGGAGATCGTCGGCAGCGCCCTGGAGCGCCTGGGCGGGAGCGGCGAGACGCCCCAGATCACGCCGCTGACCTTCGCCGTCATGCTGGCCACACTGGCGATCAACCTGTTCATCACCACCTACGAGACGCGCGCTGGCCGGCGCTTGCAGTCCGAACTCCTGATCGCCGACGCCGCCCACACCCGCGCCGATGTGTTCGTCACGCTGTCGGTGCTGGCCAGCATGGCCGGCGTGGCGCTGCTGGGCTGGGTCTGGCTGGACACGGCCGCGGCGCTGGTGATCGTCGTCCTGATCGTGCGGGCGGCCTGGCAGGTGCTGCGCCAGAGCGGCGCGGTGCTGGTGGATCGCGCGCCCTACACCCCCGCCCAGATCGCCGCCTGGGTGGAGGCGGTGCCGTCTATCGAGCGCGTGGTGCGCGCGCGCAGCCGCGGTCCGCTGGACGCCGCCCACATCGACGTCGACGTGCAGGTGGCCGGTGCTACGACCGCTGATCAGACCGCCGCCATCGCCGCCGCCATCCGCCAGCACATCGCCCAGCAGACGGCGGGCGTAGCCGAGGTGGAAGTGCACTTTGAGCCGCGGCCGGCCGGCGACCCGGATTACGCCCTGTCAGCCCGCGCTCAGGCTGACGCGCTGGGGCTGGCGACGCACGAGGTGCTGGTCAGCGACGGCCCGGCCGGCAAGGTGCTGGAGATGCACGTCGAAGTGCCGCCGGGGCAGACGCTGGCCGAGGCGCATGAGCAGGTCAGCCGGTTGGAACAGCAGGTGCGCGACCATCTGCCGGAAGTGAACGAAGTCATCACCCACATCGAGCCGGCGCTGGGCGACATCGCCGCCGAACCGGACGAAGGCCGCTGCGCCCAAATCCTCGAACAGGCGCAAGCGCTGCTGGAGCGCGACCACCCCAGCCTCGACTGGCACGATCTGCGGGCGACGCGCTTCAACGGCGGCTACAGCCTGACGGCGCACGTCACGCTGTCGCCGGATATGACCGTTGAGGCGGCGCACGCCCTGGCCGAGCAGGCTGAGCTGCTGCTGCGCACCGGCATCCCCCGCCTCGACCGGGTCACCATTCACACCGAACCGCCGGAATAGCGCCCGAATCAAACGGCTTCGCAGCGCGCGAGGCCGCCAGCGGTGTCGCCTGTCCGCGAACAGGTCGGATCCAGGCTCAGGCTTCGACGATCAACGCCGTCACCATGCCGAACATCCCATGCCGCGACTCGGCGTGCGTCAGGATGTGGCAGTGGAACGCCCACGCGCCCGGCTCGGTGCAGTCAATCAGCACGTCGTACCGTTCGCCGGGGGCGATGTTGAGCGTGTCCACCAAGTAAGGCGCGGGCAGGTTCCACCCGTCCTTGGCGAACACCAACTGCGGGATGCCGTGCAGGTGCATCGGGTGGATCATGAAGCCTTCGTTGAAATAGCGCACGCGGATCTTCTGCCCCAGCTTGGCGATGATCGGCTGGGTATAGGGGAACTCGCGCCCGTTAAAGGTGAAGCCCAGCGTCGAGTCGTTCAAGATCAGGTTGTACTCGGCGTCCACCACTGGCTCGCGCGATTTGTCCTTCGGCTCGATGATGAACGCGCCCAACATGCCGCTGGAGACCTGCTCGGCAGCGTTGTGGTGCGAATGGTACATGTGCGAACCAGGGTTGCGGGCGACGAACTCGTAGACGAACGTCTCGCCGGGGCGGATGGGCGGCTGGTTGACGTAGCCGACGCCGTCCTGGCTGTTGGGGACGATCACGCCGTGCCAGTGGATGGTCGTGCTCTGGGCCATCTCGTTCTTGACGATGAAGCGGCAGTGATCGCCCTCGGTGACGCGAATCTCCGGCCCCGGCACAATGCCGTTATAGGTCATGGCCGGGTAAGCCATGCCGGGTTTCGTCTCCCACATCACATCCTGGCACACGATCTCGAACACTTTGGTATCGCCGTCCATGGTGTGCGGCAGAGGCACGCCCCAATAGGCCGGGTCTTTGCCGATGTTATCGAGGAAAATTTGCACCACCTCGCCGTGCGCCGCATCCATCGCCGCCACGTCTTCGGGCGAGGTCTGGCGCAGCAGCGGCGCTGCCAGATGGCCGGTCTCCAGCCCCGCCGGCAGCAGCGCGTTTCGCCCGGCCAGGGCGGCTGCCCCGGTCACGCCGACGCTGCTGGCGCCGATGCCGGCCAGCTTCAAAAACCCCCTACGGCTGATTTTTTTGCTCACTGCGATCTACTCCTAAAATGCCCTCTGCCTATCCGGCTAAATGAACAATCTGAAACCTGCGCCGCGCCGCCGCGACATGGCTCCAGCTTATGTAAAAATAAGTATAGACGAAAAGCGGCATCTGTCACCAAAATTGGTGATGGATTTCACTTGCGCAGCGGCGTTTTGTTTGTTCATAATCAGGCGGCTGTCGCTACCCCGCAGTCGACCGGAAAGGTATCATTAAGCTGTTGTTGGTTTTCGTGGTCTCTCATCGGTATTGGAAGGCAGAAAGCTATCATGACTGAACAGCGCCCCGAGCCTTCGCTGCCCGCTGCGCCGCTGCTGATCCTATTTGGAGCGGTCGTCCTGCTGCTGTTGGCGCTGCTGCCGCCGCGGCTCCCCACCCGTGAGACGCGGGTCGCCGCCGCGACCGCCACCGCCCAGGCCGCGCCCCCGCAGATCGTGGGCGAGCCGACCGCGCCGCCGCCGACGCCCGCGGCCAGCGCCGCGCTCGACCCGCAGATGGTGGCGGCCGGCGACCAGATTTACCACTCGATCTGCATGGCCTGCCACGGCTTCAACGCCCGCGGCATCGCTGGGCTGGGCAAGACGCTCATCGGCAGCGACTACGTCAACAGCTTAACCGATGAGGAACTGCTGGCGTTCCTGCAAGTCGGCCGGGCGGTCACCGACCCGCTCAACACGACCGGCGTGGCCATGCCGGCGCGGGGCGGCAACCCCAACCTGACCGACGATGACCTGCGCAGCGTGATCGCCTACATCCGCAGCCTGAACCCGCCGCAGATGGCCGGCGGCCAGGCGGTGGCGGCTGCGCCGACGGTGACGCCCATCCCCAGCGCGACGCCCTCTGGGCCGCTGCCCACGCCGACCGAATTCAAACCGCCGTCGTTGGGCGAGGCGGCCGTGGCGCTGCTGCCCACGCCGCGCGGCGACCGGCTGGCCGGGCCCGATCCGTTCTTCACCAATGCCGAGGTGGCTTACCGCCGCGCCTGCTCCGGCTGCCACGGCGACGACGGCCAGCCAGTGCCCTTCCTGGCGACGCAGCCGATCTCGGCCAGCCCGCTGGTACAAGCGCGCGATGGCTTCGGCCTGTTCAGCTTTCTGACGCGGGCGCAGCCGCCGGTATCGCCCCTCGAAGGCTACAACCACCCCTACCGGGGCGGCTACCCGCCGCTGACCGACGAACAGATCCGCAGCATCATCGTGTATCTGTACTCGCTTCAGTAGCAGTGCTGATGCTGGCGACGAAAAACCCTCCCGCGTTGGGAGGGTTTTTTGATTGATCAGCGCTAATTGGCGGCGGCGATGCCGGCCCGGTAGCGGTCGGCGGCGATGATCGCCTGATCGGCGCTCCAGAAAACCCGATCTTCGCCCAGATGCTGTAGGATGCCCGCCCGCTCCAGATAGGCGCGCACCGGCTCGTTCAGCCCGCTCAGGTAGACGCGCCGACCGACGGCCTCCTGGCGCTCGATGAAGTCCTCCAGCGCCGCGATGCCGGTCGTATCGAGCAGCGGGACGATGCGCAGGCTGAGGATGATGTCGCGCGCGCCGTTGAGCTGCGCCGCCACCGTGTTGAACGTGTTGACAGTGCCGAAGAACAGCGGGCCGATGATATAGATGACCGCCATCTGGTTGCCGTCGGTGCGCAGCTCGTAGCCCTGCTTGCGCATGATCTCGGCGGACACCGGCGCGATCTGCACTTTGGTGCGGCTGATCTGCACCACGAAGATCAGCGCCGACAGCCCCACGCCCAGGATGATGGCCTGGGTCAAGTCGAGCGCCACGGTGGCGATGAGCGTGCTGGTGAAAGCGAAGATGGCGCTCTTGAACCGCCGCCCGAAGATCTGTCGGATCTCAAACCACTCGTTCATGCGCCAGGCGGTGACGGCCAGCACGCCGGCCAGCGCTGCCAGCGGCACCCGCGCCAGCACCGGGCCCAGAACCAGCGCCGCCAGCAGCAGTACGCCGGAATGCACCAGGCTGACGACCCGCGTCTTGCCGCCGCTCTTGACGGCCACGCTGGTGCGGGCGATGGCCGCCGTCGCCGGCACGCCGCCGAAGAATGGGATGATCAGGTTGCCGATCCCCTGCGCGATCAGCTCCTGGTTGGAGGTGAATTTCTGCCCGGTCATGCGGCTCCCGACCGCGCCGCACAGCAGGCTTTCAATGGCCCCCAGAGCGGCGATCGAGAAGGCCGCGCTCAAGAGATCATCCAGATGATCCCACGGGATGGCGTCCAGCCGCAGCCGCTCGTCGAGTAGGATCGTTTGGGGGATGCTGCCGATGGTGGGGATGTTGAGGCTGAACAGCGCGGTCAGCGCCGTCGCCGCGACCAGCGCCGCCAGCGACGACGGGAAGCGCATTTGCCAGCGCTTCGGCCAGAACATCATCACGCCGATCACCAGGGCGCTGATGCTGACCGCCGCCCAGTTCGGGGCGAAATCGAAACGCAGGTAGTGCGACAGCTTGGCGAGCGCGTTCTCTGCCGCCTCAGTCTGGATGCCCAGCAGGTTGTCAATTTGGCCGATGAAGATGATGACGGCGATGCCGCTGGTGAAGCCCGAAATGACCGCCGTCGGGATGAAGTTGATGAGCTGTCCCAGGTCGAAGATGCCCAGCAGCAGGATCATGCCGCCCGCCAGCGCGCCGGCCACCCATACCCCCCCCAGGCCGTAGCGGTTGGCCAGCACGATCAGCACCGCCGACATCGCGCCAGTCGGTCCGGAGATCTGGTAGCCGGCTCCGGCCAAACCGCCGATCACCAAGCCGGCCAAGATGGCCGTCACTAAGCCGGCGGCGGCTGTCGCCCCGGACGCGATGCCGAATGCCAGCGCCAGCGGCAGCGCCACCGCCGCCACCGTGATGCCCGCCAGCACATCAGCCCGCAGCGTCGCCGCGGAATAGCCGGCGAACTCGCTGCGCAGCACCTCAAGCAGAGGAAATCGTTGCGCGATGAACCCCAACATGATCTATGCCGCTCTTTTCAGATGATCGAGATGGACGAGGCACATGAAAAATCCCGCAGCAGCTGCGAGACTTTTCAAAGCATAGGCCTGGGATCAGCGTCTGTCAACGGCGATCTGGGGCAGTTAAGATCCCTTAATCGGCTCCGTTCAGCAGCTCCTGCTGCATCATGGCGATGCCCTGCCGCAGCGTCGGGTCGCTGGCCAGCTCGTCGGCCACTTTGTTGCAGCTGTGCAGCACGGTGGAGTGAGCCCGCCCGCCGAAGGCTTCGCCGATCTGGGGCAGCGAGGCTGGCGTCAACTCGCGCGCTAGGTACATGGCGATCTGCCGCGCCTGCGTCAGCTTCTGCGTGCGCCGCGGGCCGATCAGCTCATCCACGCTCACGCCGTGGTAGCGGGCGGTCACGTCCAGCACGCGCGCCAGCGTGACGTGCTGGCGCGGGCGGCGGTAGCCCTCCAGCAGCGTCTGGGCGGTCTCCAGGTTCAGCGCGCGGCGGGTGAGCTGGGAGGTGGCCACCACCTGGTTGAAGATGCCTTCTAATTCACGCACGTTGGCGCGCGCCCGCTCGGCGATCATCTGGCACACCGGGCGCGGCAGGCTGATGCTGCGCTCCCGCGCCCACATCTCCAGGATGGCGACCCGCGTCTCGAACTCTGGCGGCTGCAAATCCATCACCAACCCGCCGGCGAACCGCGACCGCAGCCGGTCTTCCAGCGTCTCAAGCTGGCTGGGATGGCGGTCAGACGCCAGCGCCACCTGTTTGTTGAACGTCAGCAGCGCGTTGAACGTGTGGAAAAACTCTTCCTGCGTGCTCTCTTTGCCGGCGATGAACTGGATGTCGTCCACCAGCAGCACATCCACCGACCGGTACTTTTCGCGGAACATGGCGGTGGTGCGCCCGCGGATCGCGTCCACCAGGTCATTGGTGAAGGCTTCGGAAGGGATGTAGATGACCCGCAGGCCGCGCCGCTGGCAGGCGTGGGCGATGGCTTGCAGCAGGTGCGTCTTGCCCAAGCCGACGCCGCCGTAGATCAGCAGCGGGTTGTAGACCGTGGCCGGGTGCTCCGCCACCGCCAGCGCCGCCTCATACGTCAGCCGGCTGCTGGCGCTGCTGATGAAGCGGTCAAAAGTATAGCGCGGGTTCAGCTCGCTTTCCGGCAGGTCAGGGCGCTGCGGCCGGGCGACCTGCCGGTGCAGCGGGGCTGGCGTGGGCGCGGCCGCTTCCTGCTGCGCCAACCACTGCAGCAGCGGCAGATCGTCGCGGGCTGGGGCCGCCTGCGGCTTGTGCACCTCAAACTGAAGCTCGGCGGACGGCCCCCAGATGTCGCACAGCACGCGCCGCACCAGCCGGCTCAGCCGGTGCTGGAGCATGTCGCGGGCGTAGGCGTTGGCCACGCCGATCCGAAAAGTATCGTTTTCGCATCCCAGGAACACCGCCCCCCGCAGCCAGGTATCGAAACTGGCGCGGTCAAGCTGGATTTCCAACTGGTTGTAGGCGATGTGCCAGGCTTCCTCTGGTCTCACCCCGCACACTTCCATTTCGTTGATGGCCGACCGGCAGCAGGGAACATAAAACCTAGCGGGTGTTACAACCCTGCGAACCGTCGCTCGTCATGATGTTGAAATCGGTTTTGACCACCAGGGCGCTGTCGGCCCAGTTGTTGGGTGTGGGACGAACTCAATTATTTGGTGGTGATTGTTGTATCCTACAGTATAGCGCAAGCTGAGCCGCAGCTCAACCGATTCTGGCGCTTCCATGTTAAAGTTTTTAACATTTTAAGGTTGGGATAAATTCTACCCTGCCGGCGCCAGAACTTGGGATATCCCAAAGGCTGCCGAGAGGCGAGTCACAGCCGCGCTAGCCAGAAATGCCAGCGCAGAGGCCGCTTCTACTGCCCAAATCGCCTCTCAAAAGGTCTGGTCAGATGCTTTTTAACACCTGCTTCGCATATGCTTTACAAGAACTCGCATTTCTTTAACATTGGGATAATTTCTACCAGGGCGGGGAAAGCATCGCCCAGGTCGCGATAAATTTGGGATATGGGGCGTAATGCGAGCGCATTTCATCTGCTGACATTTGTCATGGTAGACTTAATGTGTTTCTTCATGTAAAATCTTTTTATACAACAATATTCTTTCACCGATGCGCGACTGACCCCTTACCGCGCCAGTCGCTGACCTCCTGTGATGGGAGGCTAAAAAGCGAGGATTCTTTTACGATGAACGCAGACGAAAACGCATCGGGTCCGGATGTCATCAAAGTGTCCGCGAAGTCACGCTCGACGGCTGTGGCCGGCGCTATCGCCGGGGTGATCCGCGAATACCGCCACGCTGAAGTCCAGGCGATCGGCGCGGGCGCGGTCAACCAGGCGGTGAAGGCCCTAGCGATCGCGCGTGGGTATCTCAACCGGGACGAAATTGACATCGTCTTCATCCCCTACTTCACCGAAGTGAATATCGAAGGCCAGGAGCGCACAGCGGTGCGGTTTGCCGTTGAACCGCGTTCTTCGACAACTACGTGATCTCACGCGCTGACCTGCATCTCCACACCACTGCGTCAGATGGCCAGCTCGCCCCCGCCGAGCTGGTCGAGCTGGCCTGTGCGCGCGCGCTCGAAGCGATCGCCATCACCGACCACGACACGATCGCCGGGGTGGCGGAAGCCCAAGCCGCCGCTCACGGCCGGCTGCTGGTGCTGCCCGGCATCGAGCTGAGCGCCGAGGACGACGGCCAGGATGTGCACGTCCTCGGCTACCTGCTGGATGCCGCCGCCCCTAGTTTTCAGGCGCGGCTGGCCAGCTTTCGTGACGACCGCTTGACGCGGGCACAGCGCATCGTCGCGCGGCTGGCGGCGCTGGGCTGCCCGATTGCGTGGGAGCGGGTGCTGGCGCTGGCCAACGGCGGCGCGGTTGGGCGGCCGCACATCGCGCGCGCCCTGGTGGAGGCTGGCCACGTCGCCTCGATGGACGAGGCTTTCAGCCGCTACCTGTACACCGGCGGCCCGGCCTACGTGAGCCGCGAACGGCTGTCGCCGGAAGCGGCGGTGGCGCTCATCCGGGGCGCGGGCGGCGCGGCGGTGCTGGCCCATCCCGGCCTGGTGGCCGGTTACGCGCCGCTGGTCGAGCGGCTGGCCGCCGCCGGGCTGGACGGCGTCGAAGTCGTCCATCCGAAGAACCCGCCCGACGTACGGGAGAACCTGCGGGCACTCGCCCGGCGCTATGACCTGGTGATGACCGGCGGCTCCGACTTTCACCGGCCTGACGAGGATATTCTAGGCGGCCAGACGCTCCCGCCTGGGTGCGTCGAGGCGCTCCAGGCGCGGGCGGCCGGCCGCAGCTGAGCGGCGCGCCAGCCTGTTTTCCGGGATGCTGAAATGCCGGTGGGGCTTGGACGGGCGGCCTGGTATGGATTGGCGAGATGCGGAGAGGAGTATTTATGCGTTTGCAAGGCAAGGTAGCGCTGGTGACCGGGGCGGCTTCTGGCATCGGGCGCGCGAGCGCCCGCCGGCTGGCTGAGGAGGGGGCGCGCGTGGTCGTCAGCGATCTGGATGTGGCCGGCGGCGAGGAAACCGTGCGGCTGATCCGCGAGGCCGACGGCGAGGCGGTGTTCGTCCGGGCGGATGTGGCGCGGGCGGACGACGTCGCGCTGCTCATCCGGCAGACGCTGGCGGCCTTCAGCCGGCTGGACTGCGCGGTCAATAACGCCGGCGTGGGCGGCGACCTGACGCCAACCCACCTGCGCGATGAGGCTATGTGGGACGCCATCATGGACGTCAACCTCAAAGGCGTGTGGCTGTGCATGAAATACGAGCTGCCGGTCATGCTCGACCAGGGCGGCGGCTCGATCGTCAACATGGCTTCCGCCGCCGGCCTAGTCGGCTTCCGCCAGGCGTCGGCCTACGCCGCCAGCAAGCACGGCGTGATCGGCTTGACGCGCTCCGCCGCGCTGGAGTACGCCCGCCTGGGCATCCGGGTGAACGCCGTCTGCCCCGGCTTCACCGACACGCCGATGGTCGAAGCGATGCGCCGCGACAGCCCCAAACGGGCGGACGCGATCGTCAGCGCCATCCCGATGCGGCGGCTGGGCGCGCCCAACGAGGTGGCGCAGGCGGTGTTGTGGCTGTGTTCGGACGAATCGGCCTTCGTCACCGGCCACGCGCTGGCGGTAGACGGCGGCACGGTCGTCGAGTGAAGCGTCACGGCGTCTGGTTGGCCTGCGCCCAGTAGCCATCAAAAGCCAGCAGGTCGGCGATGGCGTCCTGCGCCATCGCCCACAAATCGCCGCCGGGCACGCGCGTCAGCGCCGCCTCGGGGCGGGGTGCGGCCTCCAGCAGGCCGTATAGATCGCGCAGGCGGCGGCTGTGTTGGGCGCGCATCCGGTTGAAACGCGCCAGCGCTTGCAGGATGGCGCGCTCATCCTGCACCATCCGTTTACTGTCGGGAGATTCATAGTAACAGGTGTGCCGCCAGACGCGGTGTTCCTGTATCAGCCGTTCTACTTCCGCCTGAACGTAGAGCAGGGTTGACAGCGCCGGCGTCGCCGGCGTCTGGCTGCGCGCCTCCAGGAGCTGTTCCAGCAAACCCACCAGCATCTGCGCCTGAGACAGGCGTCGGCGGTATTCGTTATTGGCATGCCATAACCGATGGGCAGGGGTCGCCATACCGCTGTTTCCCAGACCTGCTCAACTACCAACGTCCGACCGTCCCGTATGGCTTCGATTGTACCTGTGAACGCGACCTACACAAACAGAACGCCTGTTCCAATCTGCGCCTTTCTGATAGACTTGTGGTATGATAGAGCTGTTGGGAGCACGCCACATGCAAGGCAGTCCTGACGGCTGAGTAGGGGACAGGCAGCGACAGATGCGCGACGAGTATTATGACGATGAATATGACGATCTGCGCTACAGCGAAGACGATGACGCGCGCTACGTTGACGACGATCTAGACGAAGACGGCGAAGACGAAGAGAGCAGCCAGCCGCGCGCCCGCGCCAATCCTTTCGCGAGCAGTTCGACAAGCCGTCCCACCACCGGGTCGGGCGGATCAGGCCTGCCAGGGAGCAGCGCCGGCCGTTCGAGCGCCACCGGCGGCAGCGGCGGCCTGCCTGCCAGCCGGCTGCCCGGCACCACGGGTTCATCCCGGCCGGCCTCCCCCTCCTCGACCGGCAGCGGCACGCCGTCCTCAGCTGGCGTGCGCTCGTTTAGCGGAACTTACGGCGGCGCCGGCTCGACGCCGAGCGGTGGACGCTCGATCGGGGCGTCATCCAGTCCGGGCACGCCTGGCAGCGGCTCGCGCTTCGGCCCTTCGACTTCTGGCACACCGTCCAGCCCCAGCCCATCGGTCGGCGGCGGGCGCTACAGCGGCTCAGGCACGCCCGCCGGCGGCTCATCCCCAGCCGGGACGACATCCGGCTCGCGCTTCAGCGCTTCGTCTGCTTCCGGCGCCGGCTCGACCGGCGCGTTTT
>CALAJK010000064.1 GCA_937922795.1 uncultured Anaerolineae bacterium
TCCGCCCTCACCCTAAATCCCTCCCCCCCACGAGGAGAGGGACTTCAACCCTCCCCCTCTCCCACACGGGGAGAGGGACTCCAACCCTCCCCCTCTCCCCCAAGAGGAGAGGGACTCCAACCCTCCCCCTCTCCCCCAAGAGGAGAGGGACTTCAACTCCCCCCCTCTCCCGTTACTGGGAGAGGGGGTAAGGGGGGTGAGGGCTGGGACCCGACGCGGGACCAGCGCCCGACCGTGTGGGAGGCGACGCATCACCTGATCGAACGGCTGCACAGTCATGGCGAGACCGGCGCGGCGCAGCTCATGCAGAAGCTGCCGCCCGACATGGCCACCGAGGCGCGCGCGCTCGCCTATCGGCTGTACAGCCTCTGCGAGCGCAAGGGCTGGGCCGAGCACGCCCGCGACTACAACGCGCTGGTGATGAGCTGGTCGGGCATCGGCGAAGAGGCGGCGCGCCTGCGCGAGGCGGCGCAGCGCGGCGACAGGCTCCAACAGCCCAAGCTGCTGTGAGGCCGGCCAGCTCACCATCGGCTCATCTGCGTCGGGTTTCACTCGACTTAAGTAAGGATGAAAAAGCATGGCCAAATCGAATCGTGACCGCATCAGCGACATCATGGACGCGCTCAAGGTGGGTCTGGGGCCGTTCGTCCTGCGCGAATTCCGGACGGCCTACGGGGATGAATTTGTACGGGAGATCGACGCCGCGCTCACGACCGCCACGTTTGAACTGCCGCGCGACGCGCTCGTCGATGCGGCGTCGCTGGGGGCCGCGCTCGATACGCACAGCCTGCTCAAGCTGATGTGGACGCGGTGGAATGAGGTCTTCCGGCAGCGGCTGGGGCAGTCCGAGCGGAATTACGTCAGCGAGCTGATGACCGCCCGCAATGACTGGGCGCATCAGAAAGCGTTCACCAATGACGACGCCTACCGCATCGCGGATACCGCCGCGCGCCTGCTGCTGGCGGTGGGCGCGCCCCGCGAAGCGCAGATCGCGCAGCAGATCGCGCAGGAGCTGCTCCGCCTGCGCTTTGAAGCCGAAGCCCGGCAGTCGAAAAAGCAGACCGCCCCACTGGATGAAGGGCCGACGACCACCGCGCCAGGGCTGCGCCCGTGGCGGCTGGTGGTCAAGCCGCACCCCGACGTGGCCAGCGGGCGCTACATCCAGGCGGAGTTCGCCGCCGATCTGGCGCAGGTGGTGCAGGGCCGCGCCGACCCCGAATATGGCGATCCGAAAGAGTTCTTCCGCCGCACTTACCTGACGGAGGGCCTGATCGACCTGCTGGTGACGGGCATCCGGCGGCTGACCGGTCAGGGCGGCGACCCGGTGGTGCAGCTTCAGACCAGCTTCGGCGGCGGCAAGACGCATAGTATGCTCGCGCTCTACCACTTGGTCGGCGGGCAGATCGGTTTCAGCGAGATCCCCGGCGGTGAGGACATTGTCAGCCAGATTGGTGATGTGGATGATCGCATTGAAGCGCGCCGCGCCGTCATCGTCGGCACGGCCTTCAGCCCGACCGAGCCGCGCCGCTATCGCGACTGCACCACGCACACGCTGTGGGGCGATATCGCCTATCAACTGGGTGGTGTGGAGGCCTATCGCGCCGTTGAAACCGCCGACCTGACGGGAGTCAGCCCCGGCTCGGATACCCTCCTGAGTCTGCTGGAGACGCACGGCCCGGCGCTGATCATCATCGATGAGCTAGTCGCCTTTGCCCGCAACCTGTACAACGTCAGCGAGCGCCTGCCTGCCGGATCGTTCGGCGCCGTGATGACCTTCGTCCAGTCGCTGACGGAGGCGGTCAAGCGCTCCAGCGATTCGATGTTGCTGGTGTCCATCCCCGAAAGCGACATCGAGATCGGCGGCGAGGGCGGCAAAGCCGCGCTGGATATGCTGGCCAAGATCATCGGGCGTATCGAGTCGGTCTGGAAGCCGGTCACGGCGACCGAGAGCTTCGAGATCGTGCGCCGCCGCCTGTTCTCATCGGAGATGGACTACGCCGCCCGCGACGCCGTCCTATCCGCCTTCCGCCAGATGTACGCCAGCAACAGCGGCGAATTCCCTCAGGGCGTGGCCGAGGGCGCTTACTACCAGCGTATGAAGGACGCCTACCCCATCCACCCTGAGCTGTTCGCCCGCCTGTATGAAGACTGGTCGACGCTGGAGCGCTTCCAGCGCACACGCGGCGTGCTGCGCCTGATGGCGGCGGTCATCCACCAGTTGTGGCAGGACAACGACCAGTCGCTGTTGATCATGCCGGGATCGATCCCGCTGTGGGCATCCACCGTGCGCAATGAGATGCTGCGCTACCTGCCGGAGAACTGGCCCGCGATCGTCGATGCCGACATCGACGGCGAGGGCTCCAAACCCTATCAGATCGATAAGAGCGTGCCAACATTGGGTCAGCTCACCGCCAGCCGCCGCGTCGCCCGCGCCATCTTCGTCGGCAGCGCGCCGTCTGTCGCCGCGCAGAGCGTACGCGGCATCGAAGAAGTGCGCATCCGCCTGGCGACAGTCCAGCCCGGCGAACAGATCGCCGTGTTCAGCGATGCGCTGCGTCGGATGAGCAACCGGCTCACCTATCTATATACTGACGGCAGCCGCTACTGGTACGATACCCACCCGACTGTCAACCGCATGGCCCAGGATCGCGCCCAGAATATCCGCGCCGATCTAGTTGATCAGGAGGCAATTGATCGCCTACGGGCCGTGCGTTTCCGTCGCGAGGACTTCGCCGCCGCGCACATTGCGCCGCAGAGTTCAGAGGATGTGGCGGATGAGCCGCGCGCCCGCGTGGTGGTGCTTACGCCGGAACATGGGCATAGGAAGAATGGCAGCGGTCTCTCACCGGCGCAGGAGGCCGCCAAAGACATCCTCGAAAATCGAGGGAATGCGCTGCGTCTATATCGCAATATGCTGGTGTTCATCGCGCCAGACGCGGCCAACGCGCAGGCATGGAAACAGTCACTGCGGGAATATCTGGCGTGGAAATCGATCGACGACGAAGCTGAACCGCTCAATCTGGACGCGCAGCAGCGCAAACAGGTCGCTGCCGCGCTCAAGCGCGCGGAAGAAACGCTGCTGATGCGGCTGCAGGAGACGTATTCCTGGCTGATCGTCCCGACACAGGACGAGCCAACTAGGCCTATCGACTACCAAGCACACCGCATCAGCGGGCAGGACAGTTTTTACGATCGTGCTGCCCGGAAACTGCGCCAGAGCGAGCTGCTCATCTATCGTTGGTCGCCGGATAATCTGCGCATAGAGCTAGATCGTTATCTGTGGCGCGATCAGCGGCATGTGGGGCTGAAGCAGCTCTGGGAATATCTCGCCCGCTACTGCTACTTACCCCGGCTCTACAGCCAGGACGTGCTGCTGGAAACCGTCCGGGATGGGGTTTCCCGTCCTGATGCCCCCTTCGCTTACGCGACGATGGTCGGGGCAGATGGGCAGTATAAAGGGCTGGCGCTGGGACGCAGCACGGCCATCTATTTCGATGACAGCTCGGTTATCTTACGTCCGGAGATCGCGCGAGCGCAGCTTGAAGCGGAGGTGCAAACGGGATCGCTGCCGCCATCTCCGCCTATATCGCCGGTAGAAGGCAGCGGCGGGCCGACGACGCCCGCCAGCCCAACACCCCCCAGATTAATGACGCGCTATCACGGCACGGTCTCGCTCGATCCACAGCGCGTCAACCGCGAAATGGCGCTGATCGTCGAGGAGATCATCCAGCGCCTCACCAGCCTGACCGGGACACAGGTTGAGATCACGCTGGAAATCAGCGCCGAACGCGAAAGCGGCTTCGACGATGCTACAGTGCGCACCATCAGCGAAAACAGCCGCACTCTGAAGTTCAAGAGTCATGGCTTTGAATGAGTGTACTGACCCCTTTGAATTGGACAGAGGGCTGAATGAAGTATCCTATGTTCAAGAAAGGGATGACAGATGGGAACGAGACGGAAGTTCACAGGCGAGTTCAAGAGCCGGGTGGTGCTGGCTGCTGAGCGGGGAGAAGACGGTTGCCGAGGTGTGCCGGGAGTACGACCTGACGGCGCAGATGGTCAATGACTGGACAGCGCAGTTTCTGGCAGCCGCACCGCAGGCGTTTGAGAAGGGCACACCGAGCAACGGGGAGGCGGAACGGATCGCGGAGCTGGAGCAGGCTGCTGCTAACGCTACAAAGGCGAACCCTGTGTCAAAATTCTCTGGCGCGGGTGGCAACGATTGCAAAATATGATTGCTACCTGGCGTCTTCTTACTTCATAAGACTTGTGGGTAACATTTAGCTTTCAGGGGCGTCGATTCAGGTTGAGAGCAAAGTTATCCACCACTCTACTGTGCTCAGCTATCAGGAATGAGAAAATTGCTATAGTTTTTGTAGATTTTTTGTAGATATGTTACGATTTTCGCCGCTGTTGAGTCAGATAAGGAGCTTTGTGCTGATGACGGCTGTACCCCACACTTCCCCCGCCGCTGCCAGCGCGCCGCTTGCGCGCAGCAGCCGGCCTCGACTGCTGATCATCTTGACGGTCGTCACCGCGCTGGCGACCCTGCTGGGGCTGTACATGGCCCTGGGCTACGCTGGCACCGATCTCGACCAGGGGGATGTCCAGCGCATCTTTTACATTCACATGCCGGCCTTCTTCGGCGCGTTCATCGCCTTCGGCGCGGCCGTCGTGGGCGGCATTCAGTACCTGCGTACCCGCCAGCTGCGCTGGGACACGCTGGCGCTGGCCGGCGTCGAGGTCGGCATGGCCATGGCGCTCATCAACCTGATCACCGGCTCGATCTGGGCGCGCCCGATCTGGAACACCTGGTGGACTTGGGATCCGCGGCTGACCTCCGAGGCGATCATGATCCTAGCCTATGCTGCCTACCTGATGCTGCGCCAGGGCATCGAAAACCCGGAACAGCGCCGGCGCTTCGCCGCCGTCTACGGCATCTTGGCGTTCATCACCGTGATCATCACGCTGGTCATCATTCGCATCCGCCCGGACACCATCCATCCGGCTGTCATCGGCCCCAGCCCCCAGAACGCTCAGGGCGCTTTCGAGCTGCAGGCCACCAGCGGCGTGGGCGCTGCCCTGGGGATCAACATGCCCATCTGGGGCTTCCTGGTCCCAGTCACCTTGATGTGGTGGCGCATCCGGCTGGAAAACTTCGCCCAGAGCGTGCAGGCGCTGAAGATGAAAGCGCTGGAGGGCTGAACCATGCCTGACATCCCACAGACGACCGACTATCTCATCTTGGGGCTGGCGGTGGTCTTCGCCATCCTGGGGCTGTTCGTCGCCAGCCTAGTGATCCGCTATCGCAGTCTGGAAAAAGATGTCCAAGTGATCGAGAAGCTGACCGAGGAACAATAGATAACAGAGGCGCAGGCCGGAAAGGATCGCTGCTGGCCTCACCCCTGACCGAGGGACGGGGGACGAGGCCGGCGCATGGTCACCACTCGGTAGCCGAACAGCCGGCCGATCAGGCTGCCCAGGCCGGCTTTGAGTTTCAGCGGCAGCGGCGCTTGCCGCCAGGGCAGCGGCTCAAAGCCGAAGCGGGCGTAATAGGCCGCCATCTCGCCCAGGCATTCCAGATACACGTCGCCCGGCTCAGCCGCCAGCAGCGCCGCGACGATCTGCGCGCCGATGCCTCGCCGCCGGTAGTCCTGGCGGACGATCAGGCTGCCCAACTCGCGGCAGCGCCGGTGCGGGCGCACCTGACCGATGCCGACGATCTCCCCCTCAACTTCAGCCACTAGGAACTGTGACCAGTGCAGCGCCGTCGGATCGAGCTGCTCATCCCGCACCCACTGCCGGATGAGCGCCTGATCTGCAGCCGTCGCTCGTCGTAGCCGCACCTCGGCCATTGCGCATCTCCCCCTGCGGTATTATATACTTGCCTTATGCTCACGCGCGCGTTCATCGGGATGATTATCCTGCTGCTGGCGGCCTGCCAGCCGTCGACGCCGGCCAACCTGCCGCCGACGCCGGTTCCTTTCCCGACGATGACGCCGGGCCGCCAGATCCAGGGGCTGCTGCCGACCGTCGTCGGCCTGCCGCTGGACGGGGGGCTGGCCAACCCGGCAACTGCCATCGCCCAAGCCAGCCGCCCCACCGCAACGCCTAATTATACCGACTGCCCACCGCCGGGCAGCCCCGCGCTGCCGCCGCTCCCGGCGTCCGGCGTTGAGATGAGCGCCGCCATCGTGCGCTTTCTGGCTGAAGGCGGCAGTCCCATCGCCCTGGCCGATGGCCTGGCGGCCTGGGGTGTGCTCGAACAATCCGGCTCGGTGCGCGGCGACGTCGATTTCATCGGCGCGGGCGCGCCGCAGGTGGCCGTCGCCTACCGCGCCCCAGACGACGGCGGCACGCTGCTCATCATAAGCTGTCAGGACGGCCAGGTGACGCCGCTGTACCAGGCCATCACCGGCGGCAGCGCGCCGCTGCTGATCGTCGCCGGCGACTTGACCGCCGACGGCCGCCCGGAAGCGCTGTTCGCCAGCCGCCAGTGCAGCGCCGACGCGCCCGACGACTGCGCCTACCGGACTCAGCTCATCACCTGGAGCCCCGCCGAAGGGCGTTTCGTCAGCCTGCTGCGCGGCGCCATCACCAGCCCGGAGCCGCCGCAGATCAGCGACATTGACGACGATCGCGTGGTCGAGATCGTGGTGCGCTTGACCAGCGCTGGGACTCGCGCCACCGGCCCGCTGCGCACCGGCGTCAACATCTACGACTGGAACGGCGAGGCCTACGTGCTGTCCATCATCCAGCTCGACCCGCCGCGCTACCAAATCCAGGTGATCCACGAGGCTGATCGCGCCTTCGCCCGCCAGGGGATGGCGCAGGCGGCGCGGCTGTACGAGCTGGCCCGCACCGAGGCCGGTCTGCGCTTTTGGTTCAACGACGAGCCGGCCATCCTCAACAGCTACACCTTGTACCGCCTGATCCTGCTGTACGCCTACACCGAAGACGATCGCCTGCTGCCCGCCTATCAGGCGCTGCTGCAGACCTTCCCCGACCCGCTGACGGCCCCGGTCTACGTCAGCCTGGCCAACGCCTTTTGGAACGCCTGGCAGGTGACCAACAACCTGCGTAGCGCCTGCATCGAGGTCCAGGCTATAATTGCTGCTCGTCCCGAAGCTGTCAGCCTGCTGAACCGCTACGGCAGCCGCAGCCCGACCTATACCGCGGCTGATCTGTGTCCGTTTTAGCCGTGTGGAGGCCGTTTGAACCTCCAGCCGCCGCATCACCTGTTGAGGTTTTCCCATGTCTGAACTGCTCACATATTTTCAAAGCCAGCGCCCACAGATGGTGGACTTCCTGACGACGCTCATCCACTACGAGACGCCGACCACCGACAAAGCCGCGGTTGACCGTCTGGGCGCGTTCATGGAGGCCGAATTCCAGCGCCTGGGCGCGTCGGTCACCCGCATCCCGCAGACGCAGGTCGGTGATTTCCTGCTGGCTAAGTGGAACGAAAACGCGCCGGGCAAGCCGATCCTGTTCCTCATCCACATCGATACGGTCTGGCCGCTGGGCACGCTGGCCGAACGCCCAGTCCGTATTGACGACGAGGGACGGCTGTTCGGCCCCGGCGCGATCGACATGAAGAGCGGCATCACCGTGGCGCTGTGGAGCATCCGCGGCTTGATCGAGCGCGGTGAACTGCCCCGGCGCCCGATCTGGGCGCTGATGACCACTGACGAGGAGGTTGGCAGCGTCTACTCCGAGCCGGTCATCAAGGAGACGGCCGCCCCGGCGGGGCTGGTGCTGGTGATGGAACCGGCCACCAAAGACGAGGCGCTCAAGACCTGGCGCAAGGGCGTCGGCACCTATCACATCACAGTAGAAGGGCGGCCGTCGCACGCCGGCAACGCGCCCGAACAGGGCATCAACGCCGTGATCGAACTGGCGCAGCAGGCGCTCAAGCTCCAGGCGCTGAACGATCTGAAGAACGGCACGTCGGTCTCGGTGACCGTGTTCCACGGCGGCACGGCCAGCAACGTCATCCCGGCCAAAGCCGAGGCGCAGGTGGACGTGCGCACGCTGACCGCCCAAGCCTGGGCGGACATCCAGCAGCACTTCGAGAACCTGACGCCGTTCATCCCCGGCGCTAAGATCAGCGTCAGCCTGCACCACGCCCGCGGCCCGATGGAGCACAACGACCTGATGAAGCGCACTTTCGCCCAGTGCCGCGCCATCGGCGAGCGCTACGGCCTGACGGTGCGCGAAGACGGCAGCGGCGGCGGCAGCGACGGCAACTTCACCGCCCACATGGGCATCCCCACGCTGGACGGCCTGGGGCCGCAGGGCGACGGGCTGCACGCCCTGCACGAACACTGCGTCATCGCCAGCCTGCCGCGCCGGGCGACGCTGCTGGCGGCCATGCTCAAGGAATGGCAGTTCGAGGCCTGACGCGCTGCGAAAGCAGGGCGTCTCGCCCCCTCAGTCCTCGCGCCGGCTCACCGCCACCGGGTAGCGCACGGTGTTCAGCACCGGGCAGGTATCGTCCACCGCCGCGTGCATCCGGGCGATAGCTTCAGCCGGCGCGGGCGATTCGACGCGGGCGACGTAGGTGATGTCCTGCATCATTGGCGGCCGCTCATACGGCAGCCCAACCACGCCCGACATATCCAGCCGTCCGCTGACCTCGACCTCGACGTGATCCAGCGGGATGTTCAGCAGCACCGCCTGGATCAGATAGGTGTGCACCAGACAGCTCGCCAGCGCGCCGAGCAGCAGTTCGGGCGCGGTCGGCCCCAGCGCATGGCCGGCCAGCCCCGGCGCTGAGTCGGTGACGAACACCGTCTCGCCCATGCGCGTCGGGCGCGCCCCAGTGATGCCGGCCACCTTCGATGACGCTTTGACGGCGATCAGCGCCGCCTCCCGGTTGGCGCGGTAGTCGGCTTGGCGAGCGGCCAGCGCCTCAGCTTTGCGTTCCAGATACGAGTCGAGTTTGGCCATGAGCGGCTCCTCCAGCGATCGCGGCGATGCGGCACAGGTTAACACAAACCAGCATCAGGCGAAATGCCCAAGGCGGATCCAGCCAGAACGATTGTTACAGTACATTAATATGATAGAAGTCATGGGTTTAACATGACATCCATCACTCGCCCAGTTGACTCCAGTCGTGCTATGCTGCAATCAGATAAAGATGCTGAGGTTCGCGGGGAGGAGCCATTGGGCCAAACCAACCCGCAGCAAAGCGCCCCATCCGAGCAGTTGTAGGGTGGGGCGTTTTACATCTCACGAGCCCACCAGTCGGTCGCGCGCCTCCAGCAGCGCCTGGCGGCTGGTGATCCCCCGCATCGTCACCACCCAGTCATGCAGCGATGGGCTGGCGTCCCGGATGGCCTGCACCGCCGGCCCGATCGGGTCAGCACCCCCCGCCCCCGGTGCGCCCGACTGGTAGCCGCCGTAGAAGGCGAAATACGCCTGATTCAGTTTGCGGATCGGATAGCCCCGTTCGTAGAACAGCCGGCGGCGCGCCTCCATGTAGGCCTCGGCCTCGGCCACCCGTCCTTCAGCCAGCAGCGCGTCCACCCGGCGGCGGGTGATGTCCATCTCCCGTCCGAAATCGAAGGCCGGGGCGGCGGCCGCCAGCGGCGCGGCGGCCGCCGTTCGGGACGGCGGCGGGGGCAGCAGCTCAGGGTAATAGCGCGCCAGCGCCAGGCGGCTCAGCTCGCGCCCGAACAGGCTGGCGACCGTCTCATTGATGATGCGCGTCTCGGCGGCGAAGCTCTCGTCGTCGAAGTAGGCCAGCCCCAGCGGGAACGCGAACAGGTAGTGATGCAGCCACTCGTGGGCGATCGTGTCCAGCGCCCACGGGATCGAGGCCGTCTCTAGGATCATGGCCGGGTACAGCGCGATCCCGCCCAGCGGAACCACCAGCGACGCCACATCGAGCTGCGCGTCCACCTGCGCTTCCAGCGCGGCGATGGCCTCGGCCGTCATCGGCTCCAGATTGATCGCGACATCGAAGCGGATAGCCTCGCGCGGCGACACCACCAGCAGGTTCGGCACCTGGGTGAAGTGCGCCGCCACCGGCGGCAGGATCTGCCCCGCTGTCCCGAATCCCTGCTCCACCAGCGTTGCCGCCACCTGCCCCTCCAGGATGGCCTCCGCCAACGGCTGACGCTGCCGCAGCTCGGCTCGCAGCGCCTCGCGCTCCTGGCGCAGCGCCGCCGACGCCGCGTCGGGATCGGCCACCCGAGGATCGGCGTACCGGGCGGCGATCTCGGCTTCCAGCCGCCGCGCCCGCTCCAGGTCGGCCATGTATGCGCGGACGAAGGCGCTCCGATCAGCCTCAGTCATGAAGGGATGGCGGCCGTACAGCGTTTGATCGAGCTTGACCAGCAGCGCGTTCAGCGTCCACGTCAAGTAGTCGAACTGGTAATCCTGGGCGATGGCCGCCGCCGCGTACCAGCGCAGCCCCAGCGGCACGCTCGACCACTGGAGCAGTACGACCATCAACGCCAGCAGCAGCAGGAAGCGCAGGCCGCGCAGCAGGCGGCGGGCTACAGATTTCAACACGGGCAGACGCGAGCCATCTCCTAAGCGGCTAACTGATGAGGGCAGCCTGAGATGACTGCCCTCACCATGTTACCACAGGCCCGGCAGAAGGCTAATCATAGCGAAAGCGCCGCACCGCCAAGGCGAAGAAGACGCCCGCCGCCGCCAGCAGCACGGCAGACGGCAGCAGCACCGTCCCCAGATTGCCGCCTTCGAACAGCAGCGACCGGAAGCCGTCCATGGCCCAGGCGACCGGCGAGATGCGCCCCAGCGTTTGCATGAACGGCGGCACGATGTCGAGCGGCCACCACGCCCCGCCCAGCGGCGCCAGCGTCAGCGCCAGCAGCAGGCTGATGCTGTTGGCCTGGATCTCGGTCTTGAGCAGCGTCGAGACGGCGAACGCCAGCGCGGTGACGCACAGCGTGAACGCCAGCATGACCACCGCCAGCGCCAGCAGATCTTTGCCGAAGTTCACCCCCAGCGCCAGCCCGGCGGCGAACACCACCAGAAACTGGATGACGCCCAACGTGAACCACGTCAGGATTTTGCCGGCCAGGATCTGCCCGCGCGACACCGGCATCATCACCAGCCGCTGGATCGTCCAGTTGGCGCGCTCGCGGATGAGGACGTACAGCGCGCCGAACACCGTGAACATGACGAACATGCTGCCCATGCCCGGCACCGACTGGCCGAAGCCCGCCTGCCGGCTGGTGATCCGCGTCTCCGGCTGCGCCGACAGGCGGTAGGCCACGGCGGCCGGGTCTGCGCTCCACAGTTCAGCCGCCCGCTCATACGCCGACTGCTGGAAAGCGGCGCGCGCCGCCGGGTCGGTCAGCGCCAGCCCGTCAGAGTCGGCCAGGCGGCCGGCCAGCGCCGAGGCCACCTGCGCGCCGCCCATGCGCCCGGCCACCGCCTGCACCGCTTGCAGGGCGATGTTCTGCGCGCTGAGGGCGTCGTTGGCGTGGTAGATGACGTTTACCGGCTCGCCGGCTTGCAGTTTAGCCTCAAAGCCGGCGGGTATCTCGACCACGGCCGTCGTGTTGGCAGCCACCAGCCGTTCCAGCGCGCGCGCCAGCGTCAGCGTCCGGTCATCCCCCAGGCCGCACAGGTCGTCTTCGCCGCTGTCGAACGGGCACAGCGCCAGCGTGCGGTTGGCCGCGCGCAGCCCCTCGATGAAGCCGGCGGACAGCGCCGTGCCGTCCGCGTCCACCACGTCCACGCGCACGCGCTGCGGCGCGTCGCCAGCCAGCGCGCCGTTGCCGATGCCCACGACGATCGTCATCACGATCGGGACGACGATCAGACCGACCAGATTGCCGCGATCCTTGAAGAACACGCGCAGGTCGTTCAGCGCAATATCCAGCGCTTTTCGCATCGCTCTCCCTCCTCAGATGTCCAGCCGGCGGTTGAACAGCCAGAAGCCGATGCCGAACAGGATGACGCCGTGCGCCAGCAGCACCAGCAGATGCGGGATGATATCGGCCTGCCCCAGCGACAGCCGGCGAAAAGCGTCCGAGCCCCACCAGATCATCGAGAAGCGGGACACGCTCTCCGGCAGGACGAAGCCGAACGCGCCGCCCAGCACGGCCAATCCCAGATTGATGACCGAGGCGAAGATCTGCCCCTGCTCCGGTGTGCGGGCTGCGCCCGCCAGCAGCGTGCCCAGACCGGTGGCGGCCAGCGCCGCCGCGCCGATGACCAGCGCGATCGCCAGCACCTGGTCGCCCCAGATGAGCGTCAGTTGGCCGGAGATCAGGCTGCCGACCAGTGTGAGGGCGGCGAACAGGAACACGAGCTGCAGCACGCATGAGACGAACGTGCCGACCATCTTGCCGACCAGGATGACCAGCCGGGGCGTTGGCGACACGATCAACCGCTGCAGCGTGCCCTGGCGGCGTTCCTCGAACACGCTGAACACGCCGCCCTGGCCGGTGAAGAGCATGAAGAACATGGCTTGCGATGAGCCGACCACCACCAGCAGGGCAGCGCGGCTGTCCACCCGCTGCCCGGCGACCGTCTGTTGGGTCACGGTGAGCGTGTTGTAAGCCGGCGTGAAGGCGCAGGCCGCGCTGGCGGCGAACTCCGGGCTGTTGGCCAGGCTCAACAGCCGCAGCATGCCGTATTCCTGGCCGACGGTCTCCAGCGCGGCGGCGATGGCGATGTGGCCAGCGGCGATCTGGCTGCTGATGCTCTCCACGACGCTGCGGATGATGCCGGCGGCGACTTCGCGGCCGCTGCTGCCGTAGACCTCGACGCTGACCGGCTCAACCGGGTCGCCCGGCCCGTAGCCGATCTTGCGGCTGAAATCCGGCGGGATGATGACGGCCGCCGCGTACACGCCGGCGTCCACAGCGGCGCGGGCGGCGTCGGCGTCGTCCAGCTCGACGGCGTCGGTCAGCTCGAACAGCCCGCTGCCCGCTGCTGTGCCGCTGGCGGGCGCGTCCGGGCAGGCCGGCGCGTCTTGGCCGGCCAGCGCCGCGCCTGCCGCCGGCGGCACGAACGCGCTGACGAAGATGGCGCCGAAGTTCTGCCCGCCGCTGCCCTCGTCCAGATTGACCACCGCCACCGGGATGTTCTGGATCGAGACGCCGCCCTGGCCGCCGAAGGCCAGCGCAATGATGCTCGCCACCAGCAGCGGCGTGGCGATCATGATCAGCACCAGGTTGCGATCCGTGTAGGTGGTATACAGCTCTTTCCAGGCGATCGTCCAGATTTTACGCATGGCTCTAATCCCTCAACGCGCGCCCGGTCAGGTGCAGGAACACCGCTTCTAGATCCGGCTCGCGCACTTCCACCGACTGGATTTCGATGCCGGCCTCCATCGCTATCTGGATGAGCTGGGGCAGCGCCCGCCGTCCGCGTTTGGCGCTGACGATAATCACGCCGCTGGTGTTGCTCCGGTCTTCGCCTTCCGCGCCCGGCGGGTCATAGACGGCGCGCGTCACGCCCGGAACCCGCTCTTGGATGCGCCGCAGCACCTCATCGCTCACGGCCTGGTCGCCCACCTTCAGGAACAGGCGGTCTTCCTCGCCCACCTTCTGGATCAGATCGCCCACCGTGCCCATAGCGATGATCTGGCCGTGGTCAATGATGCCCACCCGGTTGCTCAGCTCCTGCGCCTCTTCCATCAGGTGGGTGGTGTACAGCACTGTCATGCCGCGTTCCTCTTTCAGCCGCATGACGGTGTCCAGGATGCGCCGGCGGCTCTGCGGGTCTACGCCGACCGTCGGCTCGTCCATGTACACCAACTGCGGCTTGTGCAGCAGCCCCACGCCGATGTTCACCCGGCGCTTCATGCCGCCGGAAAACGTCTCGACGCGATCCTTTTGGCGGTCGCGCAGGTCAATGAACTCCAGCACTTCGTCCACGCTGGTCGCCAGCGCCTTGCCGCTCAGGCCGTACATCCGGCCGAAGAACTCCAGGTTCTGGCGGGCGGTCAGCGTCGGGTACAGCGCGATCTCCTGCGGCACCACGCCCAGCAGCCGCTTGGCCTGCGTCGGCTGCCGGGTGATCGAGTGGCCGCCGATGGTCGCGTCGCCGACGGTGGGCGTCAGCAGCCCGCTGATCATCGAGATGGTGGTCGTCTTGCCAGCGCCGTTCGGACCTAGCAGGCTGAAGACTTCCCCCTTGAAAATATCCAAGTCAATACCTTTGACGGCTTGCACTGCCGTGCCATCAGCCCGGCGAAAAGTTTTGGCCAGACCACGGACTTCGACCATCGTCTGCATCTGCATCGGCCTATGCCCCCGCTTCACTCAACAAGGTGACGTTCTGTGACTATTACGCTGGGGGCGCGATCAGGGTTGCAAAAGGGGACGGCGCAGCGCTGAAGGGATATTGAACCTGCCAACCGACGACGGCGCGCCGGGGATTGAAGAGGAGACACTACCGCGGAGGCCAGACGCCTCCGCGGTTAGTATTCGATATAGCGCTTCCAGGCATCCGGGCCGGTGCCGACCGCGATCACCAGGTAGCTGGTGCGCGGCGTCTTCGGCTCCCAGCGCAGCCGCATGCCGATCTCATTCGGCAGCTTATCGCCCTTGCGATGGTTGCAGGCGTAGCAGGCGCAGGCCGTGTTCGTCCACAGGTCTTTGCCCCCGCGCGACTTCGGCACGATGTGATCTACGGTGAAGTCGCTCTTGGTCAGCACGCGCCCTTTCACCAGCGTGCCGGGCTGAACGCCGCAGTAGATGCAGGTGTAGTTATCCCGCACCAGCACCCCTTTGCGGCTCCAATGCGCCTGCCGCCGCGGCACGTTCACATACGTCCGCAGGGCGATGACCGACGGCACCGGATAGTGATCGCGGATCGTCTTGAGAAACATCCCCGACTGTTCGATCACGACGGCTTTGCCGGCCAGAAGGAGGTTGATGGCGCGGGGGACGGAGATGACGGCCAGCGGCTCCCAACTGCTGCCGTTGAGGAGCAGCACCCGGCTGTTCAAAGCGACGACGCTGGACACAAATTTCCTCTCGTCAAACTGAAGGCGGACGGTAGCTGTGAATTGCTCCACAATTCACAACGATGATTATAACGCAAAACCGTTAAGCCTGTTTTAGCCCTCGCGCCAACCATCTTAAACAAACATTTCGGCGGCGGGGAAGCCGAGCCAACACCCCTGTTTGCGCGTGAGCTTCCCCGCTCACTTCGACCCATTTTGCGATCCGGCTGCCAATAAACCGCTTCCCGTGGCGCTGCCTGAAGTTAGTCGCTCGAAACGATGCTGTTCAATCGGTCTTACTTGATCAGACGGAGCGGGGGCGCCTGGCGTTCCATCCCGTCCTCAATTTCCTCGATCGTCTCCTGCGCGGTGTACATCAGGTCGCGCAGCCATCCTAGCAGTTCGCGCGGCGTCATCGTCGTCAGCAGATGCAGCCTGCCGTCAGCGGCGGCGCTGTGCAGCTCATCCAGCGTCTCAAAAGCCGTCGCTAACCGTGAGTCGTTGACTAGGTAGTGCATGTTTGCTTGGTGAGTCTGTCCCATGATGACCTCTCAACGTGATCGCAGGACAAATAAAAAAGGGCGTGGACTTCCAATTTCTGTCAGTCTCACGCCCCGGTAAGGCCCTGGTCGAAAGGGTAGGGTATCAGGTACACGCCCCCCTCTCGTGAGACTGACACGACTGACCCGCAACGCCGCCGGCGACAGCCCACAGCTCCAGCTCGCTAGCTCCACGGACTGCGAGCAGGCAGAGTCCGCCCATCGCCAGGCGCAGCCCGGCGGACAGGATATGGGGCTGCGTGATGGACACGCCGCTCAGCCGACAAACGCGCAGCATCTCAGGCCCCTCGCTCCACTACGGTATCGTTGAGCATCGCCAAGATGCTCTCCCCGGTGATGAACACCCGCCGCATACCGTCTGGTTTACTCACCCGGAGGTATCCCTTGCGAATCAGCCTTTTCAGCGTGCTGAGGCTGATGCCGAGCGCCTCGGCGGCTTCCTGCCGCGAGTATACGGATCCAGCTTCAATGCGGAGTTTGACGACCTGATTCATCTGGAATCGCTCCTTTCTCAACGAGCTTACCATACCACAGGTTTTGAAGGGCGTCAAGAGCTGATAACGGGGCAAGAATAGCTTCAGACAGTTTTTGACAGGTCACAACAGTGCAGACTGGTCACAAACCCGCCGCCCTGCGCACTTCCAGGCTTGACAGATGACGCCGCCCGCCGCCATAATGGCGCGCACAGGCGGTGACGGAGAACGTGCGCGACCTCCAGCGCCTCCAGGGAGCCGGCGGCCACAGACTGGAAGCCCCGGCAGGCGGCTGTCGCGGAATTCGCTCCTGAGCCGGGCGGTGAAAGCCCCGACTTGCGCGGTGGCCAGTAGCCTGCCCCGTGTCCCCGGCGTGACAGGGGTGATGAGGTGGGCTGCGCCCCGGCGCGGCCAAACAGGGTGGTACCGCGGGAGTCAGCGCTCTCGTCCCTGATCGTCATGGGACGGGAGCGTTTTTCGTTATCTATCCGGTCTTGAGGGATCGCCATGCTCGAACAACTGGAACAGCTCTACCAGCAGGCCCTGGCCGAGATCGAACAGATCACCGACGCCGAGTCGCTGCGCGCCTGGGAGATCGGCTACCTGGGCAAGAAAGGCTCGATCACCCAGATGCTGCGCAGCACCGGCCAACTGCCGCCGGAGCAGCGGGCGAGCTTCGGCAAACGCGCCAACCAGATCAAACTCGATCTGACCGCCGCCTATGAAGCCCGCGAAAAGCTGGTGCGCGAACAGGCGCTGGCTCGCGACCTGGAAGAAGGCCAAGTGGACGTGACGCTGCCAGGGCGCGCCCGACCTACCGGCGGCCTGCACCCTTCCACCCAGATCCTGCGCCAGCTCTACGCCATCTGGGCGGAGATGGGCTTCCAGGTCTACCGCAGCCGCGACGTGGAAGACGACGACACCAACTTCACCCTGCTCAACATCCCGCCGCACCACCCCGCCCGCGACATGTGGGATACCTTCTACACCACCACGCCCGGCGTCATCTTGCGGACGCACACCTCGCCAGGGCAGATTCACGCCATGCGCGACCTGGGCGGGAACGGCACACAGCCTATTCGGGTCATCCTGCCCGGCATGTGCTACCGCTACGAACAGGTGACCGCCCGCAGCGAGATGCAGTTCCACCAGCTCGAAGGCCTGGCCATCGGGCGCAGCATCCGCATGAGCGACCTGAAAGGCACCATCACCGCCTTCGCCCACCGCATGTACGGCGCGCACGCGGCGGTGCGCTTCCGCGCCTCCTACTTTCCGTTCACCGAGCCGAGCATGGAAGTGGACGTCGAATGCTTCCTGTGCGGCGGCAAGGGCTGCCGGGTGTGCAAATACGCCGGCTGGCTGGAGATCGCCGGCGCTGGCATGGTGCATCCGGAGGTGCTGCGCAACGGCGGCTATGATCCGACGGTGTGGAGCGGCTTCGCCTTCGGCATGGGGCCGGAGCGCATGGCCATGCTCAAGTACCGCATCAGCGACATTCGCTACTTCTGGCAGAACGATCTGCGCTTCCTGGAACAGTTCTAGCGCCCGCGCCCGGCAGGGGAGACCGACTCATGAAAGTGCCTATATCCTGGTTGAAAGAGTTCGTAGACATCGACATCCCGGTAGAGCGGCTGGCTGAACGGCTGACGCTGGCCGGCCTGGAGGTCAGCGGCATCACCTACATCGGCGTGCCGCAGGGTCAAGCGGACGGCGTGCGCTGGCCGAATTCTGATCATCTGGTGTGGGACCGGGAGAAAATCCTGCTGTGCCGCATCCGCGAGGTGAAGCCGCACCCCAACGCTGACCGGCTGGTGATCGCCATGGTGGACTACGGCGGCGCTGAACTGGAAGCCTGCGTCACTGGCGCGCCCAACCTGTTCCCCTACAAAGGGCTGGGCCCGCTGGATGAGCCGCTGTGGGCGGTGTGGGCCGCTGAGGGGGCCGAAGTCTGGGACGGCCACAGCGACGAGCCTAAACGCATGATCCTGAAGGAGAAGTCGCTGCGCGGCATCCCCAACCGCAGCATGGTGTGTTCGGAAAAAGAACTGGGTATCTCCGACGAACACGAGGGCAACCTGCTGCTGCGCGAGCAGCCGCTGAACCAGGTCACCGGCCAGCCGGCCGTCCCCGGCACGCCGCTTCAGGACGTGCTGGGCGACATCATCCTGGAAGTGGAGCTGACGCCCAACCTGGCGCGCGCCTACAGCATCTACGGCGTGGCGCGGGAAGTGGCGGCGCTGCTCGGCAAACCGGTGCGCCCGCCTGCCTACGATTACCTGGCCGAGGGCGCGCCCATCGATGGGGCGGCGGCCATCGAAATTCGCGCGCCGGAGCTGAACCCGCGCTTCACCCTGGCGCTGCTGCGCGATGTGGAGATCAAACCCTCGCCGGAATGGATGCAGCGCCGGCTGAAGCTGGTCGGCCAGCGCCCGATCAACAACATCGTGGACGTGACCAACTACGTCACGTTCGAGATCGGCCAGCCGCTGCACGCCTTCGACTACGACAAACTGGTCGCCCGCGCCGGCGGCCGGCCGCCGACCATCATCACCCGCCTGCCGGAGCCGGGCGAGACGCTGACGACGCTGGACGAGAAAACGCGCCAGCTTGAGCCGCACAACATCCTGGTGTGCGATACCGCCGGCGTGCTCAGCCTAGGCGGGATCATCGGCGGCGCCGAGACCGAGATCAGCGCCGAGACCAAGAATGTGCTGCTGGAGGCGGCTAACTGGAATTTCATCAACATCCGGCGCACCATGCAGTCGCAGAAGGTGTTCACCGACGCCGGCACGCGCTTCAGCCGGGGCGTCCACCCCAGCCAGGCGATTCTAGGCTTGCAGCGCGGCATCGAACTCATGCGCCAGACGGCCGGCGGCCAGATCGCCCGCGGCATCTTGGACGCCTATCCGCAGCCGTCGCCAACCGTCCGCGTCGAACTGCCGATCGGCGAGGTGCGCCGCCTGCTGGGGATGGATCTGGACGTCGAGACCGTCGCCGACATCCTGCGCCGACTGCTGTTCGACGTGGCCGTGCGCAGCGACACGCTCGATGTGACCGTCCCCGACTTCCGCACCGACATCGGGACGGGCGTGGTCGGCCAGGCCGACCTCATCGAGGACATCGCCCGCATCTACGGCTACGACCGCATCCCGGACACGATGATCAGCGACCAGATCCCGCCGCAGTGGACGAACGTGGACTTGGTGCGCGAGGAGCGCGCGCGCGACGTGCTGGTGGCGCTCGGCCTGCGCGAGAACATCAGCCACCGCTTCACCACGCCGGAGCGCGAGGCGCAGCTCATCCCGCCCGGCGCGGACAACCCGTATGCTGGCGGCTACGTCGAGATCGCCAACCCGCTGTCCGCCGATAAAACCGCGCTGCGCCACTCGCTGCTCATCAGCCTGCTGGAGAACGCCCGCGCCAATGCCCGTTTCACGGCGCGGCAGCAGGTGTTCGAGATCGGCAGCGTCTACTTCCAGCGCCGCCCCGGCGCGCTGCCCGACGAACCGCGCCGGTTGGGCATCCTGATGACCGGCCCGCGCCGTGTGGCCGACTGGGCCAGCGGCCTAGCCGCCGACAACGTCGATTTCTTCGACTTGAAAGGCGTGGTCGAGGGACTGCTGGATGGACTGCACATCGCTGAAGCCAGCTTCAGCCGGGCGGCTCACCCCAGCTTCCACCCCGGCCGCTCCGCCCTGCTGACGGTCGGCGGCGTGGACATCGGCGCGTTTGGCGAAATCCATCCCCAAGTCGCGCAGACTTTTGAGCTGACCGCTGCCCCGCTGCTGGCGGCCGAGTTCGACCTCGACGCGCTGCTGGCGGCCATGCCCGACCGCCATGAGACGCAGCCGCTGCTCAACACGCCGCCGGTCTACCAAGATATCGCGCTGGTCGTCAGTCAGGAGACGCCCGCCGCCGCCGTGCAGGCTGCGATCATCAAAGCTGGCGGCAAGCTGCTGAGGAGCGTCCGCCTGTTCGACGTCTACCAGGGCGGCTCAGTCCCTGAAGGCCATAAGAGCTTGGCGTACAATCTGGTCTACCAAGCCGAAGACCGCACGCTCACCGATGCTGAAGTGGCCAAGGTGCACCAGAAGATCGTCAAGGCCTGCGAGCGTGAACTAGGCGCGAAACTGCGGGGGTGAAACCCGCCGCGCCGCCGGTTGTTGGCTGCCGACGGCGCGTTACAATAGATGATGTCCTGAAGCGCTGTGAGGAGGCGCGACATGGGGGCGCTCACCCGCCAGGACTTCCATGATGAGCTGGAGTCCCGCCGGCGGCAGGTCGAACGGGCGATGCAGGCGCGCCTGGGCGAGCAGACGCTGTGCCAAATCCACAAGGACGGCCGGGTGACCGGCGGGCTGAAATATGACGAGGGGCGGCTGGTGCTGCTCAGCGGGCTGCTGCGCCGGCTGAAGCGCGCCCCGGATGCGCAGACGCCGGCCGATTTCGAACGGCTGCTTCGGGAGGAGATCAGCGACTGGGAACAGCGGCTGGCCGGCCAGCAGTCGCAGGCGCGGCCGCCGCTCACCTGGGTCGCTTACTATCAGGGCGGCGCCGACGCTGGCGCGGCGCTGCTGGACTGGCTGCGCACCGTTCAGCCCGACTGAGAGAAACTGTGAGCGATCTGCCTTTAGATACGATCCTGGCCGGCGACTGCGTCGAGGTGCTGGCCAGTCTGCCGGCCGCCAGCGTAGATCTGATCTTCGCCGACCCGCCCTATAACTTGCAGCTTCGCGGCGACCTGTGGCGTCCTGACATGACCCGCGTCCACGGCGTGACCGACGGTTGGGACCGCTTCGACGGCCTGGCGGACTACGACCGCTTCACGCGCGCCTGGCTGGTCGCCTGCCGTCGGGTGCTCAAGGACGACGGCACGCTGTGGGTCATCGGCAGCTATCACAATATCTACCGCATCGGCGCGGCCCTCATGGATCTGGGCTACTGGATCCTGAACGACATCATCTGGACGAAGACCAACCCGATGCCGAACTTCCGCGGTGTGCGTTTCACCAACGCCCACGAGACGCTCATCTGGGCGGCTAAATCCAGCCGGTCGCGCTACACCTTCAACTATCACACCATGAAACAGCTCAACGGCGGCAAGCAGATGCGCAGCGACTGGCGTCTGCCCATCTGTTCGGGCGCGGAGCGCATCCGGGTGAACGGCCTGAAGGCGCACTCCACCCAGAAGCCGGAGGCGCTGCTGTTCCGCGTCATCCTGGCGGCCTCCAAGCCGGGCGATGTCGTGCTCGACCCGTTCTTCGGCGTCGGCACGACCGGCGCGGTGGCTAAGCGGCTGGGCCGCCGCTGGATCGGCATCGAGCGCGATCCGGATTACATCCGCATCGCCCAAGAACGGATAGACACGGTGCAGCCGGAGCTGCTGCGCGAATTTGTGGAAGCGCCGCGCCGCCAGTCACCGCGCATCCCGTTCAAACGGCTCATCGAGCGCGGCCTGCTGCAGCCCGGCCAGCGGCTGTACTTTCGCGGCGACCGGCGGGTGTCAGCCCTCATCACCGCCGAGGGCACGCTGCGCTTCGGCGACCGCGAGGGTTCGATCCACGCGCTGGGCCGCCGGCTGATGAACGGCAGCCCCTGCAACGGCTGGCAGCACTGGCACTACGCGGACGATACCGGCCATCTAACGCCGATTGATGCGCTGCGGCAGCGCCTGCTGCAGGAGTGACAGCCCCCTCACACCAGCGTGCGCTTCAGCCAGGCGATCAGCAGGTCGCCCAGATCAGGGCGTAGTTGGAGCATGGCAGCGCCAACCCCGGCGCTTGCAAACGGTTGAAACTGCACCTGGCCGGTCGCCGCCGCCCGCAGCGCTTCGATCATGGCGAACGCTTCGGGGTCATCTTGGCTGGCCGCCAGGAACAAAGGCCGCGGGTTATAGCGCGCCAGGGCGTCGGTCAGCGCCGGGTCGCCAGAGGGGCTGAGCAGGCCGGCCGCATCGCACAGCAGCTCGACAGCGCACCCGCGCAGCGCCGCCGCCGCGCCAGCCCCCGCGCCGATCACTCCCAACCGCGCCGGGTCGGCCTCGCCGCTGGCCAGCGCTTGCAGCATGACGGTGACATCGCTGGCCGAAAACGCTGGGCGCATATCCATTACCAGCACCGTGAAGCCCGCGCTGTGCAGCGCCGCCGGCCATTCGCCCCACATGGCACGGCTTTCGGCCAGCAGCAGCACGCCCGGCAGCCGCACTGTCCCGGTCTGGTATAGGTCGCCTTCCAGCAGCGCGCCGTCGGCGGCGGTGATCTTCACGCCGCGCCGTACATCGCCAGCCACGGCGGCGTCAGCGCTCAGCGGCGGCATCGCCCCGCCGGGGGCCAGCGCGGCGGCGGTGGGGTTGTTCTGGCCGGCCTCGCCCAGCCCCAGCGGCGCCTCGGCGGCGAAACGCGGCATGAACGTCGGGCTGGGCGCCAGCGTTGGCCCGGACAGCGCCCGCGTGGGCGTGAGCGTGGGGGCAGCCTGGGCGCAGCCTGCCAGCAGCGCCAGCCCCGCCAGGGCCAACCAGCGGCGCATGCGTCAGACCCCAGGGTTGGGCGCAGGTTTCGCCAGCACGATCATCCGGTCGCAGCCATCCCGGTACGGCTCGCGCTCCGGGCTGCCGTACACGGCCGTCACCTCAAAGCCTGCCAGCCGCAGCAGCAGCCGCAGTTCATAGTAGAAGATGTAGCGGAAGACGACCGGCGCGAAGGTGCGCTTGACGACCCCATCGGCGGTGACTTCGTCGTAGATCCAGGTGATGTGCAGGAGCTGCTCGGTGCGGTCGAGCGAACTGACCGAATACAGCATGACCAGATGGCCGCTTTCGGGCTCAATGAACGTCTTCTCTAGGATCAGGGCGTCCGTGTCCGGCGCGCCGAACGAGTCGGCTGGGTTTGCCAAGTCCAGCACCAGCAGACCGTCGTCCGCCACCCAGCCGCGCAGCCGACGCAGCAGGGCGAGCTGCTGCTCCTGGTCGTGGAAATGCAGCAGCGCGTTGTAAGGGGCCAGCACCAGCCTGTAGCGGCGGTCGGTCTCATATTTCAGCACATCGCCCTGGATGAACGCCAGTTGGGGCTTCAGGAACGGCAGCGCTTCCAGCTTGCGCCGGGCGCGCTCCAGCATGGCCGGCTCCAGATCAATGCCGTGCACGGTATAGCCCTCCTGCGCCAGATGAAACATCACCCGCCCAGAACCGCACGCGACTTCAAAGATCGGGTCGCCGTATTCGGCGGCCAGCTCGCTGTAGAGCGCCAGGTCATCCGTTTTATCCTGATGTTCCGCGTCGTAATAGCGGGCGACCGTCGCATAGAATCCGGGCATGGCGCACGTCCCCTCAACCACCCAGGCGCAGCCGGCTTTCCCCCGGCCGCTGTCCACACAGGGGGAAGTGTACCGCCCCCGGCGCGTTTGCGGGAGAGCCAACCCAACCCACTCCCGGCTGACGCCTGCCCGCCGCTCATTTGCCAAACGATGCCAGTTTTGCTACAATGCCGCCGAATTCCAGGTTGACCGCAGTCGGGGCGCACAGGCAAAACGGGGAACGGCGGTTTTGCTGTGCGCCGCGTTGACGTTTAGGAGTAAATGAGCTTTTGAGGACTTGGATGCATGAGTGGTAAACCCCGCCTGATCCTGCTGGCGTTCAGTCTGGCGCTGCTCGCCGCCGCAGCCCTGTCCGCCGCCGCCGCGCCGCCGGCGCAGGAGGGCGGGCTGCTCACTGCCACTACCGCCGCCGTGAACCTTCGTGCTGGCCCGGGCGTTGAATGGAGACGGCTAGGGCGGCTGGAAGCTGGCACGCCGTTCCTGCTGGACGGCCGCGCCCCCAGCGGCACTTGGGCGCGCGGCATCACGCCCGCCGGCCAGATCGGCTGGGTGCTGTCGGAGAATCTGGCTGCCTCTGGCGATCAGATCGCGGCGCTGCCGGCCATCTGGGTGGAGACGCCGTTCACCCTGCCACCCCCGCTCAGCGGCGCGCCCGCGCCGGCCGCGCTGGCTGAAGCTGCCCCGCCGCCCGCCGCGCCAGCGCCCCCCGCCAGCGGGCTGACGGTGACCGCAGCTAACCGTGTCAACGTGCGCGCTGCCCCGACCACCGATGCCAGCGTGCTGACCACGCTCAACCCTGGCACGCCGGTCAATGTGGACGGCAAAGACGCCACCCAGCAGTGGGTGCGCGGCGCTGTGCCCGGCGGCGCTGTCGGCTGGATCGCCGCCCGCCATCTGGTCATCACGGCTGATCAGGTCCTGCAGCTTCCGGTCGTCGAGGGCGGAGCCAGCGCCCCGCCAGCCGCCTCCGCCCCGGCTGAGCCGGCGTCCGCCGCCCCGCCCGCTGCGGTGAACACCGCGCCTGTGAGCGGCTTCAGCTATGGCGGCCATGTGGACGGCTTCGGCGAATACGCCGTCAGCCAGATGCGCGCCGCTGGCATGACCTGGGTCAAACGCCAGTGGCGCTATTATAGCGGCCAGAACCCGGGCAATACCGCCGGTCTGATCGCCGATGCCCACGCCAAAGGCTTCCGGATTCTCCTGGGGATCGTCGGCGTGCCGAAAGAGGTGAACAATCCCGGCTACTTCGAGCAGTTCGCGGCCTTCGTCGGCGGCGTGGCCGCCCAGGGAGCCGATGCCATCGAAGTTTGGAACGAGCAGAACATCGACCGCGAATGGCCGGCGGGCAGCATCGACTCCGAACGCTATACCGAGATGCTGCGCCTGGCTTACAACGCCATCAAGGCGGCCAACCCGAACACGCTGGTCATCAGCGGCGCGCCCGCCCCGACCGGCTTCTTCGGCGGCTGCAGCCCCAACGGCTGCGACGATGCGCCCTACATCGCCGGCATGGCGCGGGCGGGCGCGGCGCGCTACGCCGACTGCATCGGCCTGCACTACAACGAGGGCATCGTCCCGCCTACCGCCACCAGCGGCGACCCGCGCGGCAACAGCGGCTTCTATACCCGCTACTTCTACGGCATGCTCAACACCTACAGCCGCGCCTTCGGCGGGGCCAAGCCGCTGTGCTTCACCGAACTGGGCTACCTGACCGGCGAGGGCTACCCGCCGCTGCCGGGCGGCTTCGCCTGGGCGCAGAACGTCACCGTCGCCCAGCAGGCGGCTTGGCTCGATCAAGCGGTCTCGCTGTCAGCCCAAAGCGGCAAAGTTCGGCTGCTCATCATCTGGAACGTGGATTTCACCCACTACGGCGACGATCCGATGGCCGGTTACGCCATCATCCGCCCTGGCGGGGCCTGCCCGGCCTGTGAGGCGCTCAGCCGGTGATGACTCAACGCCCATTTGTAAGGAAATTCGATGTCTGATACAACCGTTCGAGAAGACCTGCAGCACGACACCCAGCCTTTCACGCCAGCCCGCCAGCGCGGCGGCTGCGGCTGCTGGCTGCCGGCGCTGCTGGCGCTGC
This sequence comes from uncultured Anaerolineae bacterium, assembly GCA_937922795.1. Classification (GTDB taxonomy): domain Bacteria; phylum Chloroflexota; class Anaerolineae; order Aggregatilineales; family Phototrophicaceae; genus CFX2. The sequence goes on from CALAJK010000064.1 coordinate 25,372, forward strand.
TGGTCGCCGGTGGGCTGATCGCCGTCGGTCTGTTCCTGCCGCCCGTCAATCTGTATGACCGCCTGTTCGGCGTGCAGTATACGCCCCTCACTGCTGAAAGCAACGCAGTGCGCTCGGCGGATGGCGCGCTGACGGTGATCGTAGACCCGGCCGATCCTGGCCGCGGCTTCGGCGTCGCCTTGGCGACTGACGGGGCAGAGGCGACCGCAGCGCAGGCGGCCATCCCGCCGTTCCTGGCGCTCCAAAGTCCGCTGTACAGTCTGCAGACGACCGGCGACGCGCCCAAGACCGTCACCCTCAGCCTGGCGCTGCCCCCGGAACTGGTCGGCAGCGCTGATGTGCTCGACCTCTACGGCTGGGACGCCGAGCGCGACGAATGGCGGTTCGTGCCCGCGCACGCGCTGACGCCGGGGACGCTGACGGCCGCCATCGCCGACGTGCCGAACCAACTGGCGCTGTTCCAAGCCGCGCCGGTCGACCAGCCGACCGTCCTAGTGGCCGTGGACGCTGTGCAGGTGCTGTCGCCCGACGTCGGCCAGATCGCCACCATCGTCGCGCCCGGCGGCTTGCAGCCCACGCTCGACGGCAAACTCATTGGCAGCCTGGCCGCTGGCTTTGAGCTGAACCGCGGCTATCTGGTCATGCCGGTCATCCGCAACTACGCCGACCCGCGCGCGCTCGATCCGGACACCGTCAGCGCCCTGCTCGGCAGCCGCGCGCTGCGGAGCGAACATGCCGGCCAGCTTGCCGCTTTCGCCGCCAACGGCGGTTTCGCCGGCGTGTTGATCGACTACCGCGGCCTGCCGGCTGAACAGCGCGACAACTTCAGCGCGTTCATCCGCGAAGTGGGCGCGCGGTTCAAGCAGCAGGGGCTGCTGCTAGGCGTGGTGGCGCCGCAGGCGCAAAACGTCGGCGGCGTTTGGGACACCGGCGCGTATGACTGGCGGGCGATCGGCCAGGCGGTTGATTACCTCCAGATCAACCTAGACGCCGACCCGGCCGCCTTCGCCCCCGGCGCTGACCGGCCAGTCGAGGCCATGCTGCGCTGGGCGATCGGCGAGGTCAGCCGCTATAAGATCCTGATCGGCCTGTCGGCGCTCTCCACCCGCCAGGTGGGCGGCGATCTGACGCCGATCGGCTACGCCGAAGCGCTGGCTGCGCTGGGCAATGTGGTGGTCGAGGCCGAGCAAACCGAGGGCGGCACGATCCTGCCGGGCACGCCGATCCGCGCCAGCTTGGACGGATTCAAGGCGATCTCTGGCCTGGACACGCTCGTATCGACGCCGTTCATTGACTACCTGGGCGAGGATGGATCGCCAGTCGCCCGCATGTGGCTCAACACGCCCGAAGCGCTGCGCTTCCGCATGGATCGCACCGTGCGCTTCGGCCTGGGGGGCGTCGCCTTCGAAGACCTGCTGGCCGATGGGGTGGCCGGCGGCGTCTTGCAGGCCATCCTCAACTACAAGCTCAACCTGCCCGCCGCCCCGGCCCAGGGCGACCTGGCGCTGCGCTGGCGCATCGAGGACGCCGCCGGCCTGCGCGGCGAGGTCACGACTGAATTGGGCGCGGAGCTGGTCGCCACCATCGAAGCGCCGGACGGCAACTACGCCATCAACGTGGCCGTGGTCGGCCCAAACATCGAAAGCCCGCGCAGCGGGGCGGCGGTGGCCGTCTTCGCGCCCACGCCTACGCCCACGCCGCTGCCGACGCCCACCCCCACGCCTGAGCCCACGCCGACGCCGGTGCCGCAGCCGGTTGCGCCGCCGCCTCAGCCCGCCGCGCCGGCCGTCAACCCCGGCGCGGGCAGCATCCAGGTCGGCAGTTTTGAGTACGGCGGCCACGTCACCAGCACCGCCAGCGAGTCGGCGGCGGCAGCCATGCGCCGCGCCGGCATGACCTGGATGAAAGTCCAGATCCGCCACACCTCCGGCATGTCGCCCGGCGTGGCGGCTGAGGCGATCAGCAACGCCAAAGCGCGCGGCTTCAAAGTGCTGATGGCGCTGGTTGGAACCCCCGGCGAGCTGGCCGCGGGCGGCCAGAGCTACGTGCAGAATTATGTCAACTGGGTGGGCGGCGTGGCCGCGCTCGGCCCGGACGCGATCGAGGTCTGGAACGAGCCGAACATCGACCGCGAATGGCCCACCGGCCAGATCAGCGGCGCGGCCTTCGCCGACTTGATGCGGCAAGCGTACACCGCCATCAAGAACACCAACGGCGGCGTCTTGGTCATCAGCGGCGCGCCCGCCCCCACCGGCGCGGAGGCCGCCTTCCCCGGCCAGGTGGTCAACGATGATCGCTTCATCCGTGACATGGTCGCCGCCGGCGGCTTGCAGTGGATGGACTGCCTGGGCGCGCACTACAACGAAGGCATCGTCGGCCCCAACCAGCGGAGCGGCGACCCGCGCGACAACTACTACACCCGCTACTTCTGGGGGATGCTCGACACCTACTGGAGTCTGGTCGGCGGCCAGAAGCCCATCTGCTGGACGGAACTTGGCTATCTGTCGCCGGAAGGCTACCCGCCGCTGCCGCCGTTCTTCGCCTGGGCGCAGAATGTGACCGTCGCCCAGCAGGCCGCCTGGCTGGCCGAAGCCGCCGCCCTGTCGTCGCAGAGCGGCCGGGTGCGGCTGATGATCGTGTGGAACGTGGACTTCACCCTATACGGCTCCGACCCGCAGGCCGGCTACGCCATGATCCGCCCCGGCGGGGGCTGCCCCGCCTGCGACGCCATGGCCGCCGCCCGCTAAAGCTACCGGAGGCATTCCTCTATCATGGCTACTCCTTCGCTCGTGCGCCGCCGCCGCCAGATCCGCACCTTCGTGCTGATCTGGACGGTCATCACCCTCGCGATGGGCGCCTGCACTTTCGTCGCCATCTACGCCACCTACGGCGCGCTGGCTCAGAACCTCAACGGCCAGCGCAGCAAAGGAGGCCTGGGCACAGATGGGTGCCAGCTCGACGCCACACCCCGACTGCCACAGCTCCACGCCAGCTGGGAGCCGCGGCGCATTCAACGCGCGCCTCTCGGACAGTGGCGCCATGGCGAAG
>CALAJK010000065.1 GCA_937922795.1 uncultured Anaerolineae bacterium
GACGAGATTGACCGCACTGACCGCCGTGATTTGAGCCTGTTTCGGCTCGGTTGGGATTTCCTCGAACGGCGATTAGCCCTGTCTGATCCCATCCCCCGCGTCTCGATTCCGAACTTTTGTTTGATGTCCGGTGGCTAGGAGCCTGTGGACTGGCCGCCATGTATACAATCCTGATCGTTGACCACGAAGCTGATACCCTGGATATGCTGAGCAGGCTGCTGCGTCGTGAAGGATACACCGTGCAGGCGGCGATGAGCGCCCATCAAGCGCTGCAGATGGTCGAAATTGATCCGCCCGATTTGATGGTCGTCAGCATCGCGATGCCTGTGATGGATGGGCTGGAATTGACCCGCCGCGTGCGCAGCGGCTCGCGCGCTTTTCGTCTGCCGATCGTCCTGCTGAACAGCATAGGCACGCCATTTGGCGTGGCTGACGCGCTGGGCGCGGGTGCGGATGATTATCTGCGCAAGCCGTTCGCGCTGCGCGAGCTGAGCGCACGAATTCGCGCGCTACTACGCCGTTCGCAAGCCGTGCCCAGCGAACTGCCGCTGCTGCGCATCCTGCCAGAAAGCCTAACCGTGTGCGTCGGCAGCCGGCAGGTGACGCTGACCCAGGTCGAATTTGATCTGCTCATGCATCTGTGCGCAGCGCCGAACCAGCTTCACTCCACCTATGATCTGCTGGCTCAAGTGTGGGATTATCCTCCAGGCAGCGGTGACACAGCTCTCGTGCGCAATCATGTCCGCAATCTGCGCCGCAAGATCGAAGACGATCCTGAGCGCCCGTTGATCATCCAATCCCGACATGGGCGCGGCTACGCGGTGCGGGCACAGGTGCGCGTCGAAACCCAATCGCTGAGCAGCCCGGCGTAAGAAGCCGCTCACGCATGCCCGAATTTGCACAAAACCCTATCATTTTCTTATCAGTAGCCGCACGGCATGAATCTAACCTTGTGGTATGATGAAATTGCCGAAATTGCATCAAGCAGTTGTCTATTGAGGACAGGCGATGCGACGACTACTGAGAAACCTGGTGGAAGTCCTGGATGGTGTCCCCGCGGTCAGCGGCGACCGGCGGCGCGGGCAGAGCGTGCTGGAACTGGCGCTGGTCACGCCTCTCCTCATCGTGCTGCTGATGGGGCTGGTCGAGATCGGCTGGTTCGCCAACAACTATTTGATCTTGCTGGAAGTGACACGCGTCGGCGCGCGTTTCGGCACGGTGCAGACTGGCAGCACGTCGCCGCTGTTCTGGGATAATGACGGCAGCCAGGTCCCCAGCTTCTTAGCGCCAGCGCTGTTCCCGCCTGACGCCGTGCGCGATCAGTTTCGCACCCAACTGCGAGACTGCTCGTTGGTGGCTAATCCCCAGAATCAGCGTCTGCAAGGTTTCTATAATTTGCTGGCGTGCGTCATGCTGCGGTCAATGGATCCACTGCGTTTCCGCGGCGATAACGGCGTGGACGACATCGTCATCTCGGCGTTTGCGCTGCAGTTGATCGATCCGAACCAGCTCCCCGCTTCGATGCGTCCGCGGTTGGCGCTGTCGATGGTCCCCGGATTGGATCCCAACCTGCCCCAGGTGCTGGTGGTGGGGCGCTACCCGACCAACGCCAACGAGTGCACTGTGGATACCGATGGTTCAGGGCGCGCGTGGGAGCGCGACCCGTTCGATTATATCCAGGATGGGGTGCGCACCTACATCGTCCCGACAGGGCTGCCAGATGTCGAAGGTAACCGCATCTATCTAGAACTGCTCGGCTTCGATCCGTTCAACGCCGGCGATCCTAACACGTTTGAGCGCCAGAAAGGGTTCTCGTGGGCTGGGCAGCACGCCATCGGCGCGACGAACAACCGCTGCCTGGGCTCTGAGTGGATGATCGCCGATGTGCAGCGCCTGATGAATGTGCCAGGCTTCAACCTGCAGCCTGATCAGCGCTCGAAACTGCCCAGCATGGGCATGGTGCTGGTGGAGATGTTCTGGCAGCATCAACTGCTGCTGCGCAATCCAGTTTTCAACCCGGTATTCACAATTCTGGGCGACCAGACGACGATCTCGGTCTGGGCGGCCTTCCCTGTGCCGGCCATCGAGCCGCGCATTCGGTTCAACTAGAGATGATCAGGATACGGACGATGAATCGAGCTGCATCGCATCCCTTAAAACGCCTGCTGCGCCAGGGCGAGGTTGGTCAGACGATCGTCATCATGGCTTTCGGATTCATTGTGCTCTTGGCTTTCGTGGGCATCGTCACCGACGTATCGCTGATGTTCGTGCGCTACAGCACGCTGCGGCGGGCGGTAGACAGCGCTGCCGTCGCCGCTGCGGGCCAGATGCGCCGCGGCGTGCCGACCACCGATGAGCGCAACCGCGCCGCGGCGGGCGGCGGTACGCCGCAGCAGATCGAAGCGCGTGCGTCTGGGTACGCCTTCGCCCGCAACATCGCCACTGTGAACTTGGCGGCGCGCCAGTTCATCGAGTTCTACGGGTTGAACCCGACGGCTGTGATTGTAGATACCTGCGCGACTTTGCCCGGCGATCCGGAGTTATGTACCGCTGACCAGCGTAAGCTGGTGCGTGTGACCGCGCAGGTCGAGTCGCCCACCGTATTTTTGCGGCTGCTGGGATGGGGGACGATCACGCTGGAGTCGTCGGCCATCTCTGAGACGGCGGTGCTCGACGTCGTCCTGATCTTCGATGTGTCCGAGTCGATGCTCAATGAAACAACCTACGAAGATTGGGAGACGGTCGGGCTGGGGGCGCGTTTCGTCCCGCCGCGCATGGAACAGGTGGCGGCGGCGCAAGGGCTGCCGAACTCCGTGCCGCTGTGGTTGGAAGTGCTGCAAAAGACGCAGTGGGAAATCTACAATGACCCGCGCTTCGCCAATGCGACAAGAGCGTTCATCCCCCCCAACACGCCGATCTCGATGAGCGATCCGCGCGTGCCAGCGCCGCAATGTCGGGTGCGTTTCTTCCCCAACGGCGGGCGCATACCCGATGGCACTGGGCGCTTCGTGCCGCAGGACGACGTGCTACAGGAGATTCGGACGTTCCTGGGCTCGTACCCTTTCACCAATTGGGATGGGTTCGTGCCCAACTACAACTTCTACGGCTGCTGCAACGATCCTAATCAGGACTGGAATTTCAACGATCTGGTCTGTCAACCTTTCAAGCAGGCGCGCGATGCCACGCTGAACTTCGTCAAGCAGGTGGATTTTGTCCGCGGCGATCGCGTTGCCCTAGTGACGTTCGACCGCGGCGCTACGCTCATGAGGCCTGAACATCCCCCCGGAACACCCGTCTCGCATATGATCGACAGCGAAGATGATGCTGTCAATCTGATCCGAAAGGCGCTTGGCGTTCGCGCTGAAGCTAACTTCTACGCTGACACGAACAACGATGGCCTATGGGACGCGTACAACATCGGCATGGCGCCGTATGGGGAGCCGGGGACGCAAGCGGTAGGGTTTGGGGTCGGTAGCTACTTTGACGGCCGCCCGCTGGGTCAGATCAACGAGTATCCGGTCAAAGACAGCTGCCCGTTCATCAACGCATCGCTGGCCTACCCGCGCAGCCTGTACAGCGCGCCGGATGTGACCACCAACCCGTACCGTTATCCCAACGCGCTGGCGGCGATCCAGAACCCGATCATGACCCCGAATCTGAACGAGCCGGCCTGGGACGCGCTGATCCCGTCCGAGTGGAAGCCGTTCAAGGCGCTGTATTCGTATGAGCGCCGGGCCTCCTGCCGCGGCACCAACATGGGCGCGGGCCTGCGCGAGGCGAACAATGCGCTGCTCGACCCGAATACGATCCGCACTAATGGCGCGGTGTGGGTGATGGTGCTGCTGAGCGACGGCGCTGCTGGAGCCAGTGATCCCGTGCGGCGCGGCAGCAACCCGGAGCAGCCGCTGCTGCGGGCGAACCCGTACAACGGCCTGGGGACAGATCTGGGCGCGCCGCCCGCGGCAGGCCAATACGGCGTCTACGGCTTGTGCCCCTACGGCACGCCCAGCAACCCGCGCGAGCTGATCGCCGACCGCGCGCCAGGCTTCCCCTACTGCGGCGATGAAAAGCCCGAGACGCGCCATTTCTGCTTCGACCCGGAGAAGAAACTGAGCGATGGCAGCATCTACATCGACATCGAGAACCCGCGCTTCCCGAACTGCGCCCTGGAGTACGATGTAGATGACTACGCCCGCGACTGGGCCGACTACGTCGGCCTGCTGGAGCCGTTCCCCTGGCTGTCCGTAGGAGGGACGGCTGCGCGATCTGATCGCCAGCTCCCGACTATCTTCACTATCGGTTTTGGGTTGAGCTTCCCCAAGGGGACCACAGTATGCAGAGGCGACAGCATCCTGGATTATGAAGACTGCTTGGGCGAGGAGCTGCTGCGCTACATCGCCGATGTGGGTGACAATTTCCAGATTGATACCGACTACCAGCAGGACTTGCGCAACGATACCTTCGCCAACTGGACGCTGGACGCGGGCGATGACTGGGGCGTACGCGGTCCGTGCGAGGGGCCGATCCTGGGTGGCCATGCGACGGTGGACGCGGCGCGGGCAGCTGGCGCGCCGTACAGCAGCATCATCAATCCCAAGCCCGCGGGCGAATCGTGTGGGAACTACTTCAATGCTACAACAGGCCTGGAGCTTCAGCGAGTTTTCGATGAGATCGCGTCGCGGATGTTCACACGGCTGGCGCGATAGAGTCTGTGGATCATGTGAGGCCAGCCTAGCCTGAGCGCTTAGGTTGGCTGATGAGAGGGGGTGTGCATGGAACCGTTGAGTCCTTTGGAGCGTATGCGCCGTCGGCGAAAAGGCCAGACGCTGGCCGAGTTCGCCATCACTTTGCCCATTCTGCTGCTGTTGATGTTCGGCATCATCGAGTTCGGGCGCATCTTCCAGGCCTGGGTGACGCTGCAGAACTCCGCCCGCGCGGCGGCGCGCTATGCCAGCACCGGGCAGTATTACACCGATCGCTACGTCATGGACACCGTCACGGGCAATTCGGATCCGACGGGGTTCATCCCGTGTGTGAACGACCGGGATCCGGCCTACGGCGGCGTGGACCAGCGCGGCACTAAGAACGTCAACTACTTCCCGAACAACCCGTTAGATCCGAGCGACCGAATGCAGGTCTACCAGGGCGGTTTGGAAAGTTTGTTCGCCACCTGGAATGATGGTAGAAACTGCGATCCTACCAACGAGAGCCACCAGGAGATGCGCAAGGACATGGCGCGTATCCTCTCG
>CALAJK010000066.1 GCA_937922795.1 uncultured Anaerolineae bacterium
CTGCGGGCCGAAGCTGGACGACTCGCCGCTGCACCGGCGCGACCTCGACCTGCTGGCGACCCTGGCCAACCAGACCGGCGTCGCCCTGCGCAATGCGCGCCTGGTGGCCGACCTGCGCCACCTGAACCGCACCATGCAGTCTTTGAACGACGACCTGGAAGCGGCTAACGCCCAGCTCAAAAAGCTGGACTCGGTCAAGACGGAATTCGTGACCATCGCCAGCCACGAACTGCGCACGCCGCTGGCGCAAATCCGAGGCTACACGGACATCCTCGACGCGCTCAACGAGCAGGGGATGCTCACGCAGGAACAGACCGCTAGCATGGTGGGCAACCTGCGCAAAGCGGCTGAACGCATGGAAGAGCTGATCGCTGCCATGCTGGACGTCAGCCAGCTTGACGTCAACGCCATGGATTTGCGATTCGCGCCGACCACGCCGGAGAGCATCATCCGCATGGCCATCGAACCGCTGACTGAAGCGATCAAGCAGCGCAAGCTGACGCTGTCGGCGCGCGGGCTGCGCGGGCTGCCGACCATCGAAGCTGACATGCAGCGGCTGGTGCAGGCGTTTCGGAATGTGGTCATGAATGCCATCAAGTTCACGCCGGACGGCGGCCGCATCGAGATCACCGCCAGCCACCAGCCCGCCGAGCGCCCCGGCAGTCCTGACCACATCCTGATCGCGATCACCGACACCGGCGTCGGCATCGCTCCAGAAAATCTAGAACTCATCTTTCAGAAATTCTTCCGGGCTTATGATCCCGGACTGCACTCCACCGGCGCTTACAAGTTCATGGGCGCCGGCCCAGGTCTAGGGTTGACGATCGCGCGGGGCGTGATCGAAGGCCATGGCGGGCGCATCTGGGCTGAGAGCCCAGGCCACAGCTTGCAGACCTACCCCGGTTCCACTTTTTATGTGCTGCTGCCGGTGGTGCCCCCGGCCAACGCGCGGCGGGTGATGCCGCTCGACACTTAGCCGGCCAGCGACAGCGTATAGTCCTCAAGGCCGTCCCCGCGCCAGCGTACGACCTCGACATGAGCATCAACGCCCAACAGCCGCTTCAAGGCGCTCTCGAAGTCGCGAGCCGCGCCTGACGTGAAGTAGTGATGAGCTGCCCGGCCTGGCGCTGGCATCCCCGGCCAAACCCGCGCCGCCTGCCGCGCCACCGCCGGCCCCGGATCGACCAACTGCACCTGCGGCCCGGCGGCTTGTTGGATCGCCGAAGCCAGAAAGGGGAAGTGGGTGCAGGCCAGCACCAGGTGATCAGCGCCGGCGGCTACCAGCGGCTGTACATGCCGTTGAATGACCGGCTGCGCCTGAGAGAGGTCGGCTGCGCCTTGCTCAGCCAGCAGCACCCATTCGGGCGCGAGGCGGGTGAGCACGCGAACCTGAGCGCCGTAGCGCGCCAGCGCCCGGCGGTAGAATATGCCCTCGGCTGTGGCTTGGGTGGTCAGCACGCCGATCACGCCGCTGCGGGTGGCAGCCGCGGCCGGTTTGACCGCCGGCTCGATGCCGACGAACGGCACTTGCGGAAAGCGCTCGCGCGCCGCCTGGAGCGCCGCGGCGCTGGCGGCATGGCAGGCCATCACTACCACGACTGCGCCTTGACTCAACAAGAACCGCACCATCGCCAGCGTAAAAGCGCGAATCTGGTCGGCTGGCCGCGGGCCGTAAGGCAGATGCGCCTGATCGGCGAGGTACAGCGTGGGGTATTCGGGCAGAAGCTGGTGAATTTCGCGCAGCACCGACAGGCCGCCGATGCCGGAGTCGAGGACGCCGATGCTAGGCGGCTGAATGTCCATTGGCGGCCTCAACGAACGCGCTGAACAGCCGTTTCATCGCCGCATCGCTCAAGTACAAATCTTCCGGATGCCATTGAACCGTCAGCACAAAACGACGGTCAGGCAGCTCCGTCGCCTCGATCACGCCGTCGCGCGAGCAGGCCGTGACGATCAAGCCAGCCGCCGGCCGCTCGATGCTCTGGTGATGAAGGCTGTTGACCGGGATGCGGGTCGCCTCAAGGATGCGCGCCAGGCGGCTGTGGCCGACGATTTCGACTTCATGGGCGATCGTACTGCGTGGGGCCGGCTTGGGCACATCATGTACCAGCGGCGTCTGGAGCTGCGACGGTATATCCTGGATGAGCGTGCCCCCCAGGGCGACATTCAGCACCTGATGCCCGCGACAAATGCCGAACACCGGCAGATCATCTTCCACCGCCCAGCGCGCTAAGAGCAGCTCGGCGGCGTCCTGCGCATCGTCCGGCGTCCCGGTCTGGGGGTGCGCCAGCGCGCCGTAGTAGCGCGGGTCAACGTCCCCGCCGCCGGGCAGCAGCAGCCCGTCCAGCCGGCGGTAAATGCCGCGCAGCGTTGACTCGTTCACACACACCGGAATTAACACCGGCAGACCGCCCGCATCGGCGACGGCTTGCATGATGCCCACATAGGCGACATTATACAGCCAGCCAGAGTTCGGGTTGACCCGGCTGGAGGTGGTGATCCCAATCAGCGGAGCCAAAGCTCAGCGCCTTTTCTCCTTGAGGCGAGCCGCTTTGCCGCGCACGTTGCGCAGATAGTAGAGCTGCGCCCGGCGCACTTTGGCGCTGCGGAGCACTTCGATCTTCTCGATGCGCGGGCTGCGCAGCAGGAACGTCCGCTCGACGCCGATGCCGTGGCTGGTGATGCGCCGGACGGTGAAATTGGCGTCGTTGCCGCCGCGCCGCAGGCGAATGACCACGCCCTGAAACACCTGAATGCGCTCGCGGTCGCCTTCGACAATCCGCAGGTGAACTTTAACCGTATCGCCAGGAGCGATCTGGGGATGGCCGCGGTCTTCGGCTTCCAGGGCTTTCATCAACTCGTTCACGGTGAATCGTCCTTCCGAACAAAATACGCCCGAAGGCGCAACAGCTTTGTGGCAGTGGTCAAAATTATAGCATCCGACCGTCTGACCCGACAAGGGCGCGCCTTCAGATCAAACCCAGCCGGCTGGCGACCAGCATCAACCCGATAATGCTTTTGCCGTCCACCATCTCGCCGCGCGCGATCAGCGCCAGCGCCTGCGCCAGCGGCATCCGATCTACTTCGATGTACTCGTCCGAGTCGCCGTCCAGCTCGCTCTCGACCAAATCCGTGGCCAGAAACAGATGGATGTACTCCGTGGTATAGCCCGGAGCTGGGTAGAAACCGCCCATCGGCTGCAGCCGTCCCGGCCGATAACCGGTCTCTTCCTGAAGCTCACGCTCGGCGCAGACGTCCGGCGCTTCGCCCGGCTCCAACGTGCCGGCCGGGATCTCCGTCAGCACGCGGCCGGCGGCAATCCGAAACTGGCGCACCAACAGCACCTGCTGGCGCTCATCCAGGGCGACGATGGCGACCGCCCCCGGGTGGCGCACCAGCTCGCGCTTCGCCGTATCCCCGTCTGGCAGCCGAACATCCAGCCGGTCAAGTTTGATGACGCGCCCTTCATACACGTGCTCCGTGCGAATGATGGTTTCGTGCATGGCATACCTGGCTTCGACACACAATGAGGCGGCCTGGAGCCGCCTCGCTGAACCTGTTTCAACCCGATTTTCGCCCCTGCGGCGGAAAGCTAGGACGACGGGATGATCAACTGCTGATTGATGTAGATGCGGTTGATATCGGTGATGCCATTGGCGGCGGCGATCGAGACCACCGGCACGCCGAACCGCAGCGAAATCTTGAAGAGGGTATCGCCCTGCTGCACCACATACGTAGTCCCGCCCCCTGTGCCTGTGCCTGTGCCGCCCGTCCCTGGCGTGGACGTAGGCGGCGGGAAAGCGCCCGTCGTGCCACAGCCGGGGATCGTCAGCCGCTGACCCACGATGATCAAGTTCGGGTTGGCGATGCCGCTGGCGCGGGCGATGTCCATCACCGGGACGCCGTAGCGCAGCGAGATGCGGTACAGGTTGCGATCTTCTGCCCGGACTTCGTGCACACAGTCGACGCCGGTGATGCCGCCAATGCCGGGGGCTGTCGGCTCAATGACCGGAAGGGCCGGCGTCTCGGTCGGGAACACGAAGCCGCCCATCGCCGTGGCAGTCAGGTTGAAGGCTTCGGTGGCGGTGGCGCGCTCGATGATGGCGGTAGCCGTCAAAAATACCGGGTCGATCTCAGTCGGCTGCAAAGGCAGCGCTGGGGCTTCAGTCGGGAGTTGGGCGATGGCCGCGCCGTTGAAATCCAGCGTGGCCGTCGGCAGCGCCAGCGCAAACGAGTCGGCGGTCGGCGTCTCGGTCGGCAGCGGCTCAGGCGTGGGCGACTCCAGCTCCGGGGGAGGCAGCGGCGTGTCGCTCGCGATCGGCGTGAATGTCGGCCCCAGGGACACCACTGACAAGGGCTCCAAGCTGGTTCCACTTTGCTGGAAACAACCAGCAGCCGCCAGGGCGATCAGCAGACCAGGCATCAGCCAGCGACCTCGTTTCCACGAATTGCGCATACCTCAGGCCTCCCCAGTTAAGCGACGCGCACGACGATGCGGCTTACTCCCAGTCTACCATAGGGCACAGACAGCGGCAAGCACAGGTCGCACAAGGCCAGGCAGGGCAAACGTCACATCAACGGATTGATCATCACGTTTATCGCGTCGTCGATCGAGATCTCAACGGGGGCGATCGATCAACCAACCAGATCGATCGCCCCGCTGGGAGAGCGTCTCTCACACTTTTTCGACGCGCACAAACGTGTCGTAGAAGACAGCGCTGCCACCTACCGGGTCAACCAGCGTAGTATTGCCGAGATAAGGGTCAACGCGCATCGCCGCGTTCGCATGGAAGCCGCGGATGCGCCGCGCGTCGCCGGGTATAGTCGTCCCATTGATCGTCACATCCACGCCGCCATAGGCGAAGTGGCCGAACCCCAGCGCAAAGCTGATCACCCCAGGACGAATGCCCTGGGTCGTTTTGATCTTGCCGATCATCGGAACTTTCTTCCCGTTCATCAAGTCCCATTCGCCACTGGGATTGGTGGGCGATACGATCCGCACCAGATCGCCATCTTTGAGACCACGCTGCTCGGCGTCTACCGCGTTCATCAACACCGCATTTTCCGGCAGCAGCGCCAACAGCCAGTAGTTAGAGGAGGTTCGGCTCTTCGTCTGCATGATCTCTCGATGGGTGATCAGTCGCAGATCGAAACCGTCCGCCTCATCATTCAGCACCTCGCCGGTGACCGCGTAGGGGCCGGGGAAGTAGCGCGCATAGCCGACAAGATGCTCGCCAGTCATGGCATTCTTGACGTCATAGGTCTTCTCTTGATAGATGTTGACCATGGTGGCAAAAGGATTGGCGGTCACTGTCAAGTCGAGGCCAAAGTAATTCGCACTCGGCTCCGGGATAACCCCCTCTTTGTAGCCCTTCTCAAAGGCCTGGAAGCGACCGCCCCGGTTCAGCACATACACCACCTTGCGCCAGTAGTCCCCCGCCAACCGCTCCCACCGCGCGGCGTCGAACACGCTCGGCGGCAGATGACGACGCGCCTCTAGGAAGATGCGCAGCTCCTCATCATCGGCGTCGGGGACAGCGTCCGAACCGTCCTCCTTCTCACCGAAGGCGAGGTTGGCCACCATCCGGATGTACAGATCATCCGGATGCGTGAAATCGCCGTAGTCCTTGTAACCGCCCTCTCCAAAGCCAGGCAGGCCGAGTCGCTCCGCAATGGCCATCAGCACGGCTTCCAACGACATCGGCATCTGCTGGCCGAAGACGGTGACATCAGGCACGAGCGGCGCAATCGCCGGATTGCGAACTGGCTGAATCTTGAAGGCGACGCTTGGATGACTGCCGTGGAATTCCCATCGTTCCAGATACATCGTATCGGGGAAGATGTAGTCCGCAAACATGCTCGTCTCGCCGATGAAAGGATCGATGGCGATGAACAGCGGCAGCTTTTTCGGGTCGGCCAGGATCGGGATGTTGGTATGGCCTGCCGGCAGCGAATACACCGGCGACCCCATGTAGAACATCAGCGCCTTGACGGGATACGGATAAGCATCGCCGATCGACGGCACAATCTCCTGGTAGATGTCGCTCGACAGCGGATACCAGTTGCGCCGCGCCGGGTAACCATCCCGCAGGAACAGGGTGTGTTTTTCGTACTTCTCATTGTGCCGGATGATGCTGGTCCCAAAGGGAACCATCGTGCCGCTGCTCTGGCTGATCTTGAAGGGCTGACCTGGCTTGCTGCCGGTCGCGCTGTAGGTGCTGCCTTTGATCAGGCCGCCGGCATGGTCAAAGTTGCCGATCAGCGCGTTGAGGGTGTACCATGCCAGCACATTGTAGAATCCATTGGTGTGCTGGCTCACGCCGCGATGAATATCCGCCACCGCCTGCCGACCGTGGTTGGTGAACTCGAAAGCGATCTCCTCCAGCGCGCGCGCTTCAACGCCGCAGATTTCCGCCCACTCCTCCAGCGTGTGCTCACGCGCCGAGTCGGCGATGATCTGCAGCGACGACTTGACGGTGAAATCGCCCAACTTGACGTTGTCCACCAGCAAATCGCCGCGCACAGCGCTCTCCGGGTCGCGGGCATACGGATCGACGGGGACCGGTTCGCCGTTCACGAGAGCGACAAAGTAATCGAACTCGTAAGTCTTGTCCGGGTCGGTTGAGAGCGGGCGCGTTTCCTTCTCGCGCAGCCCGATCTCGCTAGCGCGCAGGAACTTTCCGGGCACGCCGTTCTCATCGAGCTTCACCAGCCAGGTAGCTTCTGTCCAAGTGGTTTGGCCTAACTGGTCAGCAGCCGCGCGGTTCGCCGCCGATAGATACGGCGCATTGTACCGTTGGTTGTCGATCACCCACCGGATCAATGCCAGCGCCAGCGCGCCTTCCGTGCCGGGCTTAGCCGGCAGCCAGCGCCAAGCTTTCGAGGCCGTCTTCGAAAAGCGCGGGTCAACCACCACATACTTCAGATTTTTCTCCACGAGACTGGTGGTGAGGCGAGGCGACCGCAGCGGCGGACCGTAGTTGCCTTCGAAGGGAGAAGCGCCAACAAAGATGACGAATTCGCTGTTGCCGATGTCACCTTGCCAGTAGAACTTTTGCCCGCCCGTCCAAGCGCCGTCAACGTACTGCTCGGACATCGCTTTGCCGGTGAAATACAAACTGCCCTGGCAAACGGTCGTATGACCATGCGCATTGGTCGTGCCATACGCGTTCAGGAACCGAGCGATGAAGTCTTTGCGCGCATCTTTCAACCGTCCCCAGGCGAAAACGAACTGATTGTTGCGCGGCCCCAAGTCGGGATGTTCGGGATCAATCATCAGATCCAGATAATCCGCAAACTTGGTCTGAAACTCGGCGATCAGGGCGCGTTTGCTGTCGGCGTCCTTGGCGTTGTGGATCGCCTTGACCGCCGCGGCCATCTCTTTCGCCACCGCCGCATCGGTCAGCGCATACGACTCACGCAGCCCCGGCACAACCCCCTCGCCGAACAGATCGCCGCCTTCTACAATCTCTTCGATCGCCTGCTCGAATGAGATCGTCTCCCACTGGCCGCCGCCGCGCGGGGTTCCCGGTTTGCGTTTGAGGACGCTGACCAACCGGTAAGGATCATAGACCGACTGCAAGCCCGCCTGACCCTTGGGGCAGATAGCGCCTTCCATCGTCCCGGCAGAAGCTATCGGGGTGTTGTAATCCACATGCGGATACATGGTCATCGGATGGAACGGGCTGCCTTCGATCTTCGTGGCAACCCCATCGAGCAGCTTGACCTTGATGCCGCAGCCGGTGTTGCATTGCAAGCAGACGGTATAAATCTGGTTGGCGGGGTCAGCCAGCGGGTAGGCCAGCGCGCCTTCTTCGGCCTGCGCGCGCGCCGCCTGGAGCGCGCTGAAGCCGGGCAGCGCCCCTAGA
This sequence comes from uncultured Anaerolineae bacterium, assembly GCA_937922795.1. GTDB lineage: Bacteria > Chloroflexota > Anaerolineae > Aggregatilineales > Phototrophicaceae > CFX2. The sequence continues at coordinate 7,869 of CALAJK010000066.1, forward strand.
AAGGCGATGCCGCCGCCGACGATGGCGCTTGCTTTCAGGAAATCGCGGCGCGAAAGCTCGCACGCGCTTGGTTGTTGTATGCCTCGTCGCTCGTCCATTGTTACGCCACCTCAGCTTGAGTCTTCAAAAACGGCAGCCGGTCAATGCCAATGAGATAGGCCAGCGTCGAAAGGCCCACAACGCCGATCGTGACTGACCATTCCATCAGACTGGGGAAATAATCGAAGTTCAGGTGCGGCCCGGTGAAGGCCTCAGCCAGACCCTGGAGTTCCGGTATGGTGAGCGCCGGAAATACGATGTTGGCGCGGGCCGCCGCGAAGCCGATGAGCACGAGCACCCCGATTAAGCCGGATAGGATTCTATTTTTCGCCCAGGCTGGAACCAAGAGCACGACGATCGGCACAACAGTCCCCAAGAAGATTTGCAGAATCCAGAAAGACCACCAATAGGTCCCGTACAACACCTCGTTGATGGCCTGAACATTCTGGGGCACGCCGCTGTACAGCGACATCGAGAAGTCAGACCACAAGATATAGGTTTTGACCAAGAGCAAGACGATGGTGATCACGCCGAGCGCCCGCTGCCGGCCTTCACGCTGTGGATCATTGGCTGCCCCGAAGAAGCTGACGATCGTGAGCAACAGCGCTGTGCCGGTCGCCAGCGAAAAGATCGGGAACTGAGCTGGGAGCAGACCGACATGCCAGACTGCGCGGCTGGCGTTCACGCCCAACAGCGCACCGACGCCGCCGCTCACGAAGATCGCCAGCACAAAACCGATGGCCGCCATCACCTTCAGCGCCCAAGACGTGCCCTCTTTCTGCCGCGCTGCCAGCACCAGCGAGATCACGATGACAGCGCCAAAGATGGTGTAGCCCCACACCATCTGCGCCAGCAGCGACGTCAGATTGGGCTGCAGATATACTTTCCAAACGCGCTCCATGTGGCCCAGATCCATGCCGATCGAGATCAGCGCCGCCGGCAGCGTCACCATGGCCGACCACAGCGCGTACTTGCCCAGCCCTTTGAACAGCTTCACCCCGAACAGATAGTCCAGCGCCGCCACCATGTAGGAGCCAGAAGCCACACCGGCGAAAAACAGATACATGGCGACCCACAGCCCCCATGTCACATACGAGCCGTAATTGACGTCGCGCTCGCCGATGAAAAGACGATTGTAAAAACCGTAAAGCCCCAGGATCAAAGCCAAGATCCCTAGGACGTACAGGATGCGTTTGATCGTGACCATGATTTCGCCCCCTACAGCAGATAGTACACGCGCGGCTCAGTCCCCAACTCTTCTTTCAAGCGGATGACGTTGGGCTGTGCAATCATTTCGGCGACCAAACTGGCCGGATCGTTGGCGTCGCCAAACAGGGTTGCGCGACCGATGCACGTCGTCACACAGGCGGGTAGCTCGCCCACTGCAATACGGTGCAGACAGAAATGACACTTACGCGCGTTGCCGATGGGTGAAGTGCGCTCTTGGCGCGGACGCGCCTCGCCGTATTCAAAACTGGGGGCGCGCTCATATCCTTCCGCCACCGTCCGACCGGCGATCAAACCATCTGCGACTGGGTTCGGCTCGTTGTAGGTCAGGCCGAAGTCCGATGTGCGAGCGCCGTAGGGACAGGCTGTCAAGCAGGCGCGGCAGCCAATACATTGATCGTAGTCCACCACGACCACCCCATCCACATTCTTGTAGGTCGCATTGACCGGACAAACCGGCGTGCAGGGGGGCTTGTCGCACTGCATGCAGGGGCGCGGCACAAACCGCCGTCCAACATTCGGATAGACGCCCCATTCTTCTTCGAGGACCGGACGGTAGACTACGCCAGGGGGCAGCCGGTTTTCCGCCACACAGGCGATGGTACAAGCATGACAGCCAACGCACTTGCGCAGGTCAATGACCATCACCCACCGGCGTTCCTCAGGCGGCTTCTCCAGCGCACGTACCAGCTCTCGGCGCATGCGCTCTAAGACATCCAGTTTGGACAGATCCCCGCCTGAGGTCGAGCTCAGCTCTTGAATCTGAGCCTCGTAGCTCGCTAGGGCTTGAGCAGGATCAGCCGCGAGTTGGTCAAGCGCCTGCAGCGCGACCGCCGCTCCGCCAGCTCCCGCGAGTTTTCGCAGAAAACTCCTCCGGTTCAAGCCCGCATCGATCGAGCTGGTACCTTGAGGTTCTGTCATACTCCCTCTCCACCTTTCTCAAAATAAAACAGAAAAACGCGCACTTCTGCTTGACAACAAAAGCATACTGAACTGTCCTTTTTGAGCAGAATGACGGAGATAACGGATCGGGATGACAAATGTAATTGAGATAAACAAATGAAAAGCCGCTGGGCGGTGAAGTCCCAGCGGCATCCAACGATCTCAAGAGCCGTTGGCGCGCCAGTTCAAGCGTCCAGCTCGTCGCAGACCCAAGTATAGGCCTTGACCGTGGCGGGAAAACCCAGCGTCGTCATGGCGAGGATGACTACATGCTTGATCTCTTCCGGCGTGATGCCGGCCTCTAGCGAGCGTCGAGCGTGCGCGTGGGTGGCGCCTTCGAGCTGCGCGCCGATCGCCAGCGCCAGTTTGATGAGCTGGCGCGTCTTGTCATCCAGCGGCCCGGCTTCATGCGCTGCGCTGCCCAGGGCATCATAAGCGGCGGCAACTTCCGGGAACTCTTCCCGAATACGGGTATAAGGGGCTGGCAGATCAGTCATTTTTTACCTCTCATGGGGTCAACGCTTCATTCAATGAATATATGCGGATGTAATGCGCAGTCACACCGCTTCACTAAGCTTATCGGAACTGTCCATTCACCGCCAACCCCGAACACCCCGCTAAGCGGGTGCATTTGGCAATGGCGACGGGCACGGCCAGGCAGCGCCGCGTAGGCTGCGCGACGGTTTGCGCTCTCGCTGACGGCCTTCCACCGCTGCTCCCGCGCCCAGACGGCGCGTATACCCAGGAGCAGGGTTCTGCGCTGGGCTTCCCACCCACCCCGCTGCGGAGCAGCGGTTGGGAGAGGAGAAGTGAGGGGTGAAGACAGCGCCCCGCTTCGCGGGAACGGGGCGCTTGCTTCGCTCACACAGTCAGAAATCCCAGTCGTAGTCCCCGTAGTCAGGGCCGTTCCAGCCGCGGACGCCGAAGCGGTCAGCCCGCCGCCAACTGGCGCGTGACCGCTTCGAGCGACACTTCGGCCATCGAATCGTAATGCAGGTGAGCGAGGCCGCGGGTGGCCGCGCCAATGCCCACCGTCCAGAACCCGCCGCTGCGAGCAGCCTCGATCCCGGCCTCGGCGTCCTCAAACACGACGGCCTGCTGCGGGCTGACCGCGAGCCGGCCCGCGACCCATACGAACAGATCGGGCGCCGGCTTCGGATTGACCACACTATAGCCGTCGCCGATGGCATCGAACGCTTCCAGCAGACCCAGCTTGTCCAGCACCCGGCGGGCATTCTTGGACGCCGAGGCGATGCCCAGCCGCATCCCGGCCAACCGCGCCGCATCGAGCAGCCGCATTACCCCCGGCAGGCGATGTTCCGGCGTGATCGTCTCCAGGTAAGCCAGATAATAGCTGTTTTTGCGCTCCATCCAGGCCTGGGCAGTCGCCTCGTCAATTGCTCGCCCCTTCAGCATCCGGTTGAGGCTCTCGCGCCGCGACACCCCCCGCAGCGCTTCATTGTCCTCGCGCGTGAACGGTATTCCCTCTTCCTCCGCCAGGCGGCGCCAGGCCAGGAAGTGAAACTCGGCAGTATCGGTGATGACGCCATCCAAATCGAAAATGAGCGCGCGCAAGCTGGAGGACATGGAAAACATCGCCTTGCGATCCAGTAAAATCCATTGCGATTCAGGCAGTGAACTCAGGACAGCGCCGACGAGCGACAACCCACCCTAGGCCGCACAGTCCTCAGCCGGCTCGCCGAGGGGACTTCAGGCCAACGGCAGGCTGACGACGACGCGAGTATACTGCTCCGGCGCGCTGTCAATGGCCATTTCGCCGCCGTACAACTGCGCCAGGCGTTTGGCAATAATCAAACCCAATCCTAACCCCTGCTGCTCCAACCACTGCCGCCCAAACTGCATGTAGGCCCCGATCGAACTGATCTGCTCGGCCGTCATCCCGCGCCCGCGATCGATGACCGTGAGCACATAGCGCCCGCGGGCGACTTCAGTGGCGACGTCAACTGGGGTTTGGGGGGGCGAAAACTTAAACGCGTTGTCCACCAATTCCTCGACGATCTTCTTGAGGTGGTCTCCCAAGATGCGCACAGTGACATCCTGCCGATCAATTGACAGCATCAGGTCGGCTTCACGGTTGAACTCTTGAGCCTTCTGCGACGCCTGATGCTCAACAATCAGGCTGGGGTCGTTGGTGGCATATCCTTTCAACACCTCCGACCATTCCGGGCTGGTGCACATCACCTCAAGCTGGGCGTAAGCCCAGTAGTTTTCGGCCAGGCGGTACAGGCGCGCGCCCGCAAAATTGATGTACTGCGCCATCTCGATGATCTGTTCGGCATCGCGCCGATAATAATCAGAAATGATGAGGTCGGAGAAGCCTAAAATGCTGGTGAGCGGCGTGCGCAGCTCATGCGGCAGCGCCAGGATGATATTCTCTCGCAGGGCGTCCAAGCGCTTCTCTGACATCTTGGTCAGCAGATCCCGTTTTTGAAGCTGCGTGTGCACGGCGGCGATCAACTCAGGCGCCGAAAACGGCTTCGTCAGATAGTCATACGCCCCCATCTCCATGCCGCGGCGGATGTCGCTCTTGTCCGCTTTAGCAGTGAGAAAGATGAACGGCGTGGTCGCCAACACCGGGTCTTTTTTGATCTCATCCAGCACGCCATATCCGTCTAATCCTGGCATGAGAATGTCGCAGATGATCAGATCAGGCGCGTGCTCCAGCGCCAGCTTGACGCCCGCCAAACCATCTTCCGCGCCCAGGGCGTCGAAGCCCTCATAACCCAACATCTCGATGATATCGCGGCGCAGCGAATGGGTATCCTCGATCACCAAGATTTTGGTCATAGGAATACTCCCTCGATCGCCACATGTGCAGTCGCCAAGAAGGTGCTGCCGGCCTGTGGGCGCTGACAGCTTCCATTCTATTATATCACCGATTTCGCGCCTCGCGCCTGCTGCTGGACTCAGCTCAAAGCGCTGGCAAGCCCATCACCGCCCACCGATCGCCAGCAGCAGGATGACGCCGCCGACCAGGATGCGATAGAAACCGAAGGCGGTGAAATCATTTCTGGCCACATACCGCAGCAGCCAACCCATCGCCGCCCACGACACCACCGCCGCCACGACCGCGCCCAGCAGCAAGTTGACCATGTCTCCGGCTTGAATGCGATCCAGGCTGGTCAGCAGGTCATACAGGGTCGCGCCGCCCAAAGTTGGGATCGCCAGAAAGAAGGAGAACTGCGTCGCCGTCTGCCGGTCGAGTTTGACCAGCATCCCGCCGATGATCGAAGCGCCTGAGCGCGAGACGCCGGGGATGAGCGCTATGCACTGCGCCAGGCCAACCCCCAGCGCTTGAAGCGGGCGGATGTCGGGGAGCGTATGCGTGTCGGCGCGTTCGGCCAAACCCAGGCGCTCAATGACCAGAAACGCGATCCCGCCGATGATCAGCGAGGCCGCCACCACCGCCGGCGAGTAGAGCGCTGCTTTGATCCAGTCTTTGAGCAAAAAGCCGATCACAGCGGCCGGCACAAACGCCAGCGCCACCCCCCACCACAGCCGGCGAACGCTGGCATCCGACCGGACAGCGCGCGCCTGCTGCCACAGCTCAACGCGGTAGAAGGCCAGCGCCGCCGCCACCGAGCCGATCTGGATGAAGATCTCAAACGTCCCGCCCAACCCGGCGCCGAAATCGAGCACGGCCGCCGCCACGATGAGATGGCCGGTAGACGATATCGGCAGATACTCGGTAATGCCCTGGACGATGCCCAGGATGACGACCTTGATGAAGTCGCTCACGTGAACCTCTTTCGCAGTTGACGCTCAGGGAAAAGCGCGCCCCGGCAGCGCGCCGCGATGATAACGGGCGCGATCGCCCGCGTCAACCGCGCCACTGGAGCCGCTGCGCACGCGTCAAAGGATGTGTACAATAGAGACTCACGTGCCCTCGCCATCCCGGACAGCCTGCAGAGCAGCAGGGCCAAACTGCGCCGCTCGCCACATTATTCATTCAGGAGACGCCGTGTCCGCTTATCTACAGCTCCTGCGCCGCAATCCGGACTTCGCCAACCTATGGGTGGCGCAGGTCATCAGTCTGCTGGGCGATTGGTTCAACACGATCGTCCTATCAGCTTTGGTCAGCGCTTACAGCGGCGGCTCCGGCCTGGCGGTGAGCGCTTTCCTGCTGGCGCGGTTCGTGCCGCCCCTGCTCATCGGGCCGTTCGCCGGCGTGCTGGTTGACCGCATGGATCGCCGGCGCCTGCTCATCATCAGCGATGTGGCGCGGGCGGTGGTCGTGCTTTTGTTCCTGCTAGCGACCGGCCCTGACCGCCTGTGGCTGATTTACCTGCTGACAGTCATCCAGTTCTCGCTCTCAGCCATCTTCGAGCCGGGACGCAGCGCCATCCTGCCCAGCCTGCTGCCTCCGCAGGATCTCGTGCACGCTAACACGCTGGGCAGCATCACCTGGTCGGTCATGCTGGCGGTCGGCGCCATCGCCGGTGGGCTGGTGGCGGCGGTTCTCGGCAGCGCCGCGGCTTTGATCGTGGACGCCGCCACTTTTCTTCTGTCGGCGGGTTTCATCAGCCGGATTCGCCTGCAGCCCGACTCACACCCCGCGCGCGTCGGCGCGCCGCCTGACCAGCCGGGCGACCAGCGCCGCCTGATTGACGGACTGCGTTATCTCGCCGCTCATCCGGGCACAGCGGCGGTGCTGCTGGTCAAACTGGGACAGAGCCTCGGCAACGTGGACGCCCTAATCATCATCTACGCGACCGAGCTGTTCATCATGGGGCAGGACAGCACCACGCCCCTGAGCATCATGTACGCCGCCTTTGGCTTCGGCGCTGTGCTGGGGCCGCTGCTCACCAACCGGATCAACGATGGCTCTGTCGGACGGATGCGACGCCTGATCGGGCTTGGGTTCGCTTGGATCGCGCTCGGCTGGCTGGTCTTCGGCGGCGCTTCCACGCTGGCGTTGGTGTCCGGGGCGCTGGTGCTGCGGGCGATGGGCGGCTCCGTCAACTGGACGTACAGCTCGGTCATCATCCAGAAGAGCGTGCCCGACCAATTTCTGGGGCGAGTATTCTCACTAGATATGGCCGGCTTTCAATTGGCCAGCGTTATCAGCACAGTCATCACCGGCCTACTGATCGAGACGCTCGGCTCGCAGCAGGTGCGCCAGGTCGTCATCGGCCTGGGGTTCATCAGCCTCGTCCCATTTGCCGGCTGGGTGCTGATCGTGTACCTCATCGAACGGCGTCAGCGGCGCCAGGCGCTGGCCGTAGCCGCGCCGCAGCACCCCTGATCACGCGCACAATGCCCGCAGATCTGGTCGCGGTCAGTGATCGCGCCCGGCCGCGTATCCTTTGTCCGTCAAGTAGCGATAGCTGGCGGCCACAGCCTCGAACATATCGGTGGCGCAGCGGTCTAATTCGACAATCCACCACTCGGCCGTATGGCGCTCATGCACCGTCGTCCAGTCGATCACGCCCTGGCCCACGGCGGTCATCGGCGCGTCTACTGTCGCCGGCCCGTCCTTGATGTGCAGCAGCGGTGCGCGGCCGGCGAACTCAGCCAACACCGAGGCGGGGTCATGGCCGGCCGTGCGCACCCAGTAGGTGTCAATCTCAAACTGAACGGTGGGTTCCAGCGCCTCCAGCATGATTTGATATGGGTAGCGCCCGTCCGCCATCGCCTGGAACTCCCACCAGTGATTGTGATAAAGCAGCGTGTACCCGTGCGCCCGCACCACGGCATCCGCCTGGTTCAGGCGCTCGCACACGCGCCGGATGCGATCACCATCGCTGAAGTCCTCCGGCGGCATACCGCACACCACCCACTGAACGCCCAACTGCGCCGCGGTCTCCAGCGCCGCCGCCGCTTCATCCCCCAGCGGCAGCGGCAGATGGGCGCTCGGCGTCTGCAGGCCGAGTTCGCGGAACAGCCGCGCGGCCTGCTCGACCGATATGCCCGGAAATCCGGCGGTCTCCACGCCTCGATATCCGATGTCGGCCACCCGGCGGATGACGCCGGCAAAATCTTGGGCGAGCTGTTCACGCAGAGAATAGAGCTGAAGCGCAATTGAAGGAGACATCAACCAGTCCTTTAGGCGGCGTCACGAATACACGCGCTCACGGCGCACAGCATGATTGTAACACGCTTTCGCCCCGATCAGAGGCGGCGCAGCGCGGCGCGGGCGGCATACCAGCCGCACATGCCGTGCACTCCCCCTCCCGGCGGCGTTGAGGATGAACACAGATAGACGCCCGGCAGCGGCGTGGTATAGGGCGACACGCGCGCCGTAGGCCGCGTGAAGAGCTGCCGCCAGTGCTGAGCGCCGCCGTTGATATCGCCGCCGACATAGTTCGGGTTGTAGGCTTCCAGCGCCGCCGGCGTCCGCGCGCTCCGCGCCAGGATGCGCTCTCGAAAACCGGGGGCGAAGCGTTCGATCTGCGCTTCAACCCGCGCTGTCATATCTTCATTTGAGCCGTGCGGTACGTGACAGTAGGCCCAAACCGTGTGCTTGCCCGCCGGCGCTCGCGTCGGATCAAACAGCGATGGCTGCACCAACAGCACGAATGGTCTCTCCGGATGCTGGCCACGCCACACCAACCGTTCGGCCAGGGCGATCTCTTCCAAACTGCCGCCGATGTGCACCGTAGCGGCGGCGGTGCATTCCGGAGCGCGCCACGGAACTGGACTGTCCAGCACATAGTCGAGTTTGAAGACGCCTGGGCCGTACTGAAACCGCGCCAAACGCCGCCGGTAGCCGGGCGGCAGCCGGTCGCCCGCCATGTGAATGAACTGGCGCGGCGTGACGTCGAGCAGTGTCGCCCGCGCTGAAGGGAGCTGCACCAGGGACGCGACCCGGTGTCCCGTCACGATCTGGCCGCCCAAGCCGCGCAAGCAGGCGGCCAGCGCCTCTGCGAACCGCTGCGAACCGCCGCGCACGACCGGCCAGCCGACGGCGTGCGCCAGCATCCCCAATACCAGCCCGAAGGCCGCTGTCGCCGGCCATTCCAACGGCAGGATGGCATGGGCGGCCAGGCCGGCGAAGAGCGCTTGACCGGCCGTTGTGCGCAGACGCCGCCGCGCCAGGGTGGCCGCGGGCTGCAGCGCCTGAACGCCGAAGCGAGCCAGCCGCAGCGGGTGAGCTGGCCAGCGCAGCGGCCCCAACGCATCGCTCAACAGCGCGGCGCTGTCGGCGATCAGCGGCGACCACAGCCGGCGGTAGGCCTCTGCATCCGACCCCAGCCTGGCCGCTGTCGTTTCGATCGCGGCGTCAACTAGCACAGCCTGGCCATCGTCCAGCGGATGCGCCAGCGGAGCAGGCGGGTATACGAACGTCAGCCCCAATCGCTCTAGCCCCAGCGGCCGGAAGACCGGCGAGGCAGCGCCCAGTGGGTGAACGGTCGAACAGATGTCGTGCACAAAGCCCGGCAGCGTCAGCTCGGCGCTGCGCAGGCCGCCGCCTACAGCATCCGCCGCTTCCAACACCAGCACCGAACAGCCGGCCTGCGCCAGCGTGATCGCCGCCGCCAGCCCGTTGGGGCCAGAGCCGACGACGACTGCATCATAATCAAAATGGGCGTTTGTCCTCACGAGCGCAGCCGATCTCTATTCAGCGTTTACCGTCGTCGACGATTGTACCCGCGATCGCGGCCCGAAAGCTCACCCGCCCATCGCCCTCTCGCCCGCCTAGATCGACTTCATCGACTTTTAACACAGCCCGCCTTGACGCACGCCGCCCTGACCCATATACTTCAACACAAGTTGTCTCAAAATAGTTTGATGTTTTTGACCCCATCAGAGCTGTCTTCAAGCGCTGCGGGTTCAAAGCGGTATCAAGCCGCGTCATGACAGTCTGAGGACCTGACCGTCGTCGAAGGCGGCGACGGCGAGAGACCGACTGCCTGCCGCCGCATTCGGGATCAGACCGAAAACTGGATCGGAGCGCTCGATCTGCCGGTATGACCGCCATTCAGCCGCCTGAACTGATCAAACTGCTGGCCCACGATCTGCGCTGGACGATCATCCAAGCGCTGACGCTCAGCGACTGCCGCGTCCAGGAGCTGGCCGAGCTGACTGGCGAACCGCTGAACCTGGTCTCCTATCACCTCAAGCGGCTGCGCAGCGCGGGCGTCATCAGCGCCCGCCGCAGCGAAGCCGACCGACGCGATACCTACTACGCTTTGGAGTTCGACCGTCTGCGCCAGATGTACCAGGCTGCCGGGCGGTCGCTGCATCCTGTGCTGGGCGCGCTCACCGCCGATGTGTCGCAGCCGGTGCGCCTATCCGAGCCGGTGCGTGTGCTGTTCATCTGCACCCATAACAGCGTGCGCTCACAGATGGCCGAAGGCTGGATGCGCCATCTGAGCGCCGGTGCTGCCCAGACTTTCAGCGCGGGCAGCGCGCCAACCGAGGTTCATCCCGATGCTGTCCGGACGATGGCGCGCTGCGGCGTCAACATCCAATCTCAACAAGCCAAACCGTTAGATCGCTTTTCAGGGCAGACGTTTGATTACGTGATCACCGTCTGCGACCGCGCCCGCGAACTCTGTCCGGCCTTTCCCGGCGGCCAGACGCAAATCCATTGGGGACTGCCCGACCCGCTGCTGATCGAGGACGATCGCCAGCGCGCGCTCAGCTTTTCGCAGATCGCCGAGAATTTGCGCCGCCGCATCCTGTACTTTCTGCACACGCTGGCCGTCGCGGCCTAGGAGCACAAGGAGACCTCATGAACTTGATCACCGTCTTCGGCGACATCCACGCCAACTTGCCGGCGCTGCAAGCCGTCCTGGCCGACATGGACGCTCGCGGCCTACCCAACCGCTACTGCCTGGGCGATCTGGTCGGTTACGGCACATCACCCAACGACGTGATCGCGCTCATCCGCCAGCACCAGATTCCTACGCTCATGGGCAACTATGATTACGGCGTCGGCCATGACAGCGACGACTGCGGCTGCGCCTACAAAACCCCCGAAGAAGAGGCGCGCGGCAAGCGCTCCATCGCCTGGACGAACGCGCACACCGCGCCGGAGCACAAAGCGTACCTGCGCACGCTGCCGATGACGATTCCGCTTCAGCTCGGCGGCCTCCGCGTCCTGCTGGCGCACGGCAGCCCACGAAAGATCAACGAGTACCTGTACGCCGACCGCCCCGAAGCCGGCATGGAACGGCTGCTCGACTCGGTTGAGGCGGATGTCCTAGTTTGCGGCCACACCCACCTGCCCTATCACCGGATACTACCCAGCGGGCGGCACGTCGTCAACGCCGGCAGCGTCGGCAAACCGAAGGACGGCGACCCACGCGCTGGCTATGTGGTGCTGTCAGCAGATGATGGCGTCCTCGACGTGCAGTTCATTCGCGTCGTCTACGATGTTGAACAGGCAGCGCAAGCCATCGAAGCGACGGACATGCCGCACGAATTTGCGCAGATGCTCCGGGAAGGCAGAGGCTGAACTGCCCGCAGCCGGCCATATCTCCAGCGCGCACTTCAACCCAGCGGCAACCCTGGCATTCACTGCGCCAGCGCTGGACATCTTGCCTGGGCGCGGCGCAGCGCCCAGCGCCCCTAGCGACTCAGTAGAGCGGCGTCACCTGCACCTGAGGCAGCAGCCGCTGCACATCTTCCATATGGCAGTCCGCCGTGCCCTCGGTCAGCACCACCGCCGCGCTGACGGCCGCGCCCCACCGGAGCGCCTCTTGCCAGCTATCCGCCTGCGTCAGCCGCCACGCCAGCGCCGCCGACACCGCATCACCCGCCCCGGCGGCGTTGACAGCCGCCTGGGGCGGGGCGGCCGCGTGATAATCGCCCTCTGATGTGAATGCCAAGATGCCATCCGCGCCACAGGTGATGACCAGATGGCGAACGCCTAGCCGCGCCGCCGCCGATCGCGCAGCCTGCACCAGATCATCCCAACTGCCGGGCGGCAGGCTGAAGGTGCTGTAGAACTCCTCACGGTTCATCTTCAGGATGTCCAGCCCGGCTTCCGCCGCCTGAAACACAGGCGGTCCGCTGGAGTCAATCAACGCGGGCACGTTGGCTGTTCGGGCGATCCGCACCACTTCAGCCCACAGCGACGGGCGGACGGTCGTCGGGATCGAGCCAGCGCCGATGACCCAGGCTGCGCCCTCTAAGCCGGCGCGTATGCGTTCCAGCAGCGCGTCAGCATGCGCCGGCTCGATCTCCAGCGCGCCGACGATCACATGGCTGATGCGATGGCGGGCCGTTTCAGCGATCACATGGGCGATGCGCGTCTCGCCACCCACCCACACCAGATCATGCTGGATGCCGTAGTTTTCCAGCAGGGATTGCAGCAGCCGGCCGTTCTCCCCGGCCATGAAGCCCACAGCCAGCGTATCCGCGCCTAAATGGCGCAGCACCACCGAGGTATCGAAACCTTTGCCGCCCACGCTGGTGACATATCGCGTGGTGCGCATGACGGTTTCCGGCTTGAACTCATCGATGAAAATCACCCGATCAACGGCTGAGTTCAGCGTGACAGTGAGGAACCGCATACCGTTGGCTCAAGCGTTAGGAAGCTGGGCCATGATCGGCTGATTCAAGATACAGTAGGCGTTCCAACTGATGCGTTCCAGCGCGTCCAGCGTCGCCAGCAGATCTTTGCCGGCCATGAAGATCCCGTGTTTGGGGGCCAGCACCGCCGCCGCCTGCTTGCGAATGATCTCCTCTTTGCCGGTCAGCGCTTTCACGATGTTATCCGCCAGCTCCTGACTGTGAGCGGGCGAGAAGGGGATCACGTCAATCTTGCCGAACTTCTGTCCCGACTCCAGCACGGGGATGATCGGTTTTTCGGCCACACAGAACGGCAGCACATACAGCGGGTGCGCATGGATGACCGCCTGCGCGTCGGGGAAGTTGCGGTAGATGGCCAGGTGGGTGCGCCCCTCGCGGGAGAAGCGCGGATGCTCAAGCAGCGCGTCGCTGGCGATCTCGCCGGTGATGATGTCCTCTGGCCCCAAGTGCCAGTGCTGCTTGCTGCCGGCAAAGCGCGGCGAGATGTGGATCAGGTCGCCATCGCGGATGCTGATATTGCCGCCGGAAAAGTCGGTGAGGTTGCGCTCGAACATCGTTTGCCCAACATAGGCGATGAGTTCGGCGATCGTGCGATCCATGCTGATCTCCTTCAAGCAGACACGCCTGCCCAACTTGCTCGAACAGCAAAGCGGGAAAATTCAGGCGCGAGCGGGATGATACGATCTATATCAGCGCGTCAAGTGGTCAATGAAGCTCACATTGAGGAGAGTTTCAATAAGATTCTAGCACACAAATGACATCCATCAAATATTGGCTCTACCCTAGCCGGCTGCATTGGCAGTGAAGCGCCGCCGAGACTCAACGCGCGGCCTGCGGACGGCCTGAGGCTGTAGATGAGCAGCCCGCCGCGCCGCCATCCAATCAGCGCTTCTGGCGGTCTATCGCGCCTGGAGTTACTCCGAGCGGGGGGTGATATGGCTCCAAACGATGAAAGCCAAGGTAGAAATGAGCAGCAGCAAGAAGCCATAGGTGTAACCCCACATCACCCAGGGCTGGAACATGCCGAACACGCCCAGCAAGATGCCGGCGATGATGGCCAGCTCGATCGGGCGGTAGACTTGCAGCGCGACCACGCCGTTCAACCGTGAAGCGGCGACGAAGATCGAGAAGATGAACAGCAGCAAAATCCCGATGAAGATCGCCAGGAAGGGCACTGCGCCCAGAAAGATCGCGTCGCGCCGCACTTCCTCAGACAGCGTCGGTTGAATGAAAGCGACCCACAGAATTCCCAAGATGATCAGCGCCAGGCCGATGATCGCCAGCGGACGGGGTGGGCGTACACGTTGGTTCGTCATAAGCGCTTCCTAATAGGCTCCTGACTGCAAGCGGGAGTGGAGCGAGATCATCGCCCCACCCCGCCCAGAACACTAATACGTCACATCAACCTGCCGGCGAGTGCGCGCCGACTCCAGAATGGCATCGCACACCACCGCCGCCCGGTATCCATCCAGGAAGGTCGCGCCGTGGGGGGCGACCTCGCCGTTGTGGACGATCGCATCGAGCAGATGGGTGATCTCGTGGACGAAGGTGTGCTCCCAACCGATCATGTGACCATGCGGCCACCAGTTCTCCCACCAGGGGTGGTAGCCCTCGCTGACCAGCACCTGATGGAAACCCTGCGTCTCTTTGGGCGCGTCGTCAATCCAGAACACTTGCAGTTCGTTGAACTGCTCCAGGCTGAAGCGCACGCTGCCTTTCTCCGCGTTGATCTCCAGCACTTCGTGATTTTTGCGCCCCGCCGCGAAACGGGTCGCTTCCAGCGTCCCCAACGCGCCGTTTTCGAACTCGATCACCGAGACGAAGGCATCGTCTACGTCCACCTTGCCCATGCCCTGGCCGTCGCCCAGCGGGCGTTCCTCGATGAAGGTGCGGGTCATGGCGCCCACGCTCTTGATGCCGCCGACCAGATAGTGCGCTAGGTCGATGATGTGAGCGCCTAGATCGCCGAGCGCGCCGCTGCCGGCCACTTTTTTATCCAGCCGCCAGATCATCGGCGTGTTGTAATGCGGCATGATCCACTCTTGCAGGTACACGGCGCGGAAGTGATAAATCTTGCCGAGCGCGCCGCTGTCAATCAAATTGCGGATCTGGCGCACCGCCGGCACGAAGCGGTAGTTGAACGCCACCATGTGCTTCACGCCGGCCTGGTTGACGGCGTCCAGCATGGTTTTCGCCTCTTCCGCTGTGCGAGCCAGCGGTTTCTCACACAGGATATGTTTGCCGGCCTGCGCCGCCGCGATGCAAGGCTCAGCATGGACATCATTCGGACCGCCGTTGTCGAACAACTGCACATCCGGATTGTCCAGCATCGCCCGCCAGTCGGTATACGCGTTCTCGTAGCCATAGCGGCGGGCTGCTTCCGCCGTGGCCGCCTGGCTGCGGCCGCAGATGCCCACCAACCGCGGGATCGCTGGCGGCGGGTACATCATATACGGAATTTTCTTGAACGCGTTGGTGTGCGCCTTCCCCATGAAGGCGTAACCCAACATGCCAACGCCAATGACGGGGGCTTCGCCTTCAGCTCTTGCCCCGGCCATAGTGGTGAAACCGGTCTCAGTCATGACAGCCTCCCTCTCACTGCTTGGCAGCAAAAGCCGCGTCGAAAGCCGTGGACGACGCCGTGAAGTCCTGCCCGCGCACCATCTTCAGCGCCTCAGGCGCGCCCCATTCGCGATCCATCCCGCTGTCCTCCCATTCGATCGACAGCGGCCCCTGATAGCCGATGCGGTTCAAGGCGCGGATGATGCGATCCCACTTGACATCGCCGCGCCCCGGCGACACAAAATCCCAGCCGCGGCGATGATCGCCAAAGTCCAGATGCGACGACAGGATGCTGTTGCGCCCGGTGAGCTGCACCCGCGAGTCCTTGACGTGCACGTGGAAGATCCGATCCGGAAAATCGTTGATGAACTCGACCGGATCGAACAATTGATGCACGAAGTGGCTGGGGTCGAAGTTGAAACCGAAGTTGGGGTGATAGTCCAGCGCCTTCAATGCCCGGTGCGCCGTGATGATGTCGTAGGCGATCTCGGTCGGGTGTACCTCCAGCGCGTAGCGGACGCCTTCCTGCTTGAAGACTTCCAGGATCGGCAGCCAGCGGGCAGCGAAGTCCTGGTAGCCGGCGTCGATATGCGCCTGCGTCGTGGGCGGGAAGAAGTACAGCTTGGACCACACGCTGCTGCCGGTGAAGCCGTTGACGACGCTGACGCCGAACTTCTTGGCGGCGCGCGCCGTGTTCTTCACCTCTTCAGCCGCGCGCTGGCGGACGCCCTCTGGGCTGCCATCGCCCCAGATGCGCGCCGGCAAAATGCCCTTGTGGCGGTCATCAATCGGGTCATCGCATACACACTGCCCCACCAGATGCGTGCTGATGGCGAAACACTTCAGGTTGTATTTATTGAGGATATCCCACCGGCTCTGGACGTAGCCGTCTTCGGACAGCGCCCGATCCACCTCAAAGTGATCCCCCCAGCAGGCCAATTCTAGGCCGTCAAATCCCCAGGCGCTGGCTTTCTTCGCCACGTCCTCCAGCGTCAGATCAGCCCACTGGCCGGTGAAGAGCGTAACAGGTCGTGCCATTGTTCTTCTCCTTTTCAACTTAAACTATGCTGTGGAGACGGGGTACTCGCCTCACATTCATCGAAAGCGATCCATCAAGACAGCGTAAATTCCGGCAGCGGCATCATCTTGCCGCCCGCCATCGCCGACTCGTGCGCCAGAATGCCTACACAGGTCCAGTTGGCGGCCTGCCGCGCGTTCGGGAACGGGTCGCGATCCTCGACGATGCTCATCAAAAACTCGCGCGCCAAGTGCGGATGCGAGCCGCCGTGCCCGCTGCCCTGGATGAACGACAGATGCTGCTTCTCGCCGCCGTAGACGCCGCCCATGGTGAACCTCTGAATCGGCTCTGGCAGCAGATGAGCATAGTCCAGCACATCCACCTGGCGCGGCTTCTCGCCGATGTGAACCACCGGCGGCGTGTGTTCGATCAACGGCCACTCAAACGACATCTTGCTGCCGTAGACGTCGAAACTCTCGCGGTACTGGCGCGCCGTGTTAAACAGTGAGCGCATCACCTCCGCCACCAGGTCGGAGTCCTTCATCTTGATATGAGCAGTTTCGATAGCGAAGGGCGAGTTATACTTCGGGATCAGGTGCTCTTGAATGCGCCCAGAGCCGAAGCATGTCACCGACTCGGCATCTTTGCCCGCCAGCGCCAGGCAGGGGCTGACGACGTGGGTCGCGTAGTGCATCGGCGGCAGCCCTTCCCAGTAGCCCGGCCAGCCGAGCATCTCCTGCTGGTGCGTGGCGCGCAGATACTGAATGCGCCCCAGTTTGCCGGTGGTGTACAGCTCCTTCACGTACAGGAATTCGCGCGAGTAGACGACCGTCTCGGCCATCATGTATTTCTTGCCCGAAGCGCGCTGCGCTTCCACGATCTGGCGGCACTCCTCGACGGTCGTGGCCATCGGCACGGTGCTGCACACATGTTTGCCGGCCTTGAGCGCCGCGATGCTCTGTGGCGCGTGCAGATGGATGGGCGAATTGATATGCACCGCATCCACGTTCGGGTCGGCGATCAGCTCGTCGAAATCGGTGTATCGCTTCTCGACGCCGAAGGCATCTCCCACTTCATCCAGCCGGCTGCGCGTGCGCTGGCAGATGGCGTACATGTTGGCGTTCGGATGCGCCTGATAGATCGGGATGAACTCGGCGCCGAACCCTAAACCGACGATAGCGACATTGACCACACTTTTTGCCATGGGAAAGCTCTCCTTCAAACAAACGTTTACTTTTTGTCATTGTCATGCCGGTGCGCGGCAGACGCTGCATCCAGGCTTTCAGGCCAACAGCTGCTTGAGAAACGCCAGGCCGTCCGCCGCCAGCGCATCCTGGCTGGCCGCCAGCGGACGCCAGATGGCCGCTGCGCGGGCGATGCTCTTCACCTTGTTCGTGAACGACTCGATGACCACCGGCCCATCATAGCCGATGTCCTTCAGCGCCTGCGCGACATCCGCCCAGGGCACGTGGCCGGAGCCGGGCGCGCCGCGGTCATTCTCGCAGGCGTGAACATGGCGCAGACGCGAGCCCACAGCGCGGATCGCCTCTCCCAGCGATCGCTCCTCGATGTTCATGTGGAACGTGTCCAGCATGATCTGGCAGGCAGGATGCCCCACCCGATCCACAATCTCGATGGCCTGCGTCGCCAAATTGATGAAGCTGGTCTCAAACCGGTTGAGCGGCTCGACGCACAACACCACGCCCCGGTCGCCAGCATACTGCGCCAGCGCGCTGAGCTGTTTGACCAACACATCCAGATCCTGCGCCCGCTCATCCGGCGTCTGCTGCCAGACGCGCCCCACCGACGAATACAGCGGGCCGACTATATTCGTGCCGCCCAGCGTATGCACCGCGTCAATACAGTGGCGCAGATACGCGGCGCCGTTCTCGCGGATGCTGGCATCCGGATGAATCAAGTCTCGATCGGGACCCATGGCCGCGCACACGCTCACGCCCAGCCCGGCATCGCGGATGATGCGCGCCGCCTGCGCGTAATCGACATCGCTTGTGCCTTCGATCGGGATTTCGATCCAGTCGAAGCCCATGTCCGCGATCTGCGGCGCTAGCTTTGCCAGCTCATCGGTGGTCAGCGGCGAGACCCACACCCAGGTATTCACCCCAAACTTCATCGTTAGGCTCCTTCATCTACTCATTGAGCAAAAATATCGCCGAATCGCTCCAGCGGTCGCCGGCCTCGATCCCTCAACTTGGCAGACGAACGCCGGCCTGATCGAAGAAATGCAGGCGATCGCGCTGGATCGTGAAACAAATTTCATCTCCCAGGCGGAAGGGGGCGATGCCCGGCACGATGCTCAACAGCGTCTGCTCGCCGCTGCGGATGTGCAGGATCGTCTCCGCTCCCAGCGGCTCGGTCAGCGCCAATCTGCCGGTGAACTCGCCGCCGCTCCCTGGCCTCACGTCTTCCGGACGCACGCCCAACAAGAATTCCGCCGGCAGCGCCGCCTGCGCCGGAACGGGCAGCTTGAGACTGCTGTCTTTGACATGCAGCGTCCCATCATCCCGCACCGCAGGCAGCAAGTTGATGCGCGGCGTGCCCACCAACTGCGCCACGAACGTTGTCACCGGGCGATCATAGATGTCGGTTGGCGTGCCGACCTGAATGAGACGCCCTTGATCGAGCACGCCGATCCGGTCGGCCAACGTGAGCGCTTCGATCTGATCATGGGTCACAAACAGCGTGGTGCTGGTGCGCGACTTCTGCAGATGCTGCAGCTCTACCCGCAAGGCCTCGCGTAGTTTGGCGTCCAGGTTCGACAGCGGCTCATCCATCAGAAACAAGCGCGGCTGGCGCACGAGCGCCCGACCGATGGTCACCCGCTGCATCTCCCCGCCCGACAGCCTAGCCGTCTTGCGATCCAGCAGATGATGGATGCGCAGCAGCTCGGCAACCTGTTCGACACGCCGGCGAATGTCGGCTTCCGGCAGCTTGCGCAGCGGCGACCGCAGCGGAAACGCCAGATTGTCGTACACCGACATCGTCGGGTACAGCGAATACTGCTGAAAGACGAAGGCGACATCGCGATCAGCCGGCATCAGCCCATCGACCGGCTCGCCGTCGAAAGACACGCTGCCTGCGTCCTGCTTCTCCAAGCCGGCGATGATGCGCAGCGTGGTCGTTTTGCCGGCTCCGGTCGGGCCCAACAGGACGAAGAACTCGCCGTCCGCGATCAAAAACGACACATCATTCAGCGCGGTCACCTGCTTGAAACGCTTGACGATGTTGTGGAGCGCCACGTGGGTCATGGGCGTGCCTCCTGGTGAATGGCAGCCTCGGTCTGAGGATGGAAGAAACGCACCATGGCGGGATCGAGCGCGAAACGCGCTGTCGAGTCGATGGGAAGGATGAGCTGGCGGTTCGTCCGCACATGGATGATCTCATCAGTTTCAAGCTCCAGGTGGAGCATGGTATAGCCGCCGTACAGATCCTCAGCGTAAACCCTCCCCGCCAGCGGCCCGTCGTCCACGATGTCGGCCGCTTCGGGGCGGAAGCCGACGATCACCTCGCCCTCTCGCCCGACAGCCTGCTGCAGCGCCGGCAGCCAAGCCTCTGGGACGGGATAGGCATTGCCGCCGGGCAGATGGATGACGCCATCGGCCAGACGCCCTCTCACCAAGTTCATGCCGGGGCTGCCGATGAAGCGAGCCACGAACAGATTGGCCGGGTTGTGGTACACCTCCGCCGGCGTACCGATCTGCTGCACGACCGCGTCTGACATGACGACAATCCGATCGCCCATCGCCATCGCCTCGATCTGATCGTGGGTGACGTAGATAGTCGTCGCGTGTTGGGCGATGTGCAGCTGCTTGATCTCGGCGCGCATCGACTCGCGAAAATCTGCGTCCAGCGCCCCTAGCGGCTCATCCATCAGGAAAGCCGCCGGCCGCCGCACCAGCGCCCGCGCCAGCGCCACCCGCTGTTGGTCGCCCCCGCTGAGCGCGCCGGGGCGCTGCCCCAGGATATGCTCGATCCGCAGCATCCTCGCCACCTCGTTCACCCGCTGCTCGATAACCGCCCGCGATTCGCCTTGGGCTTGCAGCGGGAAGGCGATGTTCTGGCGGGCAGTCATGTGCGAATACAGCGCGAAGAACTGGAAGACAAAGGCGATATCGCGGTCGCTGGGATGCAGCCAGGTGACGTCGCGTCCATCGAACAGGATGCGCCCATCGGTGACGGTCTCCAGTCCGGAGATCATGCGCAGCGTGGTCGTCTTGCCGCAGCCGGACGGCCCCAGCAGCACCACGAACTCGCCGTCGTGGATGGTCAGGTTCATCGGCTTGACAGCATAAGCCTCGCCGAATTTTTTCTCTACTTGCTGCAGTTCAATCGTTGCCATATTGGTATCCAGCCCGGCGCATCACTTGCGGATGGCCCCGAAGGTGACGCCGCGCAGCAGATACTTGCGCAGCGCAAACGTGACGATTACGACCGGGATGAGGAAGCCCATCGAACCGGCGGCGATGCGCGCCCATTCGATGCCTCCAGTGCCCAGCGCGGACGGGATGCTGGGCGGCGCGGTGCGCGCCACATCGCCGGTGAGCATCAGGGCGAAAGCGTATTCATTCCAGGCGAAGATCAGACAAAAGACCGTGGTCGCTGCAATGCCCGTGACAGCCTGCGGCAGTACGATCTTGCGAAAGGCTTGTAAGCGCGTGTAGCCATCCACCAGGGCGGCCTCTTCATATTCGCGCGGGATCTCATCGAGAAAACCCTTCAGCAGCCAGACCGAGAACGACAGGTTGAACACTGTGTACAAGATGATCATGCCGATATGCGTGTCGTACAGACCGACCGCCCGGTACATTAGGAACACGGGTATGGTCACCACCACCGGCGGCAGCATACGGGTGCTGAGGATGAAGAACAGTAGGTCGCCCGCGCCGGGGATGCTGAACCGGCTGAACGAATAGGCCGACAGCAAACCGAGGCTGACCGAAAAAACCGTGGACACGCCGGCAATGATGAGCGAGTTCAGGAACCGACGCGGATATTCGCTGACGCCGATGATGGCCTGCCCCCGACGCAGCATGATCCTGTCGGCCCAGTTCAGATCAGGATTCTTCTCATATTCGGCAATCTGCTCGGTCGTGAGCTGCCGCGTCTTGGCGATGAGGCTGACGAAGCCCTCCAGCGTTGGCTCGAAGGAGACCTTAGGCGGGACAGCAACAGCATCCGGGCGTGACTTAAATGCCGTCATGGACATCCAGGCGATAGGAATGAGCATGATGACGGCCACCACGCTGATCGCGGCGATGCGAACAGCGCGGATGATGCGCGCGCGCACGCCGACCTTATCCACCCGGATGGAATAGTTGATGGGTGTCTTGGGAACGGAGATATTCTGAGACGCCACGGTTCACCCCTCTCGCGCCCGATTGATCTGCCGGATATACAAGTTGCTGACCGCGATGATGATGATCAACACGATATAGGCCAGAGCGCTGGCGCGGCCTGTTCTGAACTGGCCGAGGAAGGCCTGCCGGTAAATCTCGATGGCGACGGTGTTCGTCGCCGTGCCCGGCCCGCCGCCGGTGAGGCCCATCACCACATCAAAGGCTTTGAAAGCCTCAATTGTGCGGAACAGGACCGCGATCAACAGCAGCGGGGCCACCTGCGGCAGCGTGATGCGCCAGAATTGGAACCAGGAACTGGCGCGATCAATGGCCGCGGCTTCGTACAGGTAATCCGGTATGGCGCTCAGGCCGGAGAGGCAGAGCAGCATCACGAAGGGCGTCCACATCCAGACGTCAACGATCACGATGGCGAAGAGGGCCAGATCGGGTTGAGCCAGCCAATCCGGCGCGACAGCCGGGTTAGTGAAGCCGATCAGATAATTGAAGATGCCATACGCCGGGTTAAATATCAGCTTCCAGAATAAGCCAACGACGACCGGCGACAGCATCATCGGAATGAGGATGAGCGTGGTGAGAAACCCGCTGGCTTTGAACTTCTCGCGCAAGAGCAGGGCGAGCCCGAAGCCGATGCCCGTCTGCAGCCCAACCGACAGCAGAGCGTAGCGACCGGTGAGGGCGAAATAGCTCCACATCTCTTCGCTGTTGAGCATCCGGATGAAATTGGCGAAGCCCACCCATTCTGGCGGCTTATTGCTGATGACGGAATAGTTGGTAAAGCTCAGGTAAAGACTGTAGAACAACGGAAAGATGTTGATGAGGATCAACAGGATCAACGTCGGCCAGATGAACAGATGCAGGATGGTGCGATCGCTGATCTGTCGCCGGGCGCGCTGCGAACTGCTGGAAGTGGGGTTAGGCTGAGGTAATGCGCTCATGAGGTGCCTCTCTTCAGACTGGCGGATGAAGGGGGCAGCGCAGAGAACGCGCCGCCCCCGTGAGCTGTACGCCGCGCGGTTTATTCCTCGATTACGCCAGCCTCAACCAGGATCTCATGGTGAGCTTGAGCAACCTTGTCCAGCGCTTCCTGAGCCGTGCCTTCTCCACCGACCACATAGGCATGGAGCACATCCTTAGCAGCGATGAGTAGTTCACCGAACTGCGGGATATTCCAGAAGTCCTTGACGAAGGTCATCGAGTCAGCAAACGCCCTGTTATACGGGGTATTGTTCAGGAAGGTATCCGATTCAAGCACGTTGATATTGCAGGTATAGCCGCCGATGGCCGCCCAGCGCGCCTGCACCTCTTCCTGCGCGAACCACTTGATGAATTCCTTTGAGGCTTCCTGCCGCTCCGGGCTGATGTAGGAGATGATGCTCAACCCCTGGCCGCCCAGCGCCACATAGCGGTCGCCCTCCGGCCCTTTGGGGCCAGAGAAGAAGCCGGTGACCTCGGCGAAGGGATTGACGCCGGGGTTGATGAGGGCCGGGAAGAAGGCGAAGTAGTTCATGATCATGGCCGCCTGACCGCTGATGAACACATCGTTCATCTCGGCGAAGAAGGCGTTGCTCGTCCCTGGCGGCGCGAATTGGTACAGCTCCTTATAGAACTCCAGCGCTTCGACAGCCTTGGGCGAATTCACTACCCCCAACACTTCGTTGTTCGGTCCGCGCCAGTCCGCGCCCCAGCTAAAGAATACGTTCTGGTAGCCCATGATCAGGCCGTCGTAATCTTTCTGTGTGTAGACGCCGACGCCGTACAGGCCTTCATCTGGCCGCGTGAAGAACTCGGCGATGTCGCGCAGCTGCGCCCAGGTCTCCGGCGGCTGCAGCGGGTAGCCGTATTTGGCCTCGAAGTCCGCCATGTTCTGGGGATCTTCGAACAGATCTTTGCGATACGCCCAGCCGACCGCATCGCCCTCGGTGGGGTATGCATAGTACTTGCCCGACCCGGCCGGGTATTCGCCGTAGTATTGCAGCGTGGCCGGGGTGACGGTCTTGTCAATGCCGTTGCTGACCATGAAATCGGTCAGATCCAGGTAGTGGCCCTGCTCAACCGCCTGGCCGATCCACTGGCTGTCGCCGACCGTCATGTCGTAGGAGTCGCCGCGGGCCGCCCATTCAGCCGCCATACGATCGAAGAAGCTGCCCCACGGCTCCTGGATAACGTTGACCTTGATGCCGGTCTCGGCTTCATAGTCGTTGCCGATCTGCTGTAGGTAGTCAGCCGGGTCCCACTCAGCCCACAGGATGGTCAGTTCGGTGACGCCCTGGGCGGTCACTAAACCCAACGAAGTGCTCAGCGCTAGCGCGATGATCAGCAGCGCCAGCACACCGCGTGATGATTTAAACATCTTTACATTCCTCCTGATACAAAAGCCTCACTTGTCCTAATGGTGCGAAAGCCGCGTAGGATCAACTTCTATCGTCTCGGTCGTCAGCACCCCCTTCTCCAGAGCTAACCCTCAAGCGGTTGAACGAACCAGGTTGCCCGGCCGGGATAGGATGGCGTAATACACCATCGCCACCCCGCCCATCACACAGGCGTTGACGCCGTGCTGGGCCAGTGTGATCTGCGCGGCGCTCGCGTTCCAGCGCAGCGCCCGACGCTGGACTTCAAGTTGAACCGGCGCACTCAAAAAATCCCAGGCCAGGCTGAGCGTGCCGCCGAACACCACCAATTCAGGGTTGAGCGCATTCACCAGCGAGGCGATGCCTATCCCCAGATGGTGCCCCACTTTGACCAGAGCCCGGCGCGCCACGCGGTCGCCGGCGCGGGCTGCATCCACGATCATCGGCAGCGTCAACCGGCTCAGGTTGTTTCCGGTCAGCCCCGTCAATACGCTGGCCTCGCCGGCGTTGAGAGCTTTGTGAATGCTGCGCATGACCGCCGCCTGGCTCACCTGCGTCTCCCAACAGCCGCGATTGCCGCAGGCGCAGCGTTCGCCTCTGGGGTTCATCGTCATGTGGCCGAACTCGCTGGCGAACCCGGCCTTGCCGCGAAACACCTGGCCATCGCGCAAAATAGCGCCGCCCAACCCCACGCCGGCGCTGATGTACAGGACTTCCTCAAAACCCTGCGCCGCCCCAAATAAGTGCTCGCCCAATGCCGACAAGTTGGCTTCGTTATCGACAAAGACGGGCACGCCCCGAAACGTCGAGCGCAGCAGATCGCCTAGCGGCACGTTCTGCCAGCCCAGATTGGGCGCAAACAGCAGCATCCCGCTGTGCTGGTCTACCAGGCCGGGCACTCCAACCGCCAGGCCCAAAAGCTCGCCGACGCCGGCGCACGTTTCCTGCCCGCGCAACAAAAAAGCCAGGAAACGCTTGAGGATCGCTTCCTGGCTTTCGTCTGCGCTCACCGCCTCGCGGCGCTGCCAGATGATCTCGGCCGCAAAATTGGCGCAAACCACCGACATGTAGTCTACGCCGATTTCAGCGCTGATGATGTGGCCGGCCTGGGGATCTAGCTCTAAGAGGCGCGAGGGGCGGCCTACATGCGTGGCGCTCAGACCGACTTCACGCACGAAGCGCTGGCGGATCAATTCATCAATCAAGCTGGAGACAGTTGATTTGTTGAGACCGGTCATCTCCGCCAAGGCGGCGCGCGAGACCGGCGCGTATTCGCGCAAGCGGCGCAAGATGAGGGATAAATTGATCTCGCGGACTAGCGATTGATCGCCAGTGCGAAATCGAGCGTTGTCAGGCACAATAAACCATTTCGATTCAGAACAAGCAAATAAATTGTTACAAGCTGCCGGCCAACACTGTTAAACTTCGCCGGCTTGTATTCATCTTGTTTGTTGCCCCAACCAACTAATTTGATTGTACTCTAAGACTAGGGAGTCGTCAACTTATCCCCGGCTGTTGAGCGCTCGAACTCTGAGGCGAACCGACGTGTTCGCCCCTACAGACTGTACAACGCTCAGCAGAGAGAGGACGGCACAAGCATGAATCATCGCATGCCCGACCATCTACCCCTGATCCAACAGCGCCTGCACGATCCGACCGTTATCCAGACGGCAGCAGCGCGCGCGTCTAAAACCCGGCCAGTGCGCGCCGACTCGTAGGCGCCGAACACCAGGCGCACCGTCTTGAGGTTGTCATCCCCGCTGGTCTCGCCCGGCTCCAAACCTTTGAGCGCCCGCGCCAGGTTGACCTGGCAGGGCACAATGCTGGCGTGCGCCAGGTCATAGGCCGGGTCAGCCCAGGGATAACGCGGCGGTTTATGGCGCGTCGCCAACGTTCCGTTTTCCGTCGTCTCCCGAATCCAGAAATCTGGCCCCAGCTCCAGAAACCCTCGGTCGCCTTCCACCTCGACATACGTTTCAGGGAAGCGATTGTGTTCGCGCCTGGTGGCGTAGCTCATGTCACAGACGACAGTAGCGCCGCCGCCCATCGTCATCATCACGGTAGCCACGTCTTCGCCCTTGATGTCAGGATGCACGCGATAGGTGTGCGCGTACAGCGTCGTAGCGTCGCCGAACAGGAAACGGGCTGTATCCAGAATGTGGCTGCCGATGTCGGTGAGGATGAACTGTTCGAGATCTTTCAAAAATGGCTGGTTATCGAACACCGGAAAGCGGTTGCGGTAGTCAATCCGCGCCCGGAAGACCCGGCCAATCCTCCCCTCATCGAGCTTGCGTTTGAAAGCGCGAATGGGGTGCTGCCAGCGCCAGTTTTCGTTAATGTACAGAATAATGTACAGAATGTACAGCAGCACGCCGGCGGCCTTACAGGTGTTAACTAACGCTTCGGCTTCAGCTAAGCTGGTCGCCATCGGCTTTTGGCACACCACTGCCAGCTTGCGCTCAGCGGCCATCCGGGTGAAGGGATAATGCGTCTCCACGTTGGTGCAGATGTCAACGAAGTCTAATTTTTCGCGGTCTAGCAGGGCTTCCGCGTCGTCATAGACGGCCGGCACGCCAAACTGAGCGGCCAGCTTTTCAGCTTTGGAGCGGGTGCGATTGTACAGCGCCACACACTCCACATTTGGGGATATCGCGGCTGTCTCAACAGCCTACGACAACGTTATGGTGAGTCAAGAGCATTTTTGCGCCTGACTCGTCTGTTCGCAAAAGTCATTTGCGATATTTGGGATAACCAGCCGTCCTGACTCCGGACGGCTGGTCGTAAACGGTTTACCACACGTCAGGTCTACATCCCTGGCGCGGGACTGATGCGGAACGTATAAGCCGGGGAGGGAGCAAGGCGCGTCATCGGCGGGATCATGATCGTCGTCCCCTCAGCCGTGACCTCGTAGCTGAGACCATCGCGAACGCCAAGCATATCAACCGTCGCGCCTTCATCCACTGACAAACCTTCAATTGTGATCGACTCGCCAGCCAGGGGCGTGATCAGGATGGCATACAGTGTGGAACCATCCCCACTGCGCGTGTAGCGGATTTCGCCGCCCGCGCTGGTGGATGCTTCAGCAGTCATATAAGGGCGCGTGCCGAAGATCGCTTCACCATTAACATCCAGCCAAGCTCCGAACTGATTGAGCACGCTGCTGTAAACTTCCGGGATCGAGCCGTCGGCACGTGGGCCAATATTGAGCAGGAGATTGCCATTCTTGCTGACGATATCAACGAACGAGTCGACTAGCTCATCCGCCGTGATCACATTTTCTTCGCTATCAAGCTGATTGTAGCCGAACGAGTAGCCCATGCCGCGCGTCGATTCCCAAACCTGTTCGGAGATCGCTTCCTGCTCGGTATATTCAGCCGTATAGAACGTGTTGTGGAAGGCTTCACGCGGCTGCCCCAGCGCGAATCGATCATTGACCGTGCCATCCGGATTGCTGTTGAAGTAATCGGCGAACATTTCATAGATACCTGTCTGACCAACCATGGGGAAGCCGAGATCATTCCAGAGCACATCGGGCTGATAGCGCTCGATCAGCTCACGCCAGTGCGTGAGCGCGTAATCCGCATACGGCTGATCCTGCGGAATGGCGGCGATCAGCGTATTGAAATCGACGATCGTTGGATGCTGGAACGTCCAGTCGATGCCGCCGGAGTAATAAGTGCCAAAACGCATCCCCTCCGCGCGCACCGCTGCGGCTAGTTCGCCAACCAGATCGCGCTCGCTGTTCCAGCCGTCGCGGTTCGGGTTCGGGTGCTCACTCGGCCACAGCAGGAAACCATCATGATGTTTGGTGGTAATGACGACGTAGCGCGCGCCCACATCAGCGAACAACTGCGCCCATTCCGCTGGATTCCAGTTCTGAACCGCTTCGTTGAACAGCGGCACAAAATCTTCATAGCCGAAATCAGCCCCGTAAGTTTCGGCATGATAGGCCGCCGTCTCGCTGTCGGGAACCAGCAGCGAATTCCAGTACCATTCCGCATACGGGTTGTGGGCGAACCAGTATTCCCAGCCCGGCTGACCGTCGGGCGTGGCGTGCTCAGCCAGCACTTCATCCAGCTCGCCGGTGAGCGGCGCCCAACCGGGCACGGAATATATCCCCCAGTGGATGAAGATGCCGAGCTTAGCATCGCGGAACCATTCAGGCGTTTCCCGACTGTTGAGCGACTCGAGCGTTGGGGCGAACTGGTCAGATGAATCCTGAGCCAGCGCACTGCCGATAAAGATCATCATAACAAGCGTTAGAACGGCCAGTAAGCGGTAATGCTTCATCGAAACAATCCCCCGTGTGATGTAATAGAAAACTGACACTTGTAAATTTAACCCCATATGATCATTACAATAACATAACATGATAACATGATGATCGCGCGCCTGAGCAAGCCATACCGCCGCTTGCGCAGGCTGCGTCTGCGCTGGGGTGGACGATCGCCAGCGGTGGCATCGCTGCGCTAGGCCATTGCTCATGCTGCATCCCTTTAGCTGGGCAAAGGGGCGCTGAGAGGCAAGGCTGAGGAGAAGGCAATCTCCTCAGCCTCCGATCTGCGGCGGTCTAGCGGAAGCGATCAATCCAGGGGCAGTTGGCCACATGCTCAGGGTCATGGAAGCCCAGAGCCACTTCTTCTGTCATGTTCTCCTCAGGACAACCGGACTCAACCATGCCATGCTGGTCGACCCAAGGCTGCCAGTACTTGGGGTTGACATACTTGTAGACCAGATCTGGCGAGTAGATCAGCTTCTGGAAAGTAGCATAGGCGGGCTTGATCTCATCTTCGCGGCCTTCCCACCACTTGATGATGACGTCGCCGATGATGCGCCCATTGTCCCACGGGTCACGCATGATGCAGCCTAGGACGCGCCCTTCAAGGAGCGCTTCGACTTCTTCCTGGATACAGCCATAACCGATGACGCCAACGTTGACACCCAGGTTCTCCACCGCTGCGGCAGCGCCCATCGCTGAAGCGCTGTTGCCACCGAAGATAGTGTGGAGGTCCGGGACGCCGGTAATCATGGCCGTTGCCAATTCGTTACCCTTAGTGCGCGACCCTTCTGCAAACTCCTCTACAATCTTAATGTCCGGACGGCGCTCAGCCAAAACATTGGCAGCGCCAATCAAACGCTCGTCAGCGTAGTCACCGAGGAACAACCTCAGCAGGCCAACGGTTCGGTTCTCTGGCACGAAGTCTGCCAGGAACGCGCCAACGCGCTCCCCGCCTTCAAGGTGTTCGTAGCCCACATAGCTCATGGCTGGGAACTCATCGGGGTCGAGCATGCCTCGCGGCCCAACGTTGAACCAGATCAATGGGATGCCTGCGTCTCTAGCCAGCTCGGAAATCGGCGTGTTCAGCAGGAGCTGCGTTGGGTGGATGACGAGAATGTCTGCCCCACCGATGATTGCTTCACGTGCGAGCTGCAAAAGCCCTTCGTGGTCGCCATGCCCGCCAGCCGCGGTCAGACGCACATCATAGGGCTTCCCATAGCTGGCCAGTCTTTCGCGCATGCCGTCGAAAACGTACCAACTATAGTCCGAGACATTCAGAGAAAACGTGATGAACGCGATGCTGATTCGTTCACCCTTGGGCTCGCCTAGATTAGGCAAATGCGCCAAACCAGGATGATACTCGCCGTCACCTTGGGCCAGCACGAGCGTTGTACTGGACAGTATTAGGATCGCTAAAATCGCCAAAAGATAACGCATTACAGACCTCCTTAGTTCTAGAAATTTACACTTTCCGGTCTTTGTGTCTTAGCACCAACTATGTAGCTCACCACCTCCTCTTTAGTCGTTTCAGCGGTCCTGACGGTCGCAGTCCAGCGACCTGTCTTCAGAGCCGTGATCCGATCGCTAACGGCGAAGACGTCCTCCAGGTTATGACTAATCATGAGGATTGTCACTCCCTGGGTCTTCAGATGACGGATGAGATCGAGCACCTTGCTCGTCTCCTCAACACCGAGGGCAGCAGTTGGCTCATCCATGATGAGCAGGCGGATTGGATTGTCAGAATTGAGCGCGCGCCCAATCGCCACACCCTGGCGCTGACCTCCAGACATATAGAAGATACGCTGACGGACATTGGGGATCTTGATCCGCACCCGCTCGAAAATCTGGAGCGCCTGCCGATACATGAGCGATTGATTGAGAATTGGCAGCGTTTGACTGCCGAGCATTATCCGGCGCTCCTTGCCCAAGAAGAGATTAGAGACGGCGTCGAAGTCCTCAACCAGCGCTAAGTCCTGGTAAATAACCTCAATCCCTAGGCGTCTGGTTTGGCGCGGGCTGCTAAACTTCACCAACTGGCCGTCAACGCGGATTTCTCCCGCATCAGGCGTGTAAACGCCGCTCAGAATCTTGATGAGCGTGGACTTGCCCGCACCATTATCCCCAACAAGCGCATGAACTTCGCCCGGCAGAATATCGAGATCGACGTGATCAAGGGCAGTCACGCCGCCGAAATGCTTGACAATGCCTCTCATGCTGATTATCGGATCCATCAGCGTGCCTCTTTGCGTCGTTCCCACGCGGGCAGCGCCACCGAGACGACCAGCAGTATGCCCAGAATGATCATGTACCAGTAGAAGTTGACGCCGCCAATGAGCAGACCATTGCGGATCATGGCGATCATCAACGCCCCGGCCACCGTACCCATGACGCTTGCCACGCCCCCGAAGAGCGACGAACCGCCGATTACGACCGCCGCAACGGACTGTAACTCGTAGCCGACGGCCAGACTTGACTGCACCGCGTTCAGTCTTCCTAGCAAAATCCAGGCTGCGATGCCGCAAGCAAAACCGCTGATGGCATAAGAAAGTGTCTTGTAGCGATAGTAGTTGATGCCCACATACTCGGACGCTTTGCGATTGCCACCGATGGCCAAGATGTAACGACCTAGCAGCGTATACTTCATGATGCCAGTCGCAATGACCATGAAAACGAGAAGGATGATCACAGCGGCGGGCAGCCAATCGTTGAAGCGGTAGTTGCCGGCAAAGCGCATGAACGGGTCAAACCGAGAGATTACCCGCTCCTCAAAGAGCAGATAAGTGAAACCGCGCCACACCTCAAGACCTGCCAGCGTGACGACTAGATCAGGCACGCCCAGCCGCCCGATTAGAAAGCCGTGCACCGCCCCGATGCAGGTGGCGATCACAACGCCTAGCAGCACAGTCAGTACAGGCGGGATGCTGTAGTCTTTGACGAATGTCGCCATGATGCAGGCAGTGAAGGCGACTACCGAACCGACGGACAAATCGATGCCACGGCCGGCGATCACAAAGGTCTGTCCAATCGCCACAATGCCGATGATGGCTACGTAGTTCACCAGCTCAATCAGATTGAGGCGGGTCAGAAACATCGGCGATAGAAACGACAAGCCGAGACCGATGAGGACGAGAGCAAGGTAGATCCCCCCTCTCTGCCACAGCCTAGCTCCACGAACCAGCAGGTCACTTGAATAAATACCTACGCGTACAGTCAATGTTCATCCCTCATTTTGTAATGGAATAATCATGCTTTTTTGTTAATATATCTTATCTGACAGGGACTTGTCAAACTTTTGCCTATCGTTAAATTACATTTCGAAGGGGCGGCGTTTCATATCCACAGCAGAGGTTACATATTCAAAATTTGGGTGGGGTGGGTCTGCACAAAGCCACCACAGCTTATTTAGGCGCAGACTCGTGGTTCTACCCGGCCATGCGCACGCGCCGGGCGCGCCGCTGTGCCGCGCCAGCTCCAACCAGCCGAGGTTTGAAGGGCTACAAATCTCACTCAAAGGCGGCCAGAACGGCGCCGCCGATTACTTCGTCAAGATTCGTGAGGGTGGCGCTTGACAGCAGTTTCGACCGCATCGGCTGCGCGCGGCGCCTAACAGGATCATATACCCCACGCCAACGCGCCTGCTACAGATCGGCCCCGGGCGCGTTGGCGGCGAATGCCGCGGCATGCTCACGCCAGGCCGAGGCCAGTGTGTATGCCTCAATCGCCAAAAACCAGAAAACGTTTTCCATTTTATGGAAAATGCGATTGACTCCCCCTGATGGCCATAGTATCGTGCCTAATTAGGAAGAAATAGTGTTTTTGAACGATATTCATGAGCAACAGCGTCAAACGAACTTTTATGCTCCTGGAACTGCTGGGAAACGCTGACCAAGGCTTAGGGGTTTCGACGCTTGCCCAGCAGAGCCAACTGCCGGTCGGCACGACCCATCGCCTGCTCAACACGCTCAAACAACTAGGGTATGTCGAGCAAGACCGGGAAACACACAAATACACGCTGGGACTGCGTTTTCTGAACTTGCGCGGCGCGATCATCAACCAGCTCAACCTGGCGGCGGTGGCCATGCCGGTGATGAAAGAGCTGATGCAGCGGGTGAATGAGACGGTGCATCTGGCGGTCTTCAACGAAGGAGAGATCGTCTATATCGAGCGCGTTGAAGGGCTGCAGACGCAGGGCATGTATACCCGCATCGGCAAACGCGCGCCCGCCCATTCGACCGCCCTGGGGAAAACCATGCTGGCGTACATGTCAGAGGCGGTAGTTCACCAGGTTGTTGAACGGCGCGGACTTCCCCGCTTCTCACCAACTACCATCACCACTTTACCGGAGCTCGTGCGCGAACTGGAAGCCATCCGCTTGCGCGGTTATGCGCTGGACAACGGGGAGACCGGCGAGCCGGTGCGCTGCGTCGCTGCCCCGGTGCGGGATTATACCGGCCAGGTGATTGCGGCCATCAGCATATCTGGGCCAAAAGAACGCATGCATCCGAGCCGGGACGCCGAATTAGGCGAGGCGGTTTGCCGCGCCGCCAAACTGATTTCAGCCCGGTTGGGATACTTCCAGTATTGATGTGAATGATGCCGCCGGCTGCCGCGGGCGGCACGTGCCTTTGGTCTTCAGGGAGGTGCAGACGGCCCTAGACGAACAGGATCATGCTTTTTCAACTTCTAATCAACTTGAGATATTTGAGAGGTCAAAACGATCATGCCCAAGAAACTGCTGGTATTGTTGGTGGTAATGCTGCTCTTGGTGGCGCTTGCGCCGGCGGCGGCGCAGGGCGGCGGCACGCTAGTCGGCGCGTTTGACGTCGGCCCCGGCGGCGCGCCCAAGGCGATCCCGTATTTCGACACGGCCGGCCGCACCTGGCTGTCCAAGATCTGGACGCCGCTGGTGACCTGGAATGCTGACATCAGCGAACTGGAACCCCAGCTCGCCAAGGAATGGTCCTCCAATGATGACGCCACGCTGTGGACGTTCAAACTCCGCGACGACGTCAAGTTCCATGATGGTGAGCCCTTCACCGCGGCCGATGTGGTGTTCTCGCTGAAACTGGCGATAAACCCAGAAGCCGCCACCCAGTTCACCTCCTTCTCCGGCCTAGCCGCTGACTCAGTGGTAGATGTGCGGGCGGTGGATGATTACACCGTCGAGATCGAACTCAGCCAGC
Organism: uncultured Anaerolineae bacterium; assembly: GCA_937922795.1. Taxonomy (GTDB): domain Bacteria; phylum Chloroflexota; class Anaerolineae; order Aggregatilineales; family Phototrophicaceae; genus CFX2. The sequence goes on from CALAJK010000066.1 coordinate 41,345, forward strand.
CCAGCCCGCGGCTGCCGTACATCATGGTGTTCCTGTGGATCCTGCCGGAACACGCCCTGAAAGATGTGAAACCGGCTGAGTATCAAAACAGCCCCTGGTTCTTCACCAATCCGGTCGGCACCGGCCCGTTCATGCATGACGAATACCAGGCCGACCAGTTCTGGGCTTTGAAGCCGAACCCTTACTACTGGAAGGGCGTCCCCAAACTCAACCGCCTGATCAACCGCTATTTCGCGGATGAGACGGCGGCCATTCTGGCGCTGGAGAGCGGCGAGATTCAGTTCTCGTATGCCAGCGGCGACGTGGCGCTGCGGCTGGCAGCGGAAGACAAGTACCAAGTCTTCCCCGGCCCATCGGGCGTGACCAATTACTTCATCTTCAATTACCGCGACCCCATCTTCAAAGATGTGCGCGTGCGCCAGGCGTTCCTGTACGCCATTGACCGTAAAGCGATCACGGAAACCGTCCTGCAGGGCACAGCCGAGGTCGTCCCCTGCATTGGCGCCTTCCCCAGCATGTGGCCGGATGCGTCCGAATTGAACGACTACGCCTACAACCCCGATCTGGCCCGCCGACTGCTGCAGGAAGCCGGCTGGGACAGCTCGCGCACGGTTGAGATCGTGACCTACTACACCAGCCAGTTCCATCTGGACGCGATGGCCGCCCAGCAGGCTTACCTGGCGGACGTGGGCGTCAACATCACCCCGCTGACGCAGGATGTGCCCACCTATAATTCGTACTTCTACACCGGCGAAAACTGGGCGATCTCCTACCGCGGCGTAGCCGCCAACGTGGCCAACTTCCCATTCAACTTCTACGTGAAAGGCGGCTTCGAGACCAGCGATCAGATGCCGTTGATGGGCGAGGAGTTCCCCGAACTCAATGATCTGATCCAGCGGGCGCGCGCCGAAAAGGATGCCGAGAAATACGTCGGCCTGCTCCAGGACATCTGCCGCTTCCAGAACCAGAATGCGATCGAGGGTTACATGTGGACGGCGACTCGCTACGGCATCGCCTCCAAGAACCTGGTGGACTTCTACTGGTTCCCCGGCCCTGGCGGTGGCCCATATGAGGATCAGGCTCACCTCTGGAGCGTGAGCGGGTAAACTTCTTCTTGCTCGTTCGATGGGTGTGGGGGACAATCCCTCGCGCCCATCGCTGTATCTTGATCACTGGCCGCCGCCTATGCTCAAATACTTGCTGCGCCGCCTGCTGTTAACGGTGCCCGTCCTGATCGCCATCACCTTCATCGTCTTCGGCCTGACCGAACTGGCGCCGGGCGATGTGGCGGACTATTTCATCAGCCCGGAACTCCAGATGTCCCCGGAGGCGTTGGCAGCGCTGCGCGCCCGCTTCGGCCTGGATCAGCCGGTGCTGGTGCGTTACGTCAACTGGGTGGGCAACATTCTCCAGGGCGACCTGGGCTACCGCTTCACCGACGGCCAGCCGGTGGGCGACGTCATCGCCCGGCGTCTGAGCGCTAGCCTGACCCTGATCGGCGTGGCCATGCTGATCGGGGTCGTCGTGGGCGTGCCGTTGGGCGTTTTTATCGGCCTACGCCAGTACTCGTTCTGGGACTTCAGCCTGACCGGCTTCTCATTCCTGGGCATCTCAATGCCCGCGTTCGTCACCGGCATCATCGCCCTGTTCATCTTCTCGATCCAACTGCGGTGGTTTCCGTCCGGCGGCATCCGCCCGGTAGACCGGGTCCCCACCCTGCTGGATTCGCTGCACCACCTGATGCTGCCCAGCCTGGTCTTGAGCCTGAACTACATCGCCACCTATATGCGCTACACCCGGTTCAGCATATTAGAAGTCATCCATTCGGACTATGTGCGCACCGCCCGCGCCAAAGGCCTGGGCGAGCGCTGGGTGACCTGGCGGCACACCGTCCCTAACGCGATCCTGCCGGTGGTGACCGTCGTCGGCTTGAGCATCCCGAACCTGGTGGTAGGCGCCGTATTCACCGAGACCATCTTTAGCTGGCCGGGCATGGGCACGCTGTACCTGGAGGCGGTCTCCGGGCGCGACATCCCGCTGCTGATGGGGATGAATCTGGTGATCGCGCTGGTTGTTTTGCTGGGCAATATCCTGACCGATCTCACGTATGCGGTGGTAGACCCGCGGATACGCTATGACTGAGACGGCGCTGTCAACCCAATCTACGACGGGCATCGTCGAGCTGAAAACCGTCAAATCCGAATCGGTCACGCAGCGGACGATCCGCCGCTTCTTCCGTCATCGTCTGGCTGTGATCGCGCTGGCCGTCCTCAGCGTGATCGTTGTCAGCGCGATCCTGGCCTCGGTCATCGAACGCTATCCCTATGATCTGGTCGATCTGCGCAGCCGCGCCGCCCCGCCCAGCGCCGAGCACTGGCTGGGGACCGACCGCGTGGGGCGCGACATCTGGAGCCGCACCATTCACGGCGCGCGCGTGTCGCTGGTGGTCGGCATCGGCGCCACGCTGATCTCAACATTGATCGGGACGCTGGTCGGCGCGGTCTCCGGCTACTATGGGCGTTGGGTGGATATGACCCTCATGCGCGTCACCGACATCGTGATGACCTTCCCCAGCATCGTCATCATGCTGACGCTGGCCGCGCTGCTGCCGCGCAACGTCTTCAGCATCCTGCTGATCATCGGCGGGCTGAGCTGGCCGTCGGTCGCCCGGCTCATCCGGGCGCAGTTCCTGTCCTATAAAGAGCAGGAATTCGTCCTAGCGGCGCGCGCGCTGGGCATCCCCGACCGCCGCATCATCTTCGTGCATATCCTGCCTAATGCGTTCGCGCCGCTGGTGGCGTTGATCACCTTCAGTGTGGGCACCGCCATCTTGACCGAAGCCGGCCTCAGCTTCCTGGGATTGGGCGTGCCGCCGCCGGCGCCCAGTTGGGGCAATATGTTGGAGGCCGCGCGCAACCTGGACATCCTGAAGAATGTCCCCTGGATGTGGATCCCGCCGGCCTTCATGACAATCCTGACGGTGCTGTGCGTCAACTTCATCGGCGATGGGCTGCGCGACGCGGTCGACCCCCGCCTCGTGCTCTAGCAGAACAGGAACAGGCGATGAGAGGCTCTGAACTGCGCCGGGCGCTGACCAGCGGGCGGCGGGTATACGGGATCAACGTGGAAGGTTTTGGCCACCCACGCTGGCCTAAATTCTTCGCCGACCTGGGGCTGGACTTCGTGTTCATGGATACCGAACACAGCCCGAATAACCGCGAGACGGTCGCCTGGGCGGCTCAAACCTACGCCGCCTTTGGGATCGCGCCGCTGCTGCGCATCCCGGAGCCGTCGCCGCCGCTGGCCGCTATGGGGATCGACGCCGGTGCGCACGGCATCATCGCCCCCTATGTCGAGACGGTCGCCCAGGTGAAGGGACTGGTCGGCGCGGTCAAATATCGCCCCTTGAAGGGCGAAGCGCTGGAGCTGGCGCTCAACCGCGGCCAATTCCCCAACCCGGAAACCGCCGCCTACCTTGAGAACTTCAACCCGGACGCCGTCCTGGTCATCATGATCGAAAGCCCGGCCGGCGTGCACAACCTGCCGGCGCTGCTGGACGTGGGCGGCGTAGACGCCGTGCTGATGGGGCCGCATGACCTCTCGATCTCGCACGGCGTGCCGGAGCAGTATGACCACCCGGTTTTCGTCCAGGCGGCGCAGGAGGTCATCCGCGTCTGTCGGTCGCGGCAGGTGGGGGTCGGCATTCATTACATCAGCGGCTCTATCGAACGGGCGATCGCCTGGGCGCGGTGGGGCTGCAACCTGATTTCACATCGCGCGACACCCTGTTCATCGCCGCCGGCATTCAGCAGGAGCTGTCTGCTCTGCGGCAGGCGCTGGAGGGCGCATCTCCCGACGACGCGCGTGTGCTGGGCGCTTCCGGGCATACGCGGCTTTAGCCTATCATCAACCCAAAGGATACTGTCATGCCCATCTATTCTGGCATCTGGCCGGCGTTGGTCACCCCCAACGCCGCCGATCAAACGGTCAACGAGTCGGCTCTGCGCCACCTGGTCGAATATCTGATTGGAAAAGGGGTGGATGGTTTCTACGTCGGCGGCACTACCGGCGAGGGCATCTTCATGCCGGCCAGCGAGCGTATGCGCCTGGCCGAGGTCGTGCTGGCGCAGGTGAACGGCCGCGTGCCCGTCATCGTCCATGTCGGCGCGGTCGCGTTGGGCGATGCGATTGCGCTGGCGCGCCACGCCCGCCAGGTCGGCGCGGTCGGGGTCAGCAGCATCCTGCCGCCGCTGTACGACACGCTCGATGTCTTAGTCCAGTACTATACTCACCTGGCCGCCGCCGCGCCGGATCTGCCGCTGTACACCTACCTGCTGAATCCCAACCTCGACGCGGTAGCTCTGCTGCGCCGGCTGATGGACATCCCCAACCTGGGCGGCACCAAATATACCGGGCCCAATATGTTCGAGTTCCGCCAGATCGTCGAGTTGGGCGCCGGCAACTGGACGGTGTTCTCCGGCATGGACGAACAGTGCCTGTTCGCCGCCATGATGGGCGCGACCGGCTGTGTGGGGTCCACGCTCAACTTCATGCCCGGCGTCTACAAGGCCATTCAGCGCGCCGTCCAGACGGGCGACTATGCACAGGCGCAGACGCTGCAATTGGCCGCCAACCAGGTGACCCAGGCGCTCATCGAGGTCGGCTTCCAGGGAGGCCTGTATGAAACCCTGGCGATGCTGGGTCTAGACTGCGGCCAACCGCGGCTGCCCCGCCAGCCGCTGACCGACAGCCAGCGCGCAGCGTTGCACCGCGCCCTGGAAACCACGCGCTTCCGAGAGCTGGTCGCGCTGTGACCGGACGCGAACGTATACGCCAGATCATCGCCCACCGCGAGCCAGACCGCATCGGCCTGTGGGATGCCTACTGGACTGACACGCTGCTGCGCTGGGAGACAGAAGGCCTGCCGGCGGGCGCGTCGCCCCAGGCGCTGTTGGACTTTGACTTTGACCTGCTGTACATGGACGCCTCGCTGCGGCTGCCGGAACGCCTGATCGAGGAGACCAGCGAGTACACCGTGCGCGAGGACAAACACGGATTCGTCGCCCAGCAGTGGAAAGGCCGCGCCGGGGCGCTCGGCTACCTGAGCCACGCCGTCACCGACTGGGAGAGCTGGCGACGTCTGCGGCCGCGTCTGGCGGTGGACTTCGGCGGGACGGCGCGCATCGGCCCGGTTTCGTACTTCGAGCTGTTCACGACCTATCCCTCATGGGATGAATTAGCCCAACTCCTCGCTGACCTGCGCGCCCAGGAGTGGTTTATCCTGCTGCACGTCTACGGCCCGTGGGAGGCCACTTGGCGCAAACACAGTTTCGAAACCAGCCTGATGAACCTGGTGCTGGAGCCGGAACTCATCGCCGACATGGTCGAGGCGCATATCGACCTGGTCATCGGTACGCTGCGGCAGGCGGCCTACGGCATCGTCCCTGATGGCCTGTTCCTGGTGGAAGACCTGGGCGTGAGCACCGGCCTGATGTTCTCGCTCAAACATTACCGATGAAAATCTTTGAACGCCATCTGATCGCTTCGCTGGCGGGGTTGAATTTTTTGACTTTCGCCGTGCGCGGGCTGACGATCCCATTCGTCAGCCTGTATTTCGCCTCGGTCAGCTTCTCTGGCACCGAGATTGGGTTGGTCATCGGCGTCAGCGCGCTGGTGCAGTTGGCGACCACGCCTCTGACGCACATGCTGGCCGACCGTACCGGCCGCCACCGCCGGCTGTTCTACGGGATGCAGGTAGGCCACATCCTGTCGTCGTTCGGGCTGGTGCTGTCGGCCAACAAAATCTGGCTGGGCGCGGCCAACGTCCTGCGCGAATCCACCAGCCTGCCGGGGATGTCGCTGCTGTCCCAGCTCACGATCAACCGCCTGGACGAGCCGCGCCGTCATGTGTACGGCCGCATCCGCGCCTGGGGTTCGCTGGGATGGGCGGCGGCCACCATCGCCAGCGGCGGCATCATCGCGCTGGGCGGCTACCCCCTGCTGTACATCCTGGCCGGCGCCGTCAATCTGCTGCTGCTGCCCATCGTGAGCATCTTCCCGGCCAGGTCGGCGGTGGAAATGCCGCCGGCGGCGGCCAGGGCTGCCGCGCCGCGGCCGGCCGTGTTCTACGTCCTGGTGTTCAGCGCGGGGCTGTTCTTCGTGGCCATGAACGCGACCAACGTGTTCGGCATCCTCTACTTCAAGCGCGACCTGGGCGCCACCGACGCCTTCATCGGCCTGGCTGTGGCCATCACCGCCCTGTCCGAAATCCCCTCCATGCTCATCTTCGAGCGCGTGGCCAAGCGGATCAACCTGCGCGCGCTGATGGTGATCGGCATGGCCGGCCAAGCATGCTTCTTCATGTCGCTGAGCGCTTTGGCGGACGCGGCGCCGATCATCCCCCTGATGATGCTGCGCGGCACGTTCTACACCTTTCACCTGCTCTCGATGGTACTGCTGGTGGCGCGCATCAGCCACCCGATGAACGCCGCCACCAACCAGGCGCTGGTGCAGGTGACGGCCCCCGGCCTGGCGGTGCTGCTGTCCGGGCCGGTGAACGGCTGGGTGTTCGACCATCTGGGGCCGCGCGCGCTGCTGTTGAGCGCCGGGCTGCTGGCTCTGGCCGCCGCCGGGCTGGTGTTCGCCATCCGCGGCCAGATGGCGCGCCGCGAGGAGGCCATGGAGGCGATCCGGTCAATGCGCGTCGTGCATGGCTGACGAGCCGCGCCGGTCGTCGAACACGAAAGTGACGCCGCCCAGACCTTCGATCGCCGCCGCCGCGCGTGCGCCCGCCGGCAGCAGGCGGCCAGCCGGCGCCGATCAGCCAGTACGGGTCAGCCTGTTCCAGAAAGCGCGTCAGGAAGTCCGCCAGCCGCCGCAGGTCACTCAGGCCTTCGTCGCTGAGCGCCAACAAACTGACCAGATCGCCGGGGAATGGCCGGGACAGACACGCCGGACGCGAGGCGACCGTGGGCGAAGTCGGCGCGGCGGCGTAGGTCAGGGGCCGGGCGCGAGTGCATTCGGGGTCGAAAACCCAGTCGTCGCCGGTCTGAGGATGCCGTAGCGCCAGCCCGAAGCGCTCGCGCCCACCGGCGATGAAAGTGGCCAGGCGCATGGGATCACCGGCTTTCTGGCAGTTCCAGTTTGTCCTGCCCGTCGGTCAGCCAATCCAGACTGAAGTTCACATAAGCGATGCCGCCCTGGTTGCCCTGCTCGTACAGCACGCCCACCCGCATATCGTCCTGAATGACCAGATCGCTGTACGACGACGGGCCG
>CALAJK010000067.1 GCA_937922795.1 uncultured Anaerolineae bacterium
ACTGAACGATGAACTCCAGAGTCTGGCCGTCTGTCATAGTCTGCTCCCATCCTGCCGCATCATAGCACAGCCCACACCGGTTGAATACGGCTGGCTGCAGATGGCTGATTGTCTCAGACCCAGTTTGTGTTAGAATGCGGATAAACTATGTGTCATCGTTGAGGTGACGTTCGAACTTGTGCTGAGGAGGCCTGCTTCTGAATTCCCTGGAACTTGCACGCCACATTGTAGACCTGGTAGAGGACAAGAAGGCAGAGGACATCGTCCTGCTGGATCTGCGCCCCGACGCCATCATCGCTGACTTCTTCGTCATCTGCACCGGCACCAGCGATCGCCAGTTGAAAGCGCTGGCGGATAACATCCGTGAAGGTGTGAAAGAGCGCCACGACAAACTGCCCTTCTCCGTCGAGGGCACGGGCGAAAGCGGCTGGATGCTGATGGACTATGGCAACGTCATCGTCCACCTCTTCCTGGCCGATAAGCGCCGCTATTATGATCTGGAAGGGCTGTGGCGCACCGCTCAGGTACTGGTGAGCATCCAGTAGCGGTCAGAAAACAAAAGACGCCCACTTGGAGCGTCTTTCTTTTCCAGGGCGCTGCCGCGCGTTATTCCAAAATCCAGGGATCGCTGGCGCGTGACCAGCTCACCAGCTCGTCAGCCTTGAAAAATATGGCGATTTCCCGCTCGCCGCTTTCCACGCTGTCGGAACCATGCACCAGGTTGCGCCCCGTTTCGAGCGCCAGATCGCCGCGGATCGAACCGGCTTCGGCCTCGAACGGTTTGGTCTTGCCGATCGTCGTCCGAGCCGCCTGAACCGCGTTCGGGCCCTCCAGCACCATGACGACCGACGGGCTGGAGGTGATATAATTCAACAACCCCTCGTAGAAACCTTTACCCTTGTGTTCAGCATAATGTCGCTCGGCCACTTCGCGCGAAATCAGCATGAACTTCATCCCGATGATACGCAGCCCACGGGCTTCAAAGCGGCGGATGATCTCACCAGTGAGCCCGCGCTGGACGGCATCCGGCTTGACGATGATCAGCGTGCGTTCCACAGACAGCTATCCTTTGCTCTAGACAGGGCAGACGGGCCGCTGCTGGCCCGTCTGTCGCCATTCACCGTTATCGTCAGCCGTTGATTATAGCTGGTTGAGCGCCTTGCGGTAAGTGTCAAGCGCCGCTTGCAGCTTGCCCTGGCGCATCAGGCTGTCGCCCAGCACCCGGTAGACGGCGGCGTTCGACCGGTGCTTTTCGGCCAACCGGGTGAGATCAGTGGCTACAGTCTCCAGCTCGACGCTGGCGCGCACCAACTGTTCATACTCGCTAAGACAAGCGTCCAGGTCGTTAGCCTCAGCCCGCGCCCGCGCGTTGGCCAGGATCGCCGACGCATCAATCGGGACCGCAGGCTGGACTACAGGCGCTGGCGCGGGCGGCCGAACCGGTGTGGGCGTCGGAGCTGCGGGCGGCGCGGGTGTCACAGTCACGGCCGGATGCTCCTGCGTGCCGATCGTATGCTTCAGCCAGTCCGGCACTTCCACAGTTTGGACATCTGCCTCTTTCAACCAGTCGGGAATGTCTGCGACCTCAGCAACGAACGCCGGGGCTGTCGTTGGAGGCTGCTGATCAGCGGGCACTTCCTCAACCAGCCAACCCGGAATTTCCTGGACCGCCGGCGCTGCTTCGGCTCCCTCGACAAGATCTCGCAGCCAATCAGGCACGCTCTGCGGTTCGCCAGGCAGCAGCTCCGATTCCGCGCCGAGCGCGGCATCGGCCAGCTCAGGCTCGGCTTGATCTTCACGCGCCAGCCGTTCCACAGCGGCGCGGCGGGCGGGATCGTGAATATTCTTCACATACCACTCAGGCAGCTCGGTTCCATCAGCGTACTGGCGCTCATACTCCAGCGCCTCACCCCACGGATCGCTGGCGTCAATCTCTGGCTCAGCGACCGTGAGCGGCTCGAAAGCCGGAGGCGACACAGGCTCATCAAACGGCAGCGCCGTCATCGGCTCAGCCGATATCGCGGTTGCAGCGAAAATGCTGTCGAGATCGGTCGGCGCGTCTAAATCTTCTTTCAGCCAATCTGGGATGTCAGCGGCGGGCGGCGGCTCAATGATCGCCTCAATCAAGGCCGGAGGCATCTCCGGCGCGGGCGGCTTGGGCGGCTCCTCAACTGGCGGCCCGACCTGCTCTAGCAGCCAGTCCGGCAGCTCCGCCCGCACAGCCGGCGCATCAGGATCATACTCCTCGGCAACCAGTTCGGGTTCTTCGCGCCGCGCCCCAATCTCAAGCTGGCGGTTCATCCAGGCCTGCATCTGTTCGTAGGGCACTTCTTCGCCCCGCGCCAACCGCTCCTGGATCTCATCGTCCGTCAACGCCGCCGGTTTTGGCTCAGCCGGTTTAGAAACCTCAACACCAAAACCCTGGCCGGTCGCCAGCATATCTAACCACGCTGCCGGGTCTTGCAGATCAGCCGGTTCAAGCGCCGGCTTAGGCACGCGCGCCTCCACAGCGCCTTCATCGCCTGGATGCTCAAGCGTCATTGGCGTATCCACCGCGTAGGGCGTGTAGCCGGGCCCATCTGCTGCCGTTTCAAAACTCTCTGGGGGCGGCACATGGATATCGGCCGGCGTCGTCAGCTCCTCGCGGCGCGCGCCCTGCTGCGTCGCCAGGCTTTCCAGCCAGGCCATCGGGTCAGCGCCAGCCGCGAACGGATCGGTCACCGGCGGCGACTCCGGCGTAGGGACGGGCATGGCCATCTGTTCCTGCGCCAGGCTCTCCAGCCAGTCCATAGGATTGACCGGTGGGGCAGCCGGCTCAGCCGACGCCGGCGCCGGGGCGATGGCGGCGGTCAAGGCCGATAGATCAAGTTCAGGCACGCCCTGATCGGCGGCCAAACTTTCGAGCCAGGAGAGAGCGCTGTCTTCAGCGGCGGCAGCGGTCGCTGGGGCCGGCGCAAACGACTCCGGTGGAGGTGGGCTGAACGACTCAGCCGGCGGCGCGGGAGCGGCTGAGGAGGCTGGCTTCGCTGCCAACGCTGCCTGGCGCTTAGCCGCCTCTTGCGCCTGCTTCTCCGCCCACTTTTGCGGATCCATGCCGTAGGGAATGTAACCCGGCTCATCAATCTGAACCGATGCAGGATCAACTTCCGGGATGTCCATGTCCGCCGCGGTTAGGAAGCCCTCATTAGCGCCCTGACGCTTTGCTAGGCTTTCCATCCAGGCCATCAGCTCCTCAGGGGACATCTTATCGAAATCTGGTGCGCTATCCGCGGGTGACATCGCCTAATCCTCTCATCAAATCCGCTGCTAAATCACCGCAACCAGGGCGGCAAACTCTCATCATCTGATTCGTCGTCAGCCTCATCCGGCCGATCTGGCGACCGGCGCGGCGAGTCGCCCTGTTCCGTTGGTTCGCGCAGCCAGACCGGCTGACGCGAGAACACAAAACGCTGACGACGGGTCTCCGCAGCCACCGGCGGCATTGGACGGGTTTCCGCTTCAACTACCGAAACCAACCAGTCAAATTCGCGCGTGCGGCTGGTAGTCTCGGTCTCGGGGGGCAGTTCGCCAGCGCGGCGATGGTACGGCGCCTCAATGTACGCTTGCTCAACCGGCTCATCTTCGGGGGCCTCATAATCCACATCCAGCCCTGGAACCATAGCGTTCAGCCAGTCAGGCGCGTTCTGCGCCGGCGCGGGCGCCAGCGGCTCCACCTCTTCAACCGCTTCCTCAGCGTACAGGCTCTCGCCCTCCTCAACAGCCTCGGTTTCCAGCTCTTCCGGCTGCTGAAGCTCATCAATCCAGCCAAATTCAGGTTCAATCTCAACCGCTTCGGCTGCCTCAGCCTCAGCTTCAGGCTCAACCGGCTGAATGCTGCTCAACCAATCCGGCATTTCACTGATCCCAGGTTCGCGCGTTTCGTCCTGCCACTCAAAATCAGTCTCATAGATCGGCTCAGCCTGGAGTTCAGTTTCGGCGGCGGCAGCTTCCATATCGGCCATCCAATCAATCTGGCCGGCGGCTGGCGCTTCCGCTGTCTCAGACAGGGGCTGCCCTTCCTCGTCTACTTCGATCTCAACTTCCTCGCCAACCGTTTCCAGCCACTCGAACTCGTCCGCCGCGCTCACCGCCTCAGCTTCCGCCTCAGCGTCCACCGGCGCCGCGCTCGCCAGCCAGTCTGGGATCGCCGCCGCCTCCGCCTCGGCTCCCGCCTCCGCTTCTGCCGCTTCGCCCCCCAGCCACTCGAACTCGCTGGTGATCCCCGCCGCCGCCTCACTGCTGACCGCCGCCTCGGCGTCCACCGGCGCCGCGCTCGCCAGCCAGTCTGGAATCTCCGCCGCCTCCACCTCGGCTGCCGCTTCGGCCTCGGCCGCTTCGCCCCCCAGCCACTCGAACTCGCTGGTGATCCCCGCCGCCGCTTCACTGCTGACCGCCGCCTCAGCGTCCACCGGCGCCGCGCTCGCCAGCCAGTCCGGGATCGCCGCCGCCTCCGCTTCGGCTGCCGCTTCGGCCTCCAGCCACTCGAACTCGTCCGCCAATGCAGGCTCGGACGCTGGCTCAGCGTCTAGATCGCTGAACCAGTCAGGTACAGCTTCTGTCGAGCCTGAGCTGGTCGTAGAAGGCTGAGGCTCCTCTGATTCCGGCTCACTGTCTGGCAAATGGATCCAGTCGAACTCATCTTTATCTGTCATCTCTTCCTGCCGATCTGACAATGAATACTCAGCACCCGTTGGCTTGGCATCCCATGGCTCAGCTTGCAGCCCAGTCTGTGGTTCAGCTTGTGTCAGGGCTTCGAGATGCAGGGCTTCATCTAGCAGCGATTCATCCGCTAACCAATCGAGCGCATCATCTTCTGACGAAGCGCCTGACGCAGCAGCCTGAGATGAACGGGACGGCGGCGCCACTTGATCCGGCAGCGCCTCGTCTACATCGACGATGCCAGCGACAGCAGACGGCGGCTGCGCCTCGCCAGACAACAGATCATTCCCATAGCCCTGAAGCCACGCGAGCGGATCAGCCGCGTCAGCAGGCAGCGGCGCGATGGCCTCATCATCCTCGAAGAAACCCGCCTCTTCCGTTTGCGGGGACTCCATCACTTCAATACCGCTGGCATGCAGCCAGGCCAGCGGATCCTGATCTTCAGGAACGCCGGGGGCGGCTGCCTCCGCGGTCGGCATATCGGGTAAATCAACAAACAGATCTTCCAGCGGCATCTCATCCGGCTCAACCAACGCAAGCGGTTCTTCGGCTGAACTGGCTTCCGCCTCAGCTGTCTCGCTGAGCCAATCTGCCGATGAGCCAGAGCTGGCGGATGAAGGTGGCTCCGGCTGATCCAACGCCGCCAGCAGACCAGTCAACCCGGTTGAAGCGCGGCCGGTCGGCGCTGGCGCTGGTGTAACCAACCAGTCAGCCGGCAAGCCGGTGCTGAAGGCCTCATCGAATTTTCCTTCATCGAGGTCGGCGGGCGCCGCCGCCAGCTTCATCCAATCATCCTCAACGGCTGACTCGATCGGCGCTGCCGCTTCCGTCTCAGCCTTCAGCGCCCCCAAATCTTGCAACCAGTCAGGCGTGCGGCTGGTCAGCTCGCGCTCGACTGAGCGCTTGTAGTCCAACATCTCCAGGCGAAATGTGTCGTCGGGGGCCGGCGCGCCCTGCGCGATTTCCAGCGCTAGATACGGGTCTACGGACTGGATGCGGTCGAGATAGCGCTGCGCATCGGATGGGCGCCGTTCAGCCAGCCATAATTCCGTCAGGATGCGGTTGGCGTCCAAACAGTCAGGCAGGACTTGCAGCACATCCAGCGCCGTCTCGCCCGCCTCATAGCGATAACCGCCTTCGTAATAAGCCTGAGCCAGCAGCAAACGAAGATCCACGCGGTCCGGCAGCCGGTCTAGCGCCTCGCGCAGGACATCAATCGCCTGGTCATACAGCCCGCTGCGCAGATGCTGGCGCGCCGCTGCGCCGGCAGTCAGCGGGATGCGCCCTTGCTCAACCCGGCGATGGCGGCGATACAGCTCGCGCAGGCGATCCATCAGCGCCTGCTCATTCGGCCTCAACTCAAAAGCCCGTTCAAGATGCCAGATCGCATCATCCGGCTGGCGCAGATGCTGGTAGATATCGCTCAACCCCAGGTGGGCGTTATAATCATCAGGCAGGACGCTCAACACGCGCCGAAAAACATCGGCAGCGCGGTCCCAGTTGCCGGTCTCGACCAGCGCGCGCCCCAGAAACTGGTAGGCCGCCACATGGCGCGGGAAGTGTTGCAGGATGTGCCGGCAGTGATGAATGACCTCATCCGCCGCCCCGTCTTGCAGCAGGGTATCCAGTTTGGCGAGATACTCTCGCAGGCTGATTTCGGCCATGCCTTTATCCTGCGAACCACCGGACTTGTAGGCGCACTTTACCAGGATTATATCATACAACGAAAAACTGTGCGGTTGAGGCAACCCTAAGCCGTTCTGTTCGTTTGTCAGTTTCCTAACATTGGAACGCAGCGCACTGGCCATGATCCTCGGGCGCTTGTCCATTCATCTTCTCGCCATCTTCGCCCTGGGGTTGGCCGCCCACCAAACGCCGCCGACTCTGGAGGACTTTTGGTTGGGGCGGGCTGAGTGGGTCGTTGACCTGGTGGATGTCGGGCTGCCAGTCGGCGAAAGCGACACCGTCCAGCGCAGTGCGACCGAGTTCTGGTCATACCTCCATGCCAGTCACCAGTCGGCAGGCGTTCATGACCAGTGCGGCGAACCCGTCGAATTCCCCGGCTGCCTGACGCGCTGGGAAAGCCGCGACGGCGGACGCTCATTCACCCTGCCTGTGCCGGTGTGCCTCATCCCCTGCCAAACCTGCCCGTGCGATGATGCCCGCGACCACATCACCCATCAGCAGTACCCGCGGGTATTCTGGGCGGATGATCGCGCCTATCTGGTGTACGAATGGCGGGCGCAAACCTTTCTGCGCACGTCGCCTGACGGCCTGAATTGGTCGCCGCCGTCGCCGCTGCGTTTCCCCAGCGGCACCTGGCCCAGCTCGTACTTCCCGTGCACGCCGGTGGAGAAAATCGGTCCGCACCCGCACATCCGCGGCGAAGTGCACGACTGCCTGGTGGGCGCCCCCCCTGGCCTGTACGTCGAGGGCGACATGCTGTACGTGTTCGTGGCGGCCGGTTCGGCGCCCGGTCATATGCGCTGCTACAAAGGCGACCGACACGGTCCGCTCGACGCGCTGCGGCGGTGCGATACCGATCCATTGTTCGAAGGCGCGCGCGAATACGGCCCGCTCGACATCGTCGAAGGACCAGACATCGCGCCTTACTTCGATTTCCGCTATGTCAGCTCGGCTGAGGTGGTCAAAGTCGGCAGCCGCTATTACATGGCCTACGAGGGTGTCCGCGGGCCGGACGTGCTGGAACGCGGCATGGACACCCAGTTCGGGCTGGGGTTTGCGCGCTCATCCGGCCCCGACATTGACGCCCCGTGGGAAAAATATCCCGGCAACCCGGTCATCATGCCGGTTTCGTCCAACTGGGGGATCGGCCACGCCGACCTGCTCATCGTGGACGGCATCACTTATCTGTACACGGCTACCTCATCGAGCACGCGTGGGCGGTACACGCTGCGCTGGCGCTCATGATCGCGCTCAAACAACGACGCTTCCCCACACCTAACAGCTTTTTGGCCGCCGATTTTGGTCACTTTGTCCTTTGCCAGAAAGATCAAGCGGATGTTAAACTCTACCCGAAAGTGGGCTTTTCTGAGGAGGATGGCATGGCTCGCAAAATCTTGCTCGCGTTAACGCTGGTGTTCGTCTGCGGCCTGGCGATCGCGCCAACCGTCGCCCAAGATGAATTCATTTTTGGCATGGTTCTGGTCGGGCCGTTCAACGATCGCGGCTGGAGCCAGGCGCACTACGAGGGCGGCCAGTACGTTGAACAGAACGTGCCGGGCGCGAAGATGCTGTACTTTGAGAAGCTGAACCCGGCCGACGCCCCGGAAACCACTCTGCGCGATGTCGTCACTAACATGGTCGATAAAGGCGCGCAGTTGATCTTCACCGCTTCAGATGAGTTTGAGGAAGACACCGCTGAAGTGGCGAAAGAGTTCCCGGACGTCATCTTCATCAACGTGTCGGGGGACGATGCCTACGCCGGGACCGCGCCGGCCAACGTCGGCAATGTGATGGGCACGATAGAATGGGGCAAGCTGATCGCCGGCTGCGCCGCCGGGCTGACCACTGAGACTGGCAGCATTGGCTACTTGGGCCCGCTGATCAACTTTGAGACACGTCGGCTGGCCGCTTCTGCCTACCTGGGCGCGCGCTACTGCTACGAGAACTACCGCGGCCTTGATCCAGATAATCTCAAGTTCACTGTCACTTGGATCGGCTTCTGGTTCAACATCCCCGGCGTCACGCTCGATCCGACCGAAGTCACCAACAGCTTCTTCGACAGCGGCGCGGACGTGGTTATCTCCGGCATCGACACGACCGAGGGCATCGTCGTAGCCGGCCAGCGCGCCAAACAAGGCGAGAAGGTGTGGTCAATCCCCTACGATTACGTGGGCGCTTGTGAAGAAGCGCCTGAAATTTGCTTGGGCGTCCCCTACTTCCACTGGGGCCCCGGCTACGCGCAGATCGTGGCCGCCGCCAAGAATGGCGCTTACCAGCAGGAATGGACGCTGCTCAACCCCGACTGGACAGACATCAACAACCCCGACACGTCCGGAGTCGGCTTCGTCAAGGGCGCGGGTCTGAGCGAAGCGAATGCCGCTTCGCTAGACGATTTCATCGCCAAGGCGGCCGCCTTCGCCCAGGATGAGGCCAACGCGGACACCATCTTCCTGTGGCAGGGGCCGCTGAAGTACCAGGACGGCACTGAGATCGCTGCCGCGGGCGAAGCGCTGCCGTACATCGCCCCGCTGGGCGAAGCGCCGAGCATTTGGTATCTCGATCAACTGCTTGAGGGCATGACCGGCCCCAGCAAACAGGAGTGACGTCGCAGCCATATGTCAAAAAAGGGGGGCGTCTACGGACGCCCCTTTCCTTCTTACTTACGACTCAAGACGATAGCATCTCGCTGATTGTGCTCCATATGGTTGACTGCTCCCCGCTGCGTCACTGTCCGTTCAGCCGTTCTCAGGCTTTGGAATCAGTCACATGCTGATTGAAGTGCGCCACATTCACAAACGCTTCGGCCCAGTTCACGCTAACGACGACATCAGTCTGACGTTCCCTCACGGGCGCATCGTTGGCATTTTGGGGGAGAACGGGGCCGGCAAGTCTACGTTGATGAAGATTCTGTCCGGCTACCAATCTTTCGACAGCGGCGAAATCTTGATTGATGGGCAGCCGGTAGACTACCGCGGCCCACTGGCGGCCATCGCCCACGGGGTGGGGATGCTCCAGCAGGACCCGCTGGACGTGGCCGCGTTCACAGTTCTGGAGAACTTCGTCTACGGCATGCCCGGCGGCCTGCGCATTCCGCGCCGGGCTGCGCGCCGGCGGTTGGCCGAACTCACGGAGCGCCTCGGCTTCGCGCTCGATCCAGAAATGCCCATCGCTCAGTTGAGTATCGGCCAGCGGCAGCAGTTGGAGATCGTGCGGCTGCTGGCATTGGGCGTGAAAGCGCTCATTCTGGATGAGCCGACCACCGGCATCTCGGCTGAACAGAAGGCGATTTTATTTGACGCCCTGCGCCAGCTCGCCGAGCATGACCAGATGACCATCCTGCTGGTATCCCATAAGCTGGAAGATGTGATCGCGCTTTGCCACGAGGTGGCCGTGCTGCGCGCTGGCCGGCTGGTGGGCTGCCGCGCCATGCCCGCCACTACCAGCGAATTGGTGACGATGATGTTCGGCCAGGAACTGCCGCCGGTCGACCGCCAATCAGCCGACGTGAGCGCAGCGCCTAATGTGCTGACACTGGACAGGCTGCACCTGCGCGGCAAACGGGTGACAGTGGCGGATCTATCGCTGCAGGTGAAAGCTGGCGAGGTCATCGGCCTGGCCGGACTGGACGGCAGCGGCCAGGAACTGCTGCTGCGCGCCTGCGCTGGCCTGTTGAAGCCGCTGCATGGCCGGGTGATTGTGGGCGGCGAGGATCTGACTGGCCACCCTTACCGCGACTTTCTGCGGCGCGGCGTCGCTTTCAGCGCTGCCGGCCGGCTGGAAGAAGGGCTGATCGCCGGGCTGACGCTCACCGAACACATCGCGCTGGTGACCGAGACGGGCACGCTGGTGGATTGGGAACGGGCGCGTCGGCGCACCAGCGACCAGATCGCTCGCTACAATGTGCGCGGTCGCCCGGACAGCCCGGTGGAGACGCTCTCCGGCGGCAACCAGCAGCGGCTGTTGATGGCGCTGATGGCCGAGCAGCCCGTGCTGATGGCGCTGGAACAGCCCACGCGCGGCTTGGATGTGGACTCCTCGCGCTGGATCTGGCAGCAGCTTTTGGCCCGTCGCGAGCGGGGCGCGGCCATCCTATTCAGTTCGTCTGAGCTGGACGAACTGGTGACTTACAGCCACCGCATCCTCGTATTCTACGCCGGGCGCGTATATCCGGTCGATGCTGCCCGCACGACCATAGACGAGCTCGGACGTTTAATCGGTGGTCACCTTGACGGAGCCTGAACGATGAAATCTCAGACTCTCACCGCGCAGGCGGCACTGACAGCGCTCCCTATCATCTTGTCGCTGGCGATCACTGCGCTGCTGGTCATGGCAGTTGGCGCTGACCCACGTGAAGTCTTCACGCTGGTGTGGGAAGGCGCGTTCCGCGATCTGCGCGCCGTCGGCCAGGTGGTCAACTTTTGGATTCCGCTGACGCTGTGCAGCATCGGCCTCGTGGTCACTTTCACCGCTGGCTTATGGAACATCGGCGTCGAAGGCCAGATGATCTTAGGGGCTGTGTTCGCATCCTGGGCGGCGCTCACGCTCGACCTGCCCGCCCCGATCCTCGTGCCGGTCGAGATCCTGCTGGCCATGCTTGGCGGCGCGCTCTGGGCGCTCCTGGTCGGCGTGCTCAAAGTGCGGCTCGGCGTCCACGAGATTTTCGGCGGCGTAGCGCTGAACGCGCTGGCCAACGTCATTGCCATCTACCTGATCTCCGGCCCATGGCAGCCGCCGGAAGGCGGCAGCGTTCGAGCCACGCCGCCCTTCCCCGCCCCGGCGCTGCTGCCGCCGCTGTCTGACACATTCAAAGTCAGCCTGCTGGCGCTGGTCATCGTCGTCGTGGCTGTTGTGGGGGTATGGCTGGCGCTGCGCGGCACGCGCTGGGGTTTGCAGTTGAAAGCCACCGGCAAGAACGCGCGCTCGGCGATGCTGCTGGGTGTGCCTACCGGCCGCAGCGCCCTCAGCGCCTTCATAGTCTGCGGGATGCTGGCCGGCATCGCCGGTTCTTACCGGGTATTGTTCACCTACAACAGCCTGCGCCCCGGCGTGTCAGGCGGAATCGGCTTTTTGGGGCTGCTGGTGGTGCTGCTGGTGGCCAACCGGGCGCTGTGGGCGCCGCTGGTGGCGTTTGCCTTCGCCGCTGTGTTGGGCGGCAGCGCCCGGCTGAAGATCGCCCTGCAGTTGGACGCCTCCCTAGCGGGCGTGCTGCAGGGGTTTCTGGTGCTCACCGCCCTGCTGTCCAACGGCCTGCGCGCCCGCCTGGCTCCTCCCACGCCAATCTCTATGATAGAAGAACCCGCGCCTCAACCGATTCCCGCGGAGGCCGCCCATGAACAATGAACTGTTGAACACCCTCAACAGCATCGTCGCCAACGCCACCCCGCTGGTGATCGCCAGCTTGGGCGAGACCATCACCGAACGCGCCGGCGTGGTCAATCTGTCGCTGAACGGCAGCATCATCCTGGCGGCCATGGTCGGGTTCGTGGCGGCGCTGGTCACGAATAGCGCGCTGGTCGGCGTGCTCGCCGCCATGTTCATCGGGATGCTGGTGGCGCTGCTGGTCGCAGCGGCGGCCATCGAACTGCGGCAGGATCAGGTGGCGGTGGGCTTCGTGCTGACGCTGCTGGCGGCTGACCTGGCTCAGTTTCTGGGTCAAAGCTACACTCGCATCCCCGGCCCGCAGATTTTGAACACGCCGCTCCCGCTCCTCAGCGATATCCCAGTGGTGGGGCCCGTCTTCTTTCGCCAGACGATCCTGGTCTACATCAGCTACGCGCTGGTGATCGGCCTGTGGTACTGGCTGTTCCGCACCCGCCCCGGTCTGGCGCACCGCGCCATCGGCGAGCGGCCAGCGGCGGCATTCGCCCGCGGCACGCAGGTCAACCGCCTGCGCTACATCTACACAGCCGCCGGCGGCGCGTTAGTTGGGCTGGCGGGCGCTGCTTATTCGCTGAGCGTCAAGGCCGGTTGGGCCACGCCGCCCAGCATGGACGGCGACGGCTGGATTGCGCTGGCGATCGTGATCTTCGGCGGCTGGCATCCCTTCCGGGTGGTGCTGGGCGCTTACCTGTTCTCCGGCCTGCGCGCCCTGGCGACCGTCATCCAGCGCACACCGGGCATCAGCATCCCGATCGTGCTGCTCAACGGCGTGCCCTGGCTGCTGATGATCATCACGCTGCTGCTGGTGAGCAGCGGCGCCATCGAACGCCTGCTGCGCCTGCTGCCGCGCCAGGTACAGGGCTGGTCGCGCAACTTCCTGCGCTCCGATCCGCCGGCGGCGCTGGGTACGCGCTTCGAACCGGAATGACCCAACGTCCCTGGCTGGCGCTGGCGACCGCGCTGGCGGCCGTCGTCATCGCCGCGCTTGACCTGCTGAACGTGGCCCCAGGCGCGGGCGGCCGGGCGCTCCCCCTGCTCATTGCGGCGGGCGTGTTGGTCTGCGCCCGCCGCGCGGCCCGGCTGGCGCGGGCGCTGGAAACCGCGCCGGATCCCCGCGCGCTGGCCGCCGTGGCCGAAGGCGCTGATGCCGTCGTGACTGAACCGGACGGACGTCGTCAGATTCGCTGGCATGGGCTAGTGCTGCGCTCCAACAGCGAGCTGAAGATCGCCAAAGAGCTGGAACGCCGCGGTGCGCTGTTCCTGACCAGCGCGCGCATCCGCCTCAAGACCGAGTCCGGATTACAAACGCGCGAGGCGGACTTTCTGGTGTTCTACGCTGGGCGCTGGGCTATCTTAGAGGTGGATGGACCGCACCACGTCCATTCCCAGGCCGCCGACGCTTGGCGCGACGCCCGCTTTCGCGAGCACGGCATCGCCGTCGTGCGCTATCCCTCAGCCGAATGCTATCAAAATCCGCGCGGCGTCGTGGATGCGTTCTTGTCCGGACTGGAGGTGAGCGCCAGGGAGACCGACGCCTGATCGTTTCCAGCAGCCTATCTGACGCCCGTCAGATGGTCAAGCTCAGCGGATACAGAATGTGACCGTCGTGCCATTCCGGCTCAGCGTCGAGGACTGTCAGCAGCTTCAGATAGCGTTCATGCTGCTCCGGGCTGTTCGCGTTGGCCATATAGGACTCCGGATCGCGGACGATCACGACCAGATAGTAGATGTTGGGCCCAGCATCCAGGCGGTAGAGGAATTGGTGAATGTATCCCGGCATTTCAGCCTTCTCCGCCTCGGCGCGAACTTGTTCCCGGAGTTCCTGCTCCATGCCGGGCTTGACCTGTAAACGCGCTACAGTGCCGTACATCCTGCCCCCACCGCCGGCAGCTGTGTATATCCTCGATCAAACTGCCGTGAATGTACTCATCTCAAGTCGATCAGAAAACCCGCTCGATCCTCCTGACTTATTCGAGGTCTTCCCGCCGCGCCCTTCAACTACTGGTGGCCGCGAGCCCTTCCAGCCGGCGCCGGGCATCGGGCGCGAAGGGATACGAGTAAATCTCGCTCCAAGTCAGCACCCAGTCATAATCGCGTGCCGCTGCCTCTGGCTTGTTCAGCGCTTCTTGAATCAAACCGCGCAGGTAGTGCCGGTAGCCGCTCTCGCCCTCGGCCAAGGCGCTGTTGACCGCTCGCAGCGCGTCTTCAAACCGCTCCAGGTTATACAGCGCCCGCGCCCGATATTCGTCTGCCACCGGGCGCAGCTCAGCCGGCAGGTTTTGCGCAGCCTCCAACAGATTGAGCGCGCGTTCGTAGCTGGTCGCATCGCCTGCACGCGCTTCATCCACCAGGATACGCGCCTGCAGCAGTTGGATTTCAGCCTCAGGCACGACGCCGGAACCGCGCAGCGCTTCAGCGTCCAACTGGGCGGTCGCCAGATTGCCGGCTTTGTAAGCTGCCTGCATCCGCAGCGCGCGCACCGCCGGATCGTCCGTCAGCCGAAAAGCGCGATCCAGATCGTCGCGCGCCAGATCATAACGCCGCGCCCGTTCATACAGCTTTGCCCGCGCCACCAGCGCGTCGGCTACGCCGGGCGCATCTTCGCCGGCAGCCAGCGCCTGGGTGTACGCTTCCAGCGCCAAGTCGGTGTTGCCTTCCGCCGCCCGCGCATCGCCCAGCAGCTTGTAACCCAGCGCGCTGCCGGGGTAATACAGCAAATACCCCTGCGTCAGCAGCACCGCCAGCCCCGGCCGGTCCTGCGCCAGCGCCGTGCGGATTTGCAGCAGATGTGCCGGCTCAGCCGCAGGATGAATGTACAGCGCTAGGAACGCCTGATAAGCTGCGCGCTCATACTCGCGCTGTGAGAAATAGATTTCGCCGCGGGCGATGATCAGCTTCACATTGGCCGGCAGCACCGATAGGCCGCGCTCTAGCACGCCCAGGGCGCGGTCGAGATCGCGCGCCAGCACGTAACGCTGCGCCAGCGTCAAGTAGGGCTGTTCCAGCCGTGGATCATCGCGGATGGCCGCTTCAGCCCGGTCTTGTACATTTTCTAACAGCGGCTGCACCTCGCGCACAGACTGCCCGCCTTGGAGCGCGCGTTCGGCCAGGAGCAGATCGACCTGCGCCAGCCCGGCATTGATGAGCGCGGCTGACTTCGAATCGGGGCGCTCGGCCAACCGCCGCTGAGCTTCTTGCAGCACGCCCGCGGCGGCTTGCAGTTCTCCCTGGCCGGCCAGCGCCAGCGCCCGATAGTAATAAGGATTCGGATCGAAGCTGGTCGCCGCGCGGGTGACTTCCACCTCCAGCGTCGGTAGGGCCGCCGCATACTGCCCCTGGCTGACCAGCGCGACAGCGTCACGCAGCGCCCGATCGAACACCGGCGGGTAGACTTCAGTCGGCTCAACCACGTTCTGAGGGATCTGCGGCGGAACCGTCGGGCTGGGCGTCAGCGTGAGCTGCGGCGTCGGCGACGGGGTCGGCGTCAGCCCTGGCGTCGGCGTGTAGGTCGCAGTCGGCGGCGGCGGCGTGCGCGTCGGCGTGCGCGTTGGCGCGAAGACGACGCCTCGCAGTTCGGGAGTATTCAGGACGATCGCCGCTGCGATCCCGATCACCGTTACCAGCACGGCCGCGGCCGCGCCGCCGACCAACAGCCGCAGCCGCAGCGCATCCTGTTCGCCGGCGCGGCGGCGCGTTTTCGCTACCCAGGTGACGCCAGGGATGCCTGGCAGCGGCGCCAGATACTCGCGCACCAGCGGGTCAATTTGCGCCTGGAGTTCAGCCAGTCGACTGCTGTCGATGATCGGGATGTCGGGCGCGGGCGCCGAGGCGGCAGGGGCAGGCGCGGCAGCCGGCGTCGGCGCGGGCTGCGCCGCCGGACGCGCC
This sequence comes from uncultured Anaerolineae bacterium, assembly GCA_937922795.1. Classification (GTDB taxonomy): domain Bacteria; phylum Chloroflexota; class Anaerolineae; order Aggregatilineales; family Phototrophicaceae; genus CFX2. Next base: position 15,649 of record CALAJK010000067.1, read on the forward strand.
ATACTCGCGATCCGCTGCGCGAGCTGCTCGCGCGTGAGTCCTAGCTGCTGAAGCGACTGCAGCCCCATCTCATGGTTTGGATTGAGCTCCAACAGTTTGTGCAGACAGAACAGGCGCTCGCGCTGATCGCGCGCCACTGTCGCCAGCCACAGCCAGGCCGCTTCGCTGGAAGGCTCCAGCCGCAGCGACTGCTGCAGCAGTTGGCGGGCTTGTTCTTTCTGTCCAGCTTTGGCCGCCGCGATGCCTTGTCTGCGCAGTTCCCGCGCCTGATCGCTCGCCACCTGTCCGCCCCCTGCTCGTTAGCGTCACCGACATGCCTACATTGTAACCCGGACTGGGGACGAGGAAAACTGCGCGCAAGTCAGCAGGCCGGCCACAAACAGGCAGAGAATGCTAACGGGGCAGACGTATTGGTCTGCCCCGAAAAACTGCTGCGGCCTTTTGCAGCCCTGCTCTAAATTTTGATGCAGCAGCTTCGGGAGGGGATTACAACGCCCTCCCGCTGCGCGCTGATCGCACCTACGACCGCAACCTCAACGATGATAGTATGTCGGCCAACCCAGATACTTATCGAGCGCTTCCCACACCGCCGAAGCCACCCGTGCCTGATTGATGGTCACATGGTGCTCGTAACCATGCTCGCAGATATAGGCCAGCAGTTCCTGGAAGCGCGGCACCTGCACCACACCGTAGCCGCCGAAAGTGGTCATCGGATCGTTGGTGAACACGCCCTCGCCGACATATGCGGTGATCTGACCGGCCAGATCATCGGTTGAGATGCGGAGATAGGTGAACGGATCCTGCTTGACGCGCCCGTAGATCGTGCCGTATGTGCCGTCCACACCGACCGAACCGGCGATGATTTCCTGATAATGCATCACCGGAATATCATCCACAAACACGTCCTTGGGCAGGTTGGAACAGTGGAAGACTACGCCTTTGTCGGGATCATCGCCATAGTTGTTGTTCCAATCCACCAGCGCGCTGGGCTTGCCAGATGCCAGCGCCAGCGCCAGCATCGCCAGCGATCCGGCGATGTCGGTCTCACATGCCGACGGCGCCAGACCATTGCTGGCCATGCTCATCAGCGTGCACGGCACGATGCCAAAGTACTCTTCCATAGAAGTCCAGCACTGGATGGCAGTCGCATCCAGGGCGTTGTCGGTCATCCATTGGTCGAGCACAACCCCAAACTTGGCCATCTTCAGCAGCGAGTGATCGGGCACGCCGGCCGTCTTAGCGTAGCGCTCGATCGCAGCGCGTTTGGCCGCCACCCGCGGATCATCATCCGCCAGACGTTCAATACGACCAAAGGCTTCAGAGAGATCGAGCGTCTCCACGCTGATACCGTGGTGCTCCAGCAGCTTTTCGCTATAGCGCACAGTATTGAACGCCGCCGGACGCGCGCCCAAGCAGCCCATGCGTGCGCGCCGCAGCCCGCGCACGACGCGGCAGATGGCGGCGAAACGTTTGAGGTCGGCCATAAACGAGTCGCTGGTCGGATCCACCGTATGCAGGCTGGTGAGCGTGTACTTGATGTTGTATTGGCGCAGATTGTTGCACACGCTCATCTTGCCGCAGAAGCTGTCGCGCCGGTCGTTGATGCCCATCTGGGCGATGTCATCTGGGAACGCATGGATGAGCACCGGCACATCCAGGCCGGCCATGCGCAGCGTGTTGGCAATCGCTTTTTCATCGCCGAAGTTCGGCAGCGTCACCAGGATGCCGTCAATTTCATCTCGCCGCTGGCGGAACAAGTCGGCGCAGATTTGCGCCTCACGGAACGACTCGACAGCTCCATAAGCGGTTTCATTTTCACCAACCAACACCGCGTTGATGCCGGCCTTAGCCAGGACTTCCAGGATGGTCTGGCGTCCCTTTGAAACCAGGTGTTTGGGGAAAAAGCCCCGGTTGCCAACGATCACGCCCAGCGTCACCGGCCGTCGGGCGATGGTGCTGGCGTTGGTGGTCACGGGTGCGCTCATCGGGAGGGTCATAGTTCAAACATCCTTTGTCACTAAGCGCAGTACAATCATCATTTGGAGCGGCTCGCGCCGCCGGTCAACCTTTGCGCCGATCAACTGCGGCGGCAGAGTTTAGAACACCCCCGGTTAGGCCGGAAATTGGCGTCAGCACCAGTATAACCGATTTGGTGCGGCTGGGGGTACAACCATCGGCAGTCGACGAGCAGTCCGCGTTAGCACCGCGAATCGGGCGTTATGCGCCAATCATTCCTACTCCTCGGCTGGATGCGGCGACGGACGCGGTTGTGTGATCCAACATCCTCAATCTTTACAATTTCAGCACACAACGAAATTTTATGCAAGGCGGCTGTAAGCTGCTCGCTTTTAGATTGTAAGGGAAAGTCATATTCTGAGTAAGTGAGAGCAGAAACCTATGAAACGTCTACTTCTCATCGTCTTCATACTCACTGTGATGACAGCAGCAGTCACGTCTGTACAAGCGCTGACGGTGAC
>CALAJK010000068.1 GCA_937922795.1 uncultured Anaerolineae bacterium
TCCCATCCAGCACCAGCGTCAGGTCCGCTTCCCCCCGCAACCTGGCGATCACTTCTTCGCGCAGCACCGCCGTCAGGCTGTCGGCGTCCAACCGACTGCGTCCCGTACTCTCCCCGGTTGCCATCCGCCGTACCCGTTTGTCAGCCCACCGGCTGCGGGCCAGTTTAGGGGAAAAACGGGCAATCCGCGAGGCGCACAGACTGTCGCTGCCGATAATTCCCCAGATGACCTCGGCAAACGTCGTTTTCGTGCGCTGGTCACCCGTCAGCGTGTCAGAGGTCGCTACATACACCTGATATTGATCCCATGCTTCACTGCGCAGGACCATGGCTCACCCTCCTCTTGCCCGTCTCCCCCTGATTATAGCTTGTCAACCCTTTGTGTCCGGTTCTCGGCCAATTTCACTTCCGGCCGCCTCACGGCAGCGTCAAAATCAAAGGTTCTCCGTCTGTGATCGCGATCGTGTGCTCAAAGTGCGCGCACAATGACCGGTCAACCGTCGCCACCGTCCAGCGGTCGCTCAACTCTTTCAGCTCAGGCCGCCCAGCGATCACCATCGGTTCAAGCGCGTAGGTCATGCCCGGCTGCAGGCGGACATTTTCCCAGCCGCGCTGGAGCGCCCGGCGCGGCCACCAGTTCGGGACCTGCGGGTCTTCGTGCATGCGGCGGCCCACCCCGTGCCCCGTGTATTCCCGCGCGACGCTGTAGCCCTGGCGCTCGACGAACTGCTGGATCGCCAGCGCCACGCTGCGCACGTCGTTCGGCAGCCTGGACGCCCGAATGCCCACGTACAGCGCCTGTTCGGTCACTTCCAGCAGCCGCCGCACCGCCGGGGGGACGTCGCCGACGGGGGCGGTGAAGGCCGCGTCGCCCACAAATCCCTGGTAGTAACAGCCGGTATCCAGGCTGATGATGTCGCCCTCTTTGAGGATGCGCTGCAGGCTGGGGATGCCGTGCACCAATTCGTGGTTGATACTGGCGGTGATCGTCGCCGGGAAGTTGGGCGCGTTCGGTTTGGGATAATTCAAGAAAGCCGGCGTGGCGCCGTGGTCGCGGATGACGGTCTCAGCGATGCGATCAAGCTCGGCGGTGCTGATGCCCGGCCGCAGCGCCTCGCGCATCGCCTGAAGCGCGCGCGCGACGATGCGCCCAGCTTCGCGCATCACTGCGATCTCGTCCGGCGTCTTGAGGTGGATATCCATCGCGCCCCATCCGGTCGCCCCGCGTCAAACGCGGGCGGCGTCGATCGCCGTCTGAATGGCCTGGCTGACGGCCTCGATCGACTGCGACGCATCGATCACCGACACCAAGCCCTTCGCCCGATAATAATCAATCAGCGGTTGGGTCGTCTGCCGGTAGGTATCAATCCGTTTGATGATGGCGTGGGCATTGGCGTCGTCCGGGCGGCGCACCAGCTTCTCGCCGGTGGCGATCACCGTCGCCTCCAGGCGCGGCGGGAACAGCCCTTGAGGATCGTCCACGAAACGCCAGTCAATGCCCTCGCTGTGGGAGTAGATGTTGAAGCTGTCGCCATTCGCGGCCACTACGCGGCCGAACGCCCGGCGGAACGCATCGTACAGGTCGAGCTCCAGCAGCAGCACCCGCGTCACCGCCTGGCCGCGGCCAGCCAGAAACGCTTCCAGCCACTGCGCCTGGGCTGCATTGCGCGGGTAGCCATCTAGGATCACGCCGCCCTGGGCGTCAGCCTGCTCCAGCCGGTCGCGCACCACTTTGTTGGTGATGTCGTCCGAGATGAGCAGCCCCTGGCGCATGATCTCCTGGATCTGCTGCGCCAGCGGATCGGTGCGGGTTTTCATCGCCCGGAACAGATCGCCGGTCGAGACGTGGGGGATGCCGTAGTGGTCGCGGATGAACGCCGCCTGGACGCCTTTGCCCGCGCCCTGGACGCCCATCAGGATGATGTACAAGCTCATGCCAGTCCGTCCTTAAGTGACTTGCGCCGCATCTATCCGGGGAGTGCGCGGGGGTGAGGTGCAGCCGGCGGGGGCAGTTCGTGCGCTGCCCCCGCCTTTCAGTCGTACGCGCCTGCCCCTGACGGGGCGAGTCTGATCGTGCTTACTTCATGAAGCCTTCGTAATTCCGCATGACGAGCTGCGCTTCGATCTGGCGCATGGTGTCAATCACCACGCCGACCACGATGATGAGGCCGGAGCCGGAGAGCACCAGCGCCGCGTTGTTGGCGTTGCCCACCGTCTCCAGCGGAAACAGCAGCCGGTTGAGCAGGTCCACGATGCCCGGCACGATGGCGATGACGCCCAGGAACAGCGCGCCGACCAGCGTGATGCGCCGGGTGACGCGCTGAATGTACTCCTGCGTGCGCTTGCCCGGCCGGATGCCGGGGATGAAACCGCCCTGCCGCTGCAAGTTCTCCGCCAGGTTCTGCTGCGCCACCATGATATCGGTGTACAGGAAGGTGAAGCCCACCACCAGCAGGAAGAACGTCAGCCAGTAGGCCAGCCCCTGGTGCTGCCCAAAGGTCTCCGTGATCGAAGCGGCCACCGGCCCCGGCGGGAACAGGTTGACGATGATCGCCGGGAAGGTGATGATGGACTGGGCGAAGATCAGCGGGATCATGCCGACCGCGTTGACCTTCAGCGGGATGAAGGTGGTGCCGCCGCCGTACTGCTTGCGGCCGCGCACGCGCTTGCCATACTGCACCGGCACGCGCCGCACCCCCTCATAGATGATGACGATGACCACCACGCTGACCACGACGATCACGACGAACAGGATCAGGTTGTACAGCCACGGCTGGGTGGCGCTGGTGAGGAGCTGCACCAGGCTGGTCGGCGCCTGGGCGACGATGCCGGCGAAGATGATGATGGACAGGCCGTTGCCGATGCCCTGTTCGGTGATCAGCTCGCCCAACCAGATGGCGAACATCGTGCCGGCGGTCATGGTCGCCAGCACCGACAGCGTCAGCAGCAGATCGCTCCCAAAATCCGGGATGATCGGCCGCCCGCCCAGCACGTTGAAGATCTGGATCTGGCCGACCGACTGCAAGACGGCCATCGGGATCGCCAGAAAATAGGTGTAGCGCTGGATCTTCTCTTGGCCGCCCGGCTCTTTCTGGATGGCTTCCAGCGCCGGGACGAGCGGGATCAGCAGTTGGAAAATGATGGACGCCGTGATGTACGGGTACACGCCGTTGGCCATCACGCTGAAGTGGCGTACAGCGCCGCCCGACAGCAGGTTGAGCACGCCGATCAAACCGCCCTGCTGGCTGGCGAGCAGCGAACTGAGCGCGCCAGGGTCCACGCCGACCACCGGCACATGCGCGGCGAACTGGTACACCACCAGGATGAATGCGGTGATGAGCAGTTTGTTGCGGACGTCCGGCAGGCGGAATGCGTTGCGAAAAGCCTCAATCATACCGAGCTAACCTTATCCTCTCATGACACCGGTTGACGGGCGCAGCGCCGGCGGCCGGCAGCCAGGCTCGAAGCCCCGGCCCCGCCGCCGGCAGGCCGCTATTCCTCGCTGTACAGTTTGGCGAGGTCCTGTTTGCGCAGCTTGCGCACGGTGGCGCGCGCGCCTTTCAGACGCAGCGGGATGATCTCAACTGTGCCGCCCGCCTGGGTGATTTTCTCCTGCGCGCTCTTGGTCACGCGGTGAGCGCGCACGGTGAGCTTCTTGGTCAGGTCGCCGTTGCCCAACACCACCACCGGTTGAGCCGCGTCGCGGATGAACCGCCGTTCGGCCAGCACAGCCGGGGTGACGACTGAGCCGTCCGGCAGCGCTTCGAGCTGGGCGATCTTCGCTTCCTGGTACTCGATGCGGAAGACGTTGGTGAAGCCGCGCTTGAACGGCAGCCGCCGCACCAGCGGGAGCTGGCCGCCCTCAAAGTACGCGCCTTTGGTCTTGCCGCGGCGCGCGCCCTGGCCCTTGATGCCGCGGCCAGCGTAACGACCGTGGCCAGAGGCGATGCCGCGCCCATAGCGGATGCGCTTGCGCTTTGATCCTTCGGCAGGCTGCAGGTCATGCAGTTTCATGGTCAACCTCCTCCACCTCGACCAGGTGGCGGACTTTGAAAATCATGCCGCGCACCTGCGGCGTGTCATTGACGGTGACGACCGCCTGCATCCGGCGCAGGCCCAGGGCGCGCACCGTGGCTTTCTGGCTCTTGTCGAAGCCGATCGGGCTGCGCACCAGTTTGATGCGAAGCTGTTTACTCATGGGTTGTCCTCCGCTGGCGCGCCCAGAAGGGCTGCAAATCCTGCGGGTCTTTGCCCCGCGTGGCGGCGATCTCTTCCGGGCTGCGCAGTTGGCTGAGCGCGTCCAGGGTGGCCATGGTCACGTTGAGCAGATTGGGGCTGCCCTGGCTCTTGCTCAGGATGTCGCGGATGCCCACCGCTTCCAGCACGGCGCGCACGCCGCCGCCGGCGATGACGCCCGTGCCGGGCGAAGCCGGTTTCAGCAGCACCACCGCGCCGCCATGCCGGCCCACCACCGGGTAGGGGATGGTCGAGCCGTACAGCGCGATCGTCTGCATATTGCGGCGCGCTCGGTCCGACCCCTTGCGAATGCTGTCCGGGACGCCGCGGGCTTTGCCGATGCCGATGCCCACCCGGCCGCGGGTGTCGCCCACGATGACCACGGTGCGGAAGGCGAACCGGCGGCCGCCCTTGATGACTTTGGCCACGCGCCGGATGTCCACGACGCGCTCTTCTAATTCTTCACGTTCTTCGTCGCGCTCGCGCTGCTTAGGTTCGCGATCGCCGCGTTCTCCCCGTCGCTGCTGTTTTTCAGGCATGGTCGCTCCGCTCGTTAGAACTCTAAACCGCCTTCACGGGCGCCCTCAGCCAGGGCAGCCACGCGGCCATGATACTTGTACCCGCCCCGGTCGAAGACCACCCGGCTGATGCCGGCTTCGCGGGCGCGTTCCGCCAAAATCTTGCCGACGATGCGCGCCGCTTCCGTCTTGGGCTTGCCCTCTACCTGGCTGGCGATCGCCTTGTCGATGGTCGAAGCTGAGACCAGCGTGCGGCCGCCCACATCATCGATCACCTGGGCATAGATGTTGGTGCTGCTGCGAAACACGTTCAAGCGCGGGCGCTGCGGCGTGCCGGACACGCGGCTGCGCACCCGGCGGCGTCGGCGCTCGCGCGCTTCGGTTTTTTGCTTTGTGATGCTCTTCATCGGTTCATCTCCTGAGCGCCGGGTGGGCGTCTGTCAGCGCTGACCGCGCTGTCCCCAGCCCCGCGCTGGCCGCCTGCGTTACTTCGTCTTGCCAGCCTTGCCCACTTTGCGGCGGATCGTCTCATCACTGTAGCGCACACCCTTGCCTTTGTAAGGCTCCGGCGGGCGCAGTTCGCGAATGTTCGCGGCCACCTGGCCAACCACCTGCTTGTCGATCCCGTCGATGTTGATGATGCGCCCGCGGTCTTCGATGCTGAACGTGATGCCGGGCGGCGGGTTGACGACGATCTCATGCGAGTAGCCCAGTTTCATCACCAGGTCGCGACCTCGCATATCGCTGGAGTAGCCCACGCCCTCGATCACCAGCGTCTTACGAAAACCCTGGCTGACGCCGGTGACCATATTGGCCACCAGGGCGCGCGTCAGGCCGTGCAGGGCGCGGTGGCGCGGCTGGTCGCTGGGCCGTTCGATGACCACGCTGCCATCCTGCTGCTTGACCGTGATCTCCGGATGCACGTTGAGCGTCAGTTCGCCTTTCGGCCCCTTCACGCTCACCGCCTGCCCGTCAATGGTCACGGTCACCTTGGGCGGGATGATGATGGGTTTCTTGCCAATACGAGACATGATTTCACCCTCACCACACGTAGCAGAGCACTTCGCCGCCCACCCGCTGGCGGCGCGCTTCCTGGGCCGTCATCACCCCTTTGGGGGTGGTCACGATGGCGATGCCGATGCCGCTCATCACCCGGGGCAGCTCCTGCCGACCCCGGTAGATTCGGCGTCCCGGCTTGCTGACTCGCTCCAGGTGGGTGATCACGGGTTTGCGGTCGCGCCGTGAACCGTAGTACTTCAACTTGATGTGGATCATCGCCCCGGGCTTCTGATCGCTGACGGTGTAGTCCTCGATGAAGCCTTCCTGTTTGAGGATGCGGGCGATTTCCTGTTTCAGCTTGGAATTCGGCACGTCCACGGTGGCATGTCCGGCCATCAGGGCGTTCCGTATCCGGGTGAGCATGTCGCCAATCGGATCGCTAATCATGCATCCTCTCCTACCAACTGGACTTGACCACGCCCGGGATCTTGCCCTGGAGCGCCAACTCACGAAAATGGATGCGGCACAGACCGAAGCGGCGGATGTAACCCCGCGGGCGGCCGCAGACCTTGCCCGAATTGGGATCGACATACTGGCAGCGGTTGCGCACCCGGATTTTGTACTTGCGCCGCGTTTCACGGGCGACCATTGATTTCTTCGCCATATCGGTCTCCCTGTCCTAGTTCTCGCGGAAAGGCATGCCCAGCAGCTTGAGCAGGCGCCGGCCTTCCTCGTCGCTCTTGGCTGTGGTGACGATGGTGATTTCCATGCCACGCACCTTGTCAATCTTGTCGTACTGAATCTCCGGGAAGATCAACTGCTCGCGCAGGCCGATGGTGTAGTTGCCGCGGCCATCCATCTTGGACGGCACGCCCCGGAAGTCGCGCACGCGCGGCAGGGCGATGTTCATCAGCCGGTCCAGCAGCGACCACATCCGTTCGCCGCGCAGCGTGACCTTGACGCCGATGGCGCGGCCTTCGCGCAGCTTGAAGGTGGCGATGCTCTTGCGCGCTTTGGTGACCACTGGCTGCTGCCCGGTGATCTGCCGCAGATCTTCTACCGCCGCGTCCAGCGCCTTCGGGTTGTCCAGCGCTTCGCCCAGGCCGATGTTCACCACGACCTTCTCGATCCGCGGGACCTGCATCACGTTCTGATAGCGAAACTCCTCCATCAGCGCAGGGACGATCTCTTCCCGGTAGCGCGTCATCAGCTTGGTTTTCACTTTAGTCATGGGACTCGCTCCGGTCAATCAATATTGGCATCGCACTTCTTGCAGAAGCGCGTCTTGCGGCCATCGGCAGTGAAGCGATAGCCGACCCGTGTCGCCTTATCACACTTCGGGCAGACCAGCATCACGTTGGACAGGTGCAGCGGCGCGTTGAACTCGACGATCTGCGCCGGGATCTGGCGGCCGCCGACCTGACGGGCTTTCTCGTGGCGTTTGGCGAGGTTCACGCCGCTGACGACCACCCGGTTCTCCTTGGGCAGCACCGAGATCACCTCGCCGCGCTCGCCCACGTCTTTGCCGGTGATCACCTCGACCTTGTCGCCTTTCTTGATCCGTTGCATCGGACAATCCCCTTTCCCGCGCCTACAGCGTTTCCGGCGCGAGCGAAACGATCTTGAGAAAGCCCTTATCGCGCAGTTCGCGCGCCACCGGGCCGAACACGCGCGTGCCGCGCGGGTTCGTCAGGTCGTCGGCCAGGATGACGGCGGCGTTGTCGTCGAACTTGATGTACGACCCGTCTGGCCGCCGATATTCCTTGGCCGTGCGCACGATCACCGCCTTGACGACTTCGCTCTTCTTGATGCTGCTGTCGCTGGCGGCCGATTTCACGGTCGCCACCACGATATCGCCGACGTACCCATAGCGGCGGCGCGAGCCGCCCAGGACGCGGATGACCAGCAGCTCGCGGGCGCCGCTGTTATCGGCGACGACCAACCGCGACTCGTTCTGAATCATGGCTACTGCCCTCCCTCAGCAGGTTCCGACTGTTGGTCGGCCAGGGCAGCGTCCACGTCAATATCGCCGGCGACCGGCTCCAGCACCTTGCCGCCCGGCCCTTCGATCACTTTCTCGACCACCCACCGTTTGGTCTTGCTCAGCGGTTTGCTCTCGACCACCTGGACGACTGCGCCGACCGGGATGGCGTTGCTCTCGTCATGGGCGTAGACCTTCTTGGTGAAACGGATGACTTTCTTGTAGACCCGGTGGGCCTTGCGCCGTTCGATGGCGACCACCACGGTCTTATCCATCTTGTCGCTGACGACGCGGCCGATCAGACGGCGGCGGCTGTTAGGCATTGGGCACCTCCTTGCGGGCGGCCTCGGCCGCGAGCTGCCGTTCGCGCAGCACCGTCTTCAGACGGGCGATGGTGCGGCGGGTGCGGCGCGGCACGGTGGTATCTTCCAACTGCCCAGACGCCCGCTGGAAGCGCAAGTTGAACATCGCTTCCTTTTGATCCTCCAGGGCATCCAGGATTTGCTCATCGGTCATCTGGCGGATTTCACGGATCTTCATTCGAACTTAATCTCCTGGCCCGAAATCGGATCAATGCGTTTGACCAGTTTGGTCTTGATCGGCAGTTTGAAGGCCGCCAGACGCAGCGCTTCAAACGCATCTTCTTCCGGGATGCCGCCCATCTCAAACAGGATGCGCCCCGGCTTGATGACGCAGACGTAGTACTCCACCGAGCCTTTGCCTTTGCCCATACGGGTTTCGGCGGCCTTCTTGGTGTAAGGCTTGTCCGGGAAGACGCGGATCCAGATCTTGCCCCGGCGCTTGGTGTAGCGCACCATCGTGCGGCGGGCGGCCTCGATCTGGCGGGCGGTCAGCCACACTGGCTCCAGCGCCTGCAGCCCGTACTCGCCGAAGGCCACCGTGTTGCCCTGGGTGGCCTTGCCCTTCATGCGGCCGCGCATCTGCTTGCGGTACTTCATTCGCTTTGGCATTAACATGATGACTGTCATCCTCTGCAACTTCCGCACAGCGCCGCCTGGGGGAGGCGGCTTCAGCGCGGAGTATTGCGTCTAAAGCGCCAGGCCGCTTACGGGCTGACGTACACGTCTTTCTTGGGCTCCGGCTTCTTCTCGTCCTGCAAGACCTCGCCCTTGTAGATCCACACTTTCACGCCGATGCGGCCAAACGTCGTCAGCGCCTCGGCCTGGCCGTAGTCGATGTTGGCGCGCAGCGTCGAGCGCGGCACACGCCCCTCGCTCTGCCATTCGCGCCGCGCCATATCCGCCCCAGCCAGCCGGCCGCTGACTTCGATCTTGATGCCCTGGCCTCCTAGGCGCATCGCCTGGCTGATGGCGCGCTTGATGGCGCGCGTGTGGCCAATGCGGCGCTCAAGCTGGCTGACGATGCCTTCGGCCACGAGCTGCGCGTCCAGATCGGGCTTATCAATCTCGGTGACCTCGATCTTGACCTTGGCCTGCTCGCCCAGCCGCGCCTCCAGCCCCTGGCGCAGCTCCTTCACCGCCTCGCCTTTGCGCCCGATGAGGATGCCGGGGCGGGCCGTATGGATGTTGACCAGAAGCTGGTTCGGATGGCGCTCGATCTCGATGCGCGACACGCCGGCGCGCGCCCCCACCTGCTTGATGTAGCGGCGGATGGCGAAGTCTTCCTGCAGCAGCTCGGTGTAGCGCCGACCTTCCGCGTACCAGCGCGCGTCCCAGTCCCGGTTGATCTTCAACCGGAAGCCGACGGGATGAACCTTGCGCCCCATGTTATGCTCCTTCCCGTTCTGCCAGGACGATCGTCAGGTGCGACAGGCGGCGGACGCGCGGCTTGTAGCGCCCGCGCGCGCCGGCCTTCACCCGCTTCAGCCGCGGGCCTTCATCCGCCCAGATCTGCTGCACCACCAGGTCGTCTGGGTTCAGGTCGAAATTGTTCTCCGCGTTGGCGATGGCCGACTCCAGCGTCTTCTTGACGAAGGCCGCGCCTTTTTTGGGCATGAAGTTCAGCACCGTCACCGCCTGCTTGGCCCCCAGGCCGCGCACCTGGTCGCAGACCAGCCGCAGCTTCTGGGGCGAAATGGATAAAAATTTGGTTCGCGAACGCACCTGCATGACGGCCTCCTACTTCTTCTTCTCGACCATGTGGCCGCGGTAGGTGCGGGTCGGCGCGAACTCGCCCAGCTTATGGCCCACCATGTTCTCGGTGATGTAGATCGGCACATGGCGGCGGCCATCATGCACGGCGATGGTGTGGCCAACCATCTGCGGGAAAATCGTGCTGGCGCGGCTCCAGGTGCGGATGACCGCTTTCTTGTTCTCCGCGTTGAGCTTCTCGATTTTCTTCAGCAGTTTGGGGCTGACGAACGGCCCCTTCTTCAGTGAACGCGACATCGTGAATCCCTCTCCCAATGCTGCGGGCTGCGCCCGCGCTCAGCGCAGGCCTACTTGCTCCGCCGCCGGATGATGAAGCGATCGGTGCGGCGATTGACGCGGGTGCGCTTGCCGAGAGCCGGCTTGCCCCAGGGCGTCTTCGGGCCGGGCATGCCGATGGGCGCGCGCCCTTCGCCGCCGCCGTGCGGATGGCTGCCCGGATCCATGGCCGAGCCGCGCACCGTAGGCCGCCAGCCCAACCAGCGCCGCCGGCCGGCCTTGCCCAGCTTGACGTTGCCGTGGTCGGTGTTGCCCACCTGGCCGATGGTCGCCATGCAGCGGTCATTGATGAGGCGCACCTCGCCGCTGGGCATCCGCACCTGGGCGTAAGTGCCTTCTTTGGCGACGAGCTGGGCCGACACGCCAGCGGCGCGGGCGATCTGGCCGCCCCGACCGGGCGACAGCTCGATGTTATGGATGAGCGTGCCGACCGGAATATCGGCGATGGCCACGGCATCGCCCACGCGAAGCTGCGCCTGCGGACCGCTGCCGATACGATCGCCCACTTTCAACCCCAGCGGGGCGATGATGTAGCGGCGCTCGCCGTCGGCGTATTGCACCAGCGCGATGCGCGCTGACCGGTTCGGATCGTATTCGATGGCGATGACTTCAGCCGGGCAGTCGAATTTGCTGCGCTTGAAGTCAATGATCCGGTAGCGGCGCTTGTGGCCGCCGCCGCGATGGCGCACCGTGATCTTGCCGGTGTTGTTGCGCCCGCCGCGCTTGCGCACCGGTTCGGTCAGCGCCCACTCCGGCTCCGTCTTGGTGATCTCCTCAAACGTGTGGCCCGTCATCCCCCGGCGGCCCGCCGAGGTGGGCTTATAAACCTTTACCGGCATACGTGATTACCCCGCCTACAGGTTGAACAGCTCGATCTTATGGCCCGGCTTGAGCGTGACGATGGCCTTCTTCCACTGCTTGGAGCGCAGGAACGTCCTGCGCCCGCGCAGGCCGCGCTTGGCCGGCATGATCATCGTCCGCACTTTGGCCACTTCGATGTCATTCGGGAAGACCAGCTCGACCGCTTCCTTGATCTGAATCTTGTTGGCGTCCGGATGCACCTCAAACACATACTGGTTGAGGTCGTCCGACATGATGTTCGACTTCTCGGTGATCACCGGGCGGATGAGCACGTCATACACGTGGATTTCGGCCATGGCTACTGTCCCTCCCGGCCCCAGATAGACTTGATCACGTCCAGCGCGTCCAGCGGCAGGATGACCTTGTCATACTGCAGCAAGTCGCGAATATTCAGATAGTTGGCGCGCAGCGTCTGGGCATCGGGCAGGTTGCGCACGCTGCGTTCGATATTCTCGTTACGCTGCGCCAGCAGCACCAGCACCGATTGATCGGCGCCCACCATGGCATCCAGCATCTGGCGCATGGCTTTCGTCTTGGGCGCGTCGATCGTCAGATCGTTGACGACCACAATCTGGTTATCCCGCAGCAGCGCGCTCAACGCGCAGCGGATGGCCTGACGGCGCATCTTCTTGGGCATGTCTTTGGTGTACTTGCGCGGGCGCGGCCCTTTGGGACGGCCGCCGCCGACGAACTGGGTGGCGTCGCGCGAGCCGTGACGGGCGCGCCCCGTCCCTTTTTGGCGATACCACTTGGCCGAGGTGCGGCTGACTTCGCCGCGCCGCTGCACCTTATGCGTGCCCAGCCGGGCATTGGCCATCTGGCGCACGTAGGCCTGGTGCATCAAGCCGGTGTTCACATCCACTTCAAAGATATCGGCGGGCAGCTCAGTCGTGCTGACCTGCTTGCCGGTCTGATCAATCACAGGAACCTGCATCGTGGTTACTCCCTCTCGACTTCGCGTCGTCCCTAGCCGCGGCGCACGCGAGCCGGCTTGATGAGCACGATGCCGCCGCGCGCGCCCGGCACAGATCCCCGGACGGCGAGCAGATTGCGCTCGGCGTCAACCACCACGACTTCCAGGTTTTCGGTGGTCACGCGTTCGGAACCCATATGGCCCGCCATGCGCTTGCCGCGCAGGGTGCGCCCTGGGAAGGTATTGCTGCCGACCGAGCCGGGCGCGCGGGTGCGGTCAGACGCGCCGTGCGTCTTCGGCTGGCGGTTGAAACTGTGCCGCTTGATGCCGCCCTGGAAGCCGCGCCCTTTGCTCGTGCCGATCACGTCTACGCGCTCGCCTTTGGCGAACACGTCGGCTTTGATGGTCTGGCCTTCCTCAACATCTAGCTCTCCATCGCGCACGCGAAATTCGCGCAGATAGCGCAGCGCCGGCAGGTTGTTGCGCTTCAGGTGCCCTAGCTGACCCTTCGTCAGGCGCTCCGGCTTGGTCTCGGCGAAACCGAGTTGGACGGCGATGTACCCATCGCGGTCAGCGGTGCGAATCTGGGTCACATAGCACGGGCCGGCCTGGATGACGGTCACCGGGATGACGTTCCCGTGGTCGTCAAAAATCTGGGTCATGCCCACTTTTTTACCGATGATGCCCTTCATGGTTCTGCAACCTCTCTCGGAGGGGGATGGCTGCCCGGAAGGCGATCGCCGCAGCCAGTGCCCTCGCCCACGTGTTGCGCATTGGCGGCCGGCTGCACCCAGGCCGCATACGCCGTCATTTCACAACGATGTCCACGCCCGCCGGCAGGTTCAGCCGCATGAGCGCGTCAATGGTTTTGCTGTCCGGGTCGAGCACGTCCACCAGGCGCTTGTGCGTGCGGATCTCGAAGTGCTCCTGCGAGTCCTTGTCGATGAACGGGCTGCGGCGGACGGTGAAGCGCTCGATGCGCGTCGGCAGCGGCACCGGGCCGACGACGCGCGCGCCGGTGCGCTCGGCCGTCTCGACAATGCGCTGCACCGACTGGTCGAGCACCCGATGATCGTAGGCTTTCAGCCAGATGCGAATCTTGTTCTTTACCATACGTCCCCTCGGTGCCAGCCCGGTAGCGGGGGCGCGTAGGGGCGAACCAACCGGTTCGCCCCCCGCATCCTTGCCGTTATCGGTCAACCTGGCAGGCTACTCAAGAATCTCGGTGATGACGCCCGCGCCGACAGTCAGACCGCCCTCGCGGATGGCGAACTTGGAACCCTTCTCCAGGGCGACCGGCGTGATCAGCTCGACTTCCAGGTTGACGTTGTCGCCGGGCATCACCATCTCCACGCCTTTGGGCAGGCTGATGGTGCCGGTCACGTCCATGGTGCGGATGTAAAACTGCGGCCGGTAGCCGGGGAAGAACGCCTTGTGGCGGCCGCCCTCTTCGCGGCGCAGCACGTACACCTCGCTCAGGAAGCGCTTGTGCGGGGTGATGCTCTTAGGCTTGGCCAGCACCATACCGCGCTCAACCTGGTCGCGGGTGATGCCGCGCAGCAAGATGCCGGCGTTGTCGCCCGCTTCGGCGGCGTCCAGCTCTTTGTGGAACATCTCGATGCCGGTGACGACCGTCTTCAGGACTTCGTCGCGCAGGCCGATGATCTCGACTTCCTCGCCCTTCTGCAGCCGGCCGCGCTCGACGCGCCCAGTGACCACCGTGCCGCGGCCCTTGATCGAGAACACGTCCTCGATGGCCATCATGAACGGCTTGTCCACATCGCGCACCGGCGTGGGGATCCACTTGTCCACCACATCCATCAACTGCAGGATGCTCTGGTACTCCGGCGCGTTGATGTCCTGGCTGGGGGACTCATTCGCCGCCAGCGCCGAACCGCGCACGATCGGGGTATCGGCCGGGAAGCCGTAGCTCTCCAGCAGTTCCGACAGCTCCAGCTCGACCAGCTCCAGCAGTTCCGGGTCATCCATCTGGTCAATCTTGTTCAGATACACGACCATGGCCGGCACTTCCACCTGACGCGCCAGCAGCACGTGCTCGCGGGTCTGGGGCATCGGGCCGTCGGGCGCGCTCACGACCAGGATCGCGCCGTCCATCTGCGCCGCGCCGGTGATCATGTTCTTGATGTAGTCGCGGTGACCCGGGCAGTCCACGTGAGCGTAGTGGCGGGCATCGGTCTCGTACTCCACATGGCGGATGTTGATCGTGATGCCGCGCGCTTTCTCTTCCGGCGCGTTGTCAATGTCGTCGTAAGCCATGCGCTGCGCCTTGCCCTTCAGCGCCAGCACTTTGGTGATGGCCGCCGTCAGCGTAGTTTTGCCATGGTCGACATGACCGATCGTGCCGATATTCACGTGGGGTTTAGTACGTTCAAACTTAGTCATTGCGGTTCTTTCCTTTTCCTTCGATCTGCTGTCAGTTGACGATCTCACGTGTGCCGGGGCAAACGCCGCCCCGACCGCCCGAGCGGTCTACCGGCCACCTTTGATGACTTCCTCGGCAATATTGGGCGGGGCGATGGTGTACTTCTCGAACTCCATCGTGAAACTGCCGCGCCCCTGCGTCATATTGCGGAGGCTGGTGGCATAACCGAACATTTCACCCAGCGGCACCGACGCCCGAACCGACGTCGAGCCGGCGCCGCGCGGCTCCATGCCAACGATGACTCCCCGGCGCGCCGACAGGTCGCCCACGACCGCGCCGGTGTACTCTTCCGGCACCACCACCTCAACCTTCATGGTGGGCTCTAGCAGCACCGGGCCGGCCTTCTGCACACCTTCCTTCAGACACATCGAACCAGCGATCTTGAAGGCGATCTCGCTGGAGTCGACTTCGTGGAACGCGCCATCCACCAGCGTCGCTTTGATGCCCACGACCGGGTAACCGGCCAGCACGCCGCCGGTCATCGCCTCGCGCACGCCGTTGCGCGCCGCCGGGATGAACTCTTTGGGGATCGCGCCGCCCTTGATGGCGTCCACGAACAGCAGTTCCTCGGTCGTCGTGGCGCGTTCTTCCTCGGTCATCGGCTCGAACTCGAACACCACGCGGGCATACTGGCCCGAACCGCCGGTCTGACGTTTGAAGGTGGTGTCGATCCGCACATTGCGGGTGATCGTCTCGCGGTAAGCGACGCGCGGGCGGCCTACCGTGGCCTGCACGCCGAACTCGCGCATCATGCGGTCAACCAGCACTTCCAGGTGCAGCTCGCCCATGCCGCGGATCTTGGTCTGGCCGAGCTTGTCATCCACCTCGACCTTGAACGTCGGATCCTCTTCGGCCAGGCGGCGCAGGGCGATGCCCATCTTGTCCTGGTCCGCCTTGCTGTTCGGCTCAATGGCGACCTCGATCACCGGCTCAGGGAAGGCGATCTTCTCTAGCACGATCGGGTTGTTCGGATCGCACAGCGTGTCGCCGGTGAAGGTCTCTTTCAGCCCCAAAATGGCGGCGATATCGCCGGCGTGGACTTCTTCGACATCCTCGCGCCGGTCGGCGAACATCCGCACGATGCGGCCGATGCGCTCGCGCTCGCCCTTGGTGCTGTTCAGCAGGCCAGAGCCGGCGCGCACCACGCCGGAGTACACGCGGAAGAAGGCCAGCCGCCCCACATAGGGGTCGGTCAGGATTTTGAACACCAACGCCGCCACCGGCTGCTGATCAGACGCCTCGCGCGTGATCTCCTCGTTGGTCTTGGGATGCGTGCCCTTGATGGGCGGGATATCCAGCGGCGACGGCAGCAGCTCCACCACTTTGTCCAGCATGAGCTGCACGCCCTTGTTCTTCAGGGCGGAACCGCACAGCACCGGATGGAGCTTGCCGGCGATGGTGGCCGCCCGCAGCGCGCCGATCAGTTCGTCGTTGGTGACTTCCTCTTCCATCAGGTACTTCTCGGTGAGGTAGTCATCGTTCTCGACGATCTTCTCGACCATCTCCTGGCGGGCGGTCTCGGCGGCTTCGCGGTAGCTCTCCGGGATGGGATGGCGCTGGATATCTGTCCCCTCGTCGTTGCCGTAGGTGATCAGCTCCATCTCGATCAGGTCAATGATGCCGCCGAAATCCGCCCCCTCGCCGTATGGAAGCTGGATCGGCACAGGGTTGCCGTTGACCCGTTCGGCGATCATATCCACGCAGCGCTGGAAGTTGGCGCCGACGCGATCCATCTTGTTCACGAAGCAGATGCGCGGCACGCGGTAGTTGTCCGCTTGGCGCCACACCGTCTCCGACTGCGGCTCCACGCCGGCCACCGCGTCGAACACCACCACGCCGCCGTCCAGCACGCGCAGGCTGCGCTGCACTTCCGCCGTGAAGTCTACGTGGCCGGGGGTGTCGATCAAGTTGATCTGGTGTCCCTTCCACGAGGCGGTGACGGCCGCCGCCGTGATGGTGATGCCGCGCTCGCGTTCCTGTTCCATGTAGTCGGTGGTCGCCGCGCCCTCATGCACCTCGCCCACTTTGTGGATCATGCCGGTGTAGTACAGCACCCGCTCGGTGGTGGTGGTCTTGCCGGCGTCAATGTGGGCGATGATGCCGATATTGCGAACTTTGCTCAGGTCGAGTACGGTTTCGGTCTTTTTCGCCATAGTGCTCTCCAGCCCTTTCCCGGAAGCCGTTCTCGAACCTGGTCGGCGCGGACAGCCGTCATGCCCAGCGCGGGGCTGACTGGGGAATGGGGCAGTAATCGCTAACGGAAGTGCGCGAAGGCGCGGTTCGCTTCCGCCATCCGGTGGGTGTCATCCTTCTTCTTAATGGAAGCCCCCTGACCGTTGGCCGCGTCCATCAACTCGGCGGCCAGCTTCTCCGCCATATCTTTGCCGCCGCGCGCGCGCGCATTCTCCAGGATCCAGCGCATGGCCAGCGTGACGGCCCGATGATAAGGCACTTCGGTCGGCACTTGATACGTGGAGCCGCCGACGCGGGTGGGCTTCACCTCAACCGACGGCGTCACATTGCGCACCGCCAGCTCAAAGACTTCGACCGGGTTGCGTTTGGCGCGCTCCTCGATGATGTCCAGCGCGCCGTACATCAAGCGCTGCGACACGCTCTTCTTGCCGCCACGCATCATCCGGTTGATCATCATCGCAATTTGAATATTGTTGTACTTGTTGTCCGGCTGTATCTGCCGCCGGGCCGGACGATTCCTTCTAGGCATAGTTCACCTCGCCTACTTCTTCTTGGCGGCGGCCGCCGCTGCGCCGGCTTTCGGCCGCTTGGCGCCATACTTGCTGCGCCCCTGCTCGCGGTTCTTCACGCCGTCGGTGTCCAGGGTGCCGCGCACGATGTGATAGCGCACGCCAGGCAGATCCTTGACGCGGCCGCCGCGCACCAGCACCACGCTGTGTTCTTGCAGGCTGTGCCCCTCGCCCGGGATGTACGCCGTGACCTCGATCTGATTGGTGAGGCGCACGCGCGCCACCTTCCGCAGGGCGGAATTCGGCTTCTTGGGCGTCATCGTTTTGACCTGCGTGCACACGCCGCGCTTCTGCGGCGCGCCCTTGCGCCGGCGCGTGCGCTTCTGCGTGTAGGCATTCAGCGTGTACTGCAGCGCCGGAGCTTTCGTCTTGGTCTTCTTGGCGCGTCGGCCTTTTCGGACCAACTGATTGATGGTTGGCATACATCACTCCAAACGTTTCAGCCGGTTTTGGGCATGCAAACGGGCGTACCTTACCCGCAGAACGCCCGTATCCGTCTTCCATCGAAGGCGAGCAACCCCGACGCACGGGACGCTTTCGCCCACATCGCTCAGTTCAGCACGCCATTGCCTCAAGTCGGGTGAGGTTGTGTGCTGGCTATGCGGACAGCAATCGTAGCACCTCAGAAGATGGCTGTCAAGACAAATCCCTTGAGGCCCGGACATAAAGGGTGGACAGGTTATGAGGGAGACAGGCACAGAGGAGGGTGAGCCATGGCACTGCGCAGTGAAGCATACTCAGGTGTATTTAGCGACTTTTGACACGCTGATGGGTGACCAGCGCACGAAAACGACGTTTGCCGAGGTCATCCGGGGAATTATCGGCAGCGACAGTCTGTGCGCCTCGCGGATTGCCCGTTTTTCCCCCCAAACTGGCCCGCAGCCAGTGGGCTGACAAACGGGTACGGCCGGATTTCCACAGTGAGAACC
>CALAJK010000069.1 GCA_937922795.1 uncultured Anaerolineae bacterium
CAAGGCGGAAGCGCCAGCCAATCCGAAGCCGATGAGCATGACAGCTAGCAAACGATTAATTTCGCGCGTGAAAGGCATGATTAGTTAATCTGGTGCGGACAACCGCAGCAACAAGCCGATGATCACAAAGCTGGCCAGGAGCGAACTGCCGCCATAGCTGATGAACGGCAGCGTGACGCCGGTTAGCGGCAGCAGTTTGAGGACGCCGCCAATGATCAACAGACTTTGGATGCTGATCAGGCTGCTCAGTCCGACCGCCAGCAGAGCACGGAAAGGGTGTCCAGTCTGGCGTACGGCAATGGCCAAGCCGCGCGTCACCAAGGCGGCCAGGCAGGCCAGCGCCGTCATCACGCCCAGAAACCCCCACTCTTCGGCTAGCGAGGCAAAAGCGAAATCGGAGTGGGCGACAGGGATGAAAAAAGGCGAACCCTGGGCGATCCCTTGGCCGCCGATGCCCCCTGCTGCGAAGGCCATCAAACTCTGAACGATCTGGAAAGCGCGGCCGTCGGCCTCAGGCCAGGGGTTCAGCCAGATGTCTACGCGCAGGCGGACGACGCTGAACTGATCGTAGGCGATCACTGCGGCCAGCGCAATCAAGATGGCCCCGCCGAGCGCCACCACGCGCGAGCCGCTGGCGATGTACAGCAAGATGAGGAACACGACGAAGAACAGCACGGCCGTTCCCAGGTCGCGCTGCCAGATCAAAATGACGATCGAGAGCCCCCACATCAACAGTGTCGGGCCGATGATGCGGGGTGAAAACGAGAAGCCGCGGGCGATCCCGCGCAGTTGCCGGGCACGCAGGGTCGGGTAGTGCTGCGCCAGATAGCTGGACAGAAAGGCGACCAGAATGATCTTGAGCGCTTCAGAAGGCTGGAAGAAGACGCTGCCAAAGCCCAGCCAAAGTTCCGGCGCGCCGACCTGTCCCGAAGGGTTTGTGCCCAGCACGATCGTGCCGACCAGCAGCAGCAGCCCGATGACCAGGGTGAGGTAGCGGTACTGCCGCAGCCAGCGCAGCGGCTGCGGGAAAAGCGCGACCGTCAGCATACCCACTGTTGCTAGTACCAACCAGGCTGCCTGTCGGTCGCCAAAGGCCGGCAGCAGGCGGTCAACCAGCGTGATGCCCCAGCCGCTGAGCAGCATGGACAGGGGAAACAGCAGTCGATCCCGAACAGGCAAGCAGCAGTCGAGAAGCAGCTTGGCGGCCAGAGCGCAAACCGACCAGATCACCAGCGGCAGCCAGTGCTGAGGTGATGCGTCGCCGCGCACCATGCTTAATGCCAGGAAGTTGATGCTGAGGAACAACCAGGAAGCCGTCAGCAAGGCGTTCTCAACCAATCGGCTGGTGTCTAGCCAAGCCAGTTGACCGGTTTGAGAGTCCG
Source organism: uncultured Anaerolineae bacterium (assembly GCA_937922795.1). GTDB lineage: Bacteria > Chloroflexota > Anaerolineae > Aggregatilineales > Phototrophicaceae > CFX2. Next base: position 1,383 of record CALAJK010000069.1, read on the forward strand.
TGCTGACGGCCATGTGCGGTTTTTCAGTCGGCAAAATACCGGCCAACGAGCGGCCTAAGCCGCTCGATCGCTTCAGGATCAACAGCGCGTTTGTCGCTGATAAGCGCGGTCGCCAGCGCGTGATGGCAGGCGCAGTCTGTTTGGACGTCCAGCATCTCAACCGCCTTGGCCACAGCCCGCTCGACGATGGCGATATTTTGCCGCATGGTCTCGATCACACGCTCGACAGTCACCGGCGCTTCGCTGATGTGCCAGACATCGTAATCCGTGATGTGGGCGATGGTAGCATAGGCGATCTCAGCCTCGCGCGCTAGGAAGGCTTCTGGGGCGGTCGTCATCCCGATCAGGCTGCACCCCCACTGGCGAAAGATATGGCTCTCGGCGCGAGTGGCGAAACGAGGCCCCTCCTCGATCAGGAAAGTGCCGCCCCGGTGAACGGTGCCGCCCACCTGTTGAACCGCTCGGTAGAGCACGTCACTGAGCTCAGCGCAGAACGGATCGGCTACGGACACATGACCGACGAGTCCAGCGCTGAAGAAAGAGCGCTCGCGCAGGCCGGTCGTGTAGTCAAAGAGTTGGTCGGGGATGGCAAGGTGTCCGGGCTCGTAATCCTCACGCAGCGATCCGCAGGCGTTCACGCCGATGATGAAGCGCACACCCAGCGTTTTGAGAGCGTAAATATTGGCGCGGTAAGGCACTTGGGAAGGCGTGAAGATATGCCCTACGCCGTGACGGGGCAGGAAGGCTACACGCTTGCCGCGAAGCGTGCCAACCAGGATGTCCCCACTGGGCTGGCCGAAAGGGGTCGTCACCCGGTGCGTGACCCGATCGGTGATTTCCGCCATATGATACAAGCCGGAGCCGCCAATGACGCCAATTGCTATCGGTTCGGTCATGGTGTTAACCCTCCGATTTCTGCACGGCCTGGTGTCACAGGGTGGCTTGAATAGCGCCGCCGTCCACTGGCAGCGAGACGCCGGTGATAAAAGCGGCGGCGGGCGAACAGAGGAAAACGGCGGCGTTGGCAAATTCTTCCGGTTTGCCGAGACGTCGCAAAGGCGCATCTTGCGCAGCTTTGGCATACTCAGCTTCGATCGTCGTGCCGTTTTTGCGGGCGCGGCCGGCCATCAACTCGCTGACGCGCTCGGTGTCTGTGATTCCGGGCAGAATGCTGTTCACCCGGATGCCTTCCGGGCCGAGCTCTTGGGAGAGCGTTTTGGTGAGTCCAATGACTGCCGGACGGATAGCGTTGGAGAGCGTCAGGTTGGGCACAGGCTGCTTGACGGCCAGTGATGTGATCGTCAAAATGGCTGGGCGGTTCGAACGCCGTAGATGGGGCAGCGCTTCTTTGATCAGGCTCACGGCGCTGAAGAGGGTCAGGCGAGCGGCTTGCTCCCATGCTTCCAGATCGAAATCATCGAAGACACCTGCTGGCGGGCCGCCAGCGTTGGTGACGAGGATATCGAGCCCGCCCAGCGTTTCAACTGTGCTGCGGATCAGGCGCTTGACCGCTTCGGGATCGGTGACGTCGGCAGCATGCGTGAACACCGGCTGACCGGTCTCGCCCGAAATGGCGGCGGCCGTCTGCTGCAACGTAGATAGGTTGCGACTGTTGATGACGACGTGCGCGCCCTCCAGGCTGAAGCGCCGCGCTGTGGCTGCGCCCAGTCCCCGGCTGGCTGCCGTCACCAACACACGTGCTTGATGAAGTCCTAAGTCCATTTATGGCTGCTCCAATTCAATGCGGAATTTTAGCTGACCAATGCCAATGATATCACCCTGGGTGAGGATGACCGGTTCTGTGATCGGCAAGTCATTTAGAGTAGTTCCATTGCGGCTGTTGCGGTCTTCGAGCCACCACTGCCCATCCCGCATCGTGACCAGAGCATGTTCACTGCTGGCGAACGCGTCGTTGATCTGGACTGTGTTCGTCGGCGCGCGCCCTAGACTGGTGTGCGCCAACAGCGTGTAGCGTTCCCCGGTTGCCAAGTACTGTCCGTCCACTTCGCGCAGCGCTACCAGAGCGCCATAGGCGCGGCGGCGCGTTTCAGGGGCGGCGGCTGCCGCGCGGTAATCGCGCCAGAGCGCCCAGAGGATGATCGCCAGGATGCAGCCCAACAACAGTCCGGAGATGAGCCGGAGTAGAAACAGCACCAATTCAATTGTCATCCGGATTCGTGCAGATCGTCGGGTGCAGGTGGATATACGCCGGTCGGCACATCGCTCTCAGGTCGGTCTTCTGTGTAGACCATCTGAATGCTGCCGATCTGGATCACATCGCCAGTTTGCAAGATGTGCTCTCTGACTGGCATGCCGTTGACTCGCGTCCCGCCGCGGCTCTGTGTATCGAACAGCATATAGCGGCCAGCGCGCAGGCGAAGCTGGAGATGGTGGCGAGAAACCGCCGGATCGTCGATGACGATGTGGTTGTCACGACTGCGACCGACGTTGACCAGCGGTTGGCTGAGCGCGATCCCAGGCCGTCCAGGGATGAGCAGTTGGGGGTTGAGCGGCGCATCATGAGCGGGCGGGGCGGCAACCCGCTGCATCACGGCGGTGGTGCTGCGCTTGAAGCCTGTATGCTGCGTCTGAACGGCGATCTGGCCTTCGCTGAAAGCGGCATCGCCATAGATTTCCACTGTGGGCAGTTGAGCGAACTGGTATCCCATATGGGCGGCTAGTTCGGCAAGCAGCTCGCTGAGATGGGCGGCTAAGCCTGGCTGACGTTTGAGCAAGCGATCGACCGCATCCGGATGCAAGATGATGCGAAAATAGTCCGGCGCTAAAGGGCGCGCAGCCGCGCCCATGGCAGCAACGCCGGCCTCCAGCGCCTGCACGAGTTCCAGCGCCACATCATGAGCGGTCAAAGCGCGGCCAAAAAGCTGAGCGAACGCGCCTTCGACCAACCGCTCCAAACTGTGCTCCAGACGGGCAATATGCTGACGGTCCATGGCATGCATTATAGCCGACCGCCTATCCTACGACAATTGATGATTGATCAACGTGAAAATGACGACAGGCAGCATAAAAACCTCATGCTGCCTGTCGCGGCCG
>CALAJK010000070.1 GCA_937922795.1 uncultured Anaerolineae bacterium
CGTCATGAAACGCTTGTTTGGCGATGTCATTCGCTCGCGCTCATGGCGACTTCAGCGGCGCGAACCGATGCTCAAGGCGCTCGTCTACAACCTGCACCGTTAGGTGCTGCCTATCCTCGATCTATCTTTGCAACTGAGCATATTGCGATCATTAGGAGCTTTCTATGAATAGTCGCGAACGAGTTATTGCAGCGCTCAATCATCAAGAGCCAGATCGTGTACCTATTGATTTTTCCGGTCATCGTTCGTCGGGCATTGCTGCCATCGCCTACGCCAAGCTCCGTCAGCATCTGGGGCTGCCCGCCAAGCCGATCCGCGTCTACGATTTGATTCAACAGTTGGCGATCGTTGATCAGGACGTATTGGATCGTTTTCAGGTGGATACGCTCGAACTAGGGCGCGGCTTTGCACTGGAAGATGAACACTGGGTTGACTGGGTGCTCCCAGATGGCACCCCCTGCCAGGTGCCGGCCTGGAGCGTGCCGGAACGGGATGAGGAGAATGGCCGCTGGGTTGTGCGCTCTAAGAGTGGCCGCATCATCGCCCAAATGCCAGATGGGGCGCTGTATTTCGAGCAAACCTACTATCCCCTGATGGATGGACCTGACGATGAAAAAGCGATTGACGCAGCCTTCGACGAATGTATGTGGACGGCTATCGCATCCCCTTCGGGGCCGCTAGCGTCCGGCCCAGGACGCGACCGGGCATTCGCCGAGGGCGCCAAAGCCCTGCGCGATTCGACCGATCGAGCGATCATTGGGCTGTTCGGCGGCAATCTGCTGGAGATCGGGCAGTTCTTCTACCGAAACGACAACTTCTATATGATGATGGCTTCCGAACCGGAGCGCGTCGAACGTTTTTTAGATCATCTGGTCGAGATTCATCTGGGCAACCTCGAACGCTTCCTCACGGTGATCGGAGACTACATTGATGTGATTGTGTTCGGCGATGATCTGGGCATGCAGACCGGGCCACAGATGTCGCCCGCCATGTACCGCCGCCTATTCAAATCGCGCCATGCCAAAATGTGGAAGCGCGTCAAGGAGTTGAAACCGCATGTGAAAGTGAATCTTCATTGCTGCGGCAGCGTGCGTGCTCTGCTCCCTGATCTAATTGATGCCGGGCTGGATGCCCTGAACCCAATCCAAATTCGCAGCGCAGGTATGGATGCGGCTGGACTGAAGCGAGACTTTGGCCAGCAGATCACGCTGTGGGGCGGCGGCTGCGACACTCAGGTGGTGCTGATGGCAAAAAGCCCAGAAGAAGTAGCCCAACATGTCCGAGAACAGGTACGGGTGCTCAAACCTGGCGGCGGCTTCGTCTTTCAGCAGGTGCACAACATTTTGGCGACTGTGCCCCCGGAGAATATCGTCGCCATGTTTGACGCCGTGAACAGCGAAGGCTAAACTGGCATCAGAAGCTTTCTAGCATTCACCGGACGCCGCAGCTTAAACGTGTTGGGCAGCGAAGCCTGATGGCCTCAACGCTTTGAGCGCCGCCGCGAACCACGAAGGAGAACGATCGTGAGCGATGATCGTCGTCAACCGGTCATACTGGTGACCGGCGCAATGGGCTGTGTCGGCGCCTGGGCGCTCTACCATCTGGTGCAGCGCGGGCTGACAGCCGTGAGTTTTGACCTGAGCGATAACCGCAGCCGCCTCGACCTGCTGCTTTCACGCGATGAACAGCAGGCGATCACGTTCGTCCAGGGCGATCTCACCGATTATGCTCAGGTGAACGCGGCCTTCCAGAACTATCACATCACCCATGTCATCCACTTGGCCGCGCTCCAGGTGCCGTTCTGCCGCGCCAACCCGGTGCTAGGCGCGCAGGTGAACGTGGTCGGCACGGTGAACATCTTCGAGGCTGCCCGTCAGAATGGCGTGCGTCACATCGCGCACGCTTCTTCTGTCGCCATCTACGGCCCCGCAGAACGCTACCCGACCGGCCTGATCGCCCCCGATGCGCCCCCTGATCCCACCACGCTGTACGGCGTCTACAAGGTGGCAGATGAAGGCATTGCGCGAGTGTACTGGCAGGACTACGGCGTCAGCAGCATCGGCCTGCGCCCCTACACCATCTACGGCCTGGGACGCGATCAGGGATTGACTAGCGAGCCGACCAAAGCCATGCTGGCCGCCGCAGCCCGCCGGAGCTATCACATCAGCTTTGGCGGCGTCATGCAGTTCCAGTATGCGTCGGACGTGGCACAGCAGTTTATTGACGCCGCTTTGATGCCTGCGGACGGCGCGCCTGTGTTCAACCTGGGCGGGCCGCCAACGCCAGTCGAGACGGTGGCAGACATCATCCGCCGCCTACGGCCGGGCGTCGAGATCACCGTGGGTGACCAGCGGCTGCCGTTTCCGATCGGGTTCGACGATACGCCGCTGCGCCAGCAATTCGCTACCGTCTACGAAACGCCCCTGGAAGTGGGCATTGAGCAGACCTTGAACCGCTTCGAATGCGCTTTGCGAGAAGGGCTGTTAGCGTAAGGCTGAACAGCCCTCCCTGCAAGACCTCTTCTCCTATTTTCTAATTGTGAAGCTTAATCCATATCCGGCTCTCAGACGTCAGTCATTTGCGCGTGTGATCTCAGCCAAGCGTCCAGCGTCCCAGGCTCAGATTTGGTATAGTGGCGACAAAGATGTGTTACAAGTGAGGAGCAGTAACAATAACAATGAACGCCACTTTACAAGGACGTCAAAACTTGCTCAACTGGGAGACGAGTAAACCGCGCAACTTCTTCACGGCCGACCCCAATCTGCAAACACTGCTGCGCCGCTATCTAGGCGAGACCGACTACGATGCCTTTCGCCCGCAGCTAAGCGCCCTGGGCGAACAGTGTGCCGCTTTCATCGACGAAGCCTGCAAAGAGGAAGATCGCATTGGCAACCACCCTCGCCTTGAACGCTGGAGTCATCTCGGTGAGCGCATCGAACACATCGAGTTTCATCCTAACCATCATCAGGTAGGGCGCATCGTCTGGCAGAGCGGCGTCATGGCCTTGCAGGCGCAGCCGGGCAACACCGTCAAGCAGATGGCGCTGTATTACCTGCTGGCGCACAACGGCGAGGCCGGATATATGTGCGCTCTGGCCTGCACTTCGGGTCTGATCCGCGCTCTACAGCAAGCCGCCGATGAATCCATTCGAGATCGCTTCCTGCCCCCGCTTCTCAACCCCGATTACGATCAGATGCAGCACGGCGCGCAGTTCCTGACGGAGGTACAGGGCGGCAGCGATGTCGGCTTGAATGCGGTGCAGGCGCGCCCCGCCGGCGACGGCTCTTGGCGCATCACCGGCGAGAAGTGGTTTTGCTCGAACGTCAACGCCGACCAGTTCTTGATGACGGCGCGCGCCAGCGAGGCGGAGGGCACGCGCGGCCTCGGCCTATTTCTAGTGCCGCGGCGGCTGCCAGATGGTTCAACGAACAGCTTCTACATTCGTCGGTTGAAAGATAAGCTGGGCACGCGCACGCTCGCCAGCGCCGAGCTGGATTTCCAGGACGCGGTGGCTTATCCGGTTGGGCCGATTGAGACCGGCTTCAAGACGGTGGTCGAGCTGGTGCTGAACACCTCGCGGCTGATGAACGCTGTGGCCTGCGCCGGCATCATCCGCCGCGCTTACTACGAAGCAGCCCACTACGCCTGTCACCGCCAGGCTTTCGGCAGCCTCATCGCCAACTACCCGCTGGTGCAGGAAGCCATCGCCGACATTCAATCAGAAGCGTATGCTGCCGCTGCAACCGGGTTCTTCCTGGCGCATCTGCTCGATCGCATCGAAACCGGTCAAGCCAGCGACGATGAACGCGCGATCTACCGCCTGCTGGTCAACGCCAACAAGTACATCACCAGCATCCGCGGCACTGAGATGGTACACCGCGCCATCGAAGTGCTCGGCGGCAACGGCGCGATCGAGACATTCAGCATCCTGCCGCGCCTGTACCGCGACATGGTCGTGCTGGAAAGCTGGGAGGGGACGCATAACGTCTTGGGCTTGCAAATCCTGCGCGACATCGCTCGCTACCGCCTGCACGAGCCTTTCTTCGCCCACTGGCAGGCGCGCTTACAGATGGTGCAGCGGCCGCAGCTTCAGCCGCTGGCGGCTCAGGTGAACGGCGCGATCGGACGCGCCCAATCTATGCTTGGGCGGATGGCGGCGGGAGGCGAGCGCTGCCAGCAGGCGCATGCTCGCCGCTTCATGGATAGGCTGGCGCATATCGCTCAGGCGGCGCTGCTGGTAGATGAGGCTGAGTGGGAGTTCAACCACGGCTTGTCCACGCCCAAACTCGATATTGCCGCCCATTTCATCCAGCGCCACCTGGTTGAGGGCTATGATCCGCTGGACGATGAGGGATACCTACCGCGTCTGGAGCGCCTAATGGTCACTGCATGAGGCCTCGCCCGGCAGGTACACCAGATGAGCACGTGCAGCAATTTCTCTCCGAAGACTCAGGCAGCGCTCAGATGACTTTGTTATTTTATTCACAATACAAGACTGCCTCCTGCCCAACCAGCAGGATATCTCATCACCCAGGAGGTCATCATGCTACCTGACACGACTGCTTGGCAGCAGCGGTTCGATCAACTTGACCGGCGCATCACCCAGTGGATGGCGGCGCACGGCATCACGCTGCTGCGCATTTCAATGGGCGTGGTATTTTTCTGGTTTGGCGCGCTCAAACTCGTCCCTGGCCTCAGCCCGGCTGAAGGGCTGGTGCGCGCCACCATCACCTTTCTGCCGATGGAATTTTTCCTGCCGCTGCTGGCCGTGTGGGAGATGGCCATCGGCCTGGGCTTCATCACCGGCCGCGCCATGCGGCTGACGATTCTGCTGCTGTTCTTGCAGATGCCTGGCACGATGTCACCGCTCGTGCTGCGACCTGATTTAGTCTGGAGTCAGTTTCCGATCGGCCTGACTCTAGAAGGCCAGTACATCGCCAAGAATCTGGTGCTGATCAGTGCGGCTCTGGTGATCGGCGCGACAGTGCGCGGTGGCCAGTTGACTAGCAGCGCTCCCACACAGCCGCAGCCGCCTGTCTTCAATCTGAACCGCCGTTATGAAAGCGCCGGTTCTGGACAAGGTTCATAAAAGCCATGAGGATATCTGAGCGGGTGACGATGCCGACCAGCGTCTCATCGCGCATCACGGGCAGACAGCTGATCTGATTCTTGAGCATCAGCCGGACGGCTTCAGCGGCGGGCGCATCAGGGGCGATAACGATCGGGGCGGGCGTCATCATCGCGCGCACTGGCAGATGATTGACCAGCTCCTCATCCTGCCAGCGTTCACGCAGGATGTAGGGCGAGTTCAAGGCGGTGCGGCAGTCGCGATCGCTGATGATCCCGATGAGATGATTATCATTGCCTAGTACTGGCAGATGGTGACAGCCCACGCGCTCCATCATCTCCAGCGCATCTCGCAGCGTATCATCCAGTCGGATTGTGGCCGGTTTTTCGGTCATAATATCCGAAACATTCATGCTCATGCTCCGTCATGGCCCCTCAACAACAGGGGCCATTGGCTTTTTCGGGACACAGGCTGTCTGCCGTCAGCCGGCAGATTGTTCGGCGCTGCGGGATTTGACCAGCAAACGGAAGATATCTGATTCGGTGAGGATGCCCAGCAGTTTGCCCTGGTCGTCCACGACCGGCAGACCGCTGACCTTGTGTTCCAGCATGATTTGAGCGGCGTCTAGGATCGACTGATCGGCGCGAATCGTGTACAGCTTGCGCGTCATCACCCGTTCAACAGTGAGCTGCGCCCACAGATAGTTCAGCTCCCAGATGCTCAAGGTCGTTGCATCGGAAGGGCTGGCCTCGCGCACATCGCCAATCGTCACAATGCCGATGAGATGGTCATTCTCAACCACCGGCAGACGGCGGATACCGTTTTCTTTCATGATTTGGTGCGCGCTGCTGATCGAGGTGGTCGGCGTGACCGTGATCACAGGCGCGGTCATCCAATCGCGGACGAGCACATTTTCGAGCATGAGATAGACACCTCCACAGCACGTAGAGACAGTAGGGTGGAAACTTTGGTCATCCAAAGCCCCGTCTTATTCCCCAATATACGGCTATCTCCACAAACGATGGTACTGCAAAAGGTATGATGGATGTCATTTGCTTAATACTGCCGGCGGCCAGACTACAGCATCCGTACCGGGATGCTGATCGTCAACCGCGTTCCCCGACCGGGAGCAGTGTCAATGATGACTTGGCCGCCGTGCAGCGCAGCCCGCTGCTGGATGTTGCGCAGACCCAGACCAGCTTGGTTGGGGAGCTGTTCCAGATCGAACCCGCGGCCGTTGTCCGCCACGACAATCAGAAACTGATCCTTGTCCTGTTGCGTGGAGATCGTGATGCTGGACGCCTGCGCATGGCGCACCGCGTTACTAACTGCCTCATTCACCATCTGGCAGATGGCTTCGAACGTGGCGGGCGTGAACAGCGGGCGAGCGTTAGGGGCTTCGATCTGAATCCGCAGCGTGTCCGGGATGTGCAGCCGCGAAATCATATCTTGCAGCCGCTCGTAGATCGTCTTCTGGCGATACTCGCTGCTGTGTAGATTCATGATATAGCGGCGAATATCGCCAATGACGGTGTTCAGCTCATCAATAGCCTGGCTTAAGCCCTCGACGCGCACGTCGCCGGACAGCCGCATCAACTCCAGATGCATCCCAATGGCATACAGCGATTGAATGACACCATCATGCAGCTCCATAGCGATGCGCTCGCGCTCCTCCAGCAGCGTAAGCCGGCTTTGCTGCTCGCTGAGCTGAGAACCCGCGATCGCCAGCGCTGCATAACCCGCCAGCGTCTCCAGCAGCATCTCATCCTCTTCGGTGAACGGCTGGCCATCGACACGATCGCACAAGTACAGAATGCCGAACAACTGCTGCCCCACTTGGATCGGCACACCCAGAAAACTCGTCATGACTGGATGCGCAGGGCAGAAACCAACCGAACGTGGGTCATCTTGTATGCGCTCCACCCGAATTGGCCGCCGCTCAGCGATGACAGCGCCCAGCAGCCCTCGCCCCTCCGGCAGGCGGCCGATACGGTCGACTTCTTCAGGCGAGACGCCCGCCACTTTGAAGTACTTCAACCAACCGCCCCCGTCTGGCACACCCAGCGCCGCGTAACGCGCCCGCACCAAATCGCGCGAGACTTGAGCAATGCGCTCCAGCACCTGTTCCAGGCTGCCCGCTTCCGCCGCGAACATCACGGCTGATGCAATCTCGTTAAGCTGTGCTAAAATGATAGGTGTACCGCTGTTTTGGGGAGTTTTGTCACTTGTAGTCATCATCGGCTTTGAACTTACACTATAGGTTACGCTTATTGTAACCCGTTTTCTGTCCAGGATGCGAACAGGATTGGTATGTCGAACGCGGTGCGGATCTTGATTGCTGATGATCATTCGGTTGTGCGCGCTGGCCTGCGCGCTCTACTAGAACGTCACGGACGCTTTCGCGTGGTGGCGGAAGCCAGCACCGGCGAGGAAGCCATCGCCAAAGCCCAGGAATCGCAGCCCGATGTCGCCGTGCTGGACGTGCGAATGCCGGGTGTATCGGGCATCGAAGCCTGCCGTCAGATTGTTGAGACCGTGCCGGGCTGCCGCGTCATCATGCTCACCTCGTATGCCGAAGATGAGCTGCTGTTCGCCGCCATTCAAGCGGGAGCGTCAGGCTATGTTCTCAAGCGCATTGGCGATAACGAACTGATCCAGGCGATTGAGCGCATCAGCCGCGGCGAAGGCATGCTCGACCCCGCCATGACGGCCACTGTGTTCGCCGAGATGCGCAAGGCCAACCAGGCGCAGCACGCTGCGGCCTTTTCTAACCTCACGTCGCAAGAGCTGGCGGTGCTGGCCCTGGTCGCCGAAGGTCTAACTAACCGCCAGATCGCCATCAAGCTGTATCTGGGCGAAGGCACTGTGCGCAATTACGTCAGCAGCGTCCTGGCGAAGATCGGCGCTTCTAACCGCGCTGAGGCTGCCGCTTACGCCGTCAAAAACAACATCCGGGAGCTAGTCATACCCACCCCGGATGATGAGAATGCACCTCATTGATAGTAGCAGCTCTACAGCCGCAGCGCGCCGCGGCTAGACGGATGACAGGCTGGCAGCCTCAACCTGAAACCGCTTTCTTCTGCTTGCTAGGAATGACGTACACCGGACATGGCTGTGAACTTAGCACCTTGCCGGTGACGCTGCCGAACAGCCAACGACTCAGCCCGGAGCGGCCATGAGTGGACATGACGATCGCGTCCACGCCCAACTTCTCGGCCATCTCAACAATGACGTGAGCCGGCTCCCCAATCTGCGCTTCCACGGCGATCGTCAGATCAGGCCGCTGCAGCCGAGCGGCAATCTCTTCCAGATACTGCTTGGCCTGCGGCAGCAGATCTTCCATTGTGGCCCGGTAATCGGGCGCAGTCGCCGGCGGATAGTAGCCGTATACCGGCACATCAGGCACGTCAACCGCCGACAGCAGCGTGATCTTGCCATTGGCGCACAGCAGGTCAAGCGCGTGGTCGAGCGCAGCTTCCGCTAGTTTAGAGCCATCAAGCGGCACCAGAACATGTTTGAGCATGAGATGCACCTTTCAAGCAGCAGTAGATATAGGCAGAAAGGTCGCTATCTTCACTGTAAGATTCACGCTCAACGGCGTCTAGTATCAAATTTCTTGCCGCCGAAGGGATTTTCGTCACTTCCGCAATATACTAATATTGTTTAGACTGAGACTCTGTGAAACGAGTTTATAAGGGAGATTCGTCCTCGATGGATTGGCGTCAACGCAGAGTGAGCGCAGAAGAAGCGGCTGCCCAGATTCATTCCGGTCAGCGCATCTTCTTAACCGGCAACTGCTCTACACCGCAAGAGTTTCTCAAGGCGCTGTGTGCGCGTTACCGGGAGCTAAGGGCAGTCGAAATCGTCCAGATTCTCGACTTCGTCGCCGGCGATTACATCACGGCCGAGATGGCCGACCATATCCGCATCAACAGCCTGTTCATCAGCGCCAAGATCCGTGACATGGTGAACAACGGACTGGCCGACTTCACGCCGGTTTTCTTGAGCGAAATCCCCCTGCTGTTCCGAACCGGTCGCCTAGTGCTGGACGTGGCGGTCATCCACGTCAGCCCGCCCGATGAGCACGGCTACTGCTCATACGGCGTCGAGGTAGGCGTCACCAAAGCCGCCGCCGAGAGCGCCGGTATGGTCATCGCCGAGGTCAACCCAAACGTGCCGCGCACGCTGGGGGATAGCTTCATCCACGTCAGCAACATTGATTACTTCATTGAGGTGGACTATCGCCTGCCTGAAGTTCATCCTGAGCCCTCGTCGCCGATTCAGGATCGCATCGCCAACTATATCGCGGAGCTAGTTCCCGACGCGGCCACGCTGCAAACGGGCATCGGCGGCATCCCGGACGCCGTCCTACGCCGCCTGACCAATCATAAGAACCTGGGCATCCATACCGAGCTGTTTTCGGACGGCGTCATGGAGATGATCGAGGCCGGCATCATCACCAACCGCGCCAAAAACCTGCACACGGGCAAAGTGGTAGCTGGCTTCGTGCTGGGCACGCAGAAGCTGTACGACTACATTGACGATAATCCAATCTTCGAATTTCATCCCACCGAGTATGTCAATGACCCCTTCGTGATCGCTCAGAACGATCGGATGGTGTCCATCAACTCGGCGATTGCAGTTGATCTGACCGGTCAGGTGTGCGCTGACAGCATCGGCCCACGCTTCTATTCGGGTGTGGGTGGCCAGGTAGACTTCGTTCGCGGCGCTTCGCGCAGCAAAGGCGGCAAATCGTTCATCGCGCTGCCCAGCACAGCCAAAAATGGCACAGTCAGCCGCATTGTGCCGATGCTGGAACCCGGCGCAGGCGTCACCACCAGCCGCAACGATGTGCGCTACGTGGTGACCGAGTACGGCGTCGCAGATCTGTATGGACGCTCAATCGCCGAACGCGCCCAAGCGCTCATCAATATCGCCCATCCCGACTTTCGCGAGCAGTTAATGGCCTATGCGCGCGAGCGTCACTTCATTGGCCGCGTGTTCAGCTTTGGCGATTAAGCCGCCTACATAAAACGCTATCGTCAGAGCTGCTACTTCAGCAGTCCTACGATTGATTTACGCTCTCACCCGGCCGCTTCGGATGTTGGGGCATAAACCGGCGTCAGCCAGTGCCGGTACTTGGGCACGCGCCCGGAGACGACATCAAAGAACAAATCGCGCAGACGCTTAGTGATCGGGCCGATGCGGCCATCGCCCAGCGGACGGTGCTCGACCCGCGTGATCGCCGCCACCTGAACGCCGGTGCCGCACATGAAGGCTTCATCGGCCAGATATAGTTCGGTGCGGTCAACATCTCGCTCCACCACCGGCACGCCCAAATCATCTTGCAGAAGCTGCATCAACGACCGGCGCACGATCCCTTCGAGCACGTTGGCGTTGACCGGCGGTGTGATGGCGACGCCACCGCGCACGATGAACAGATTGGCGGCGCTCATCTCCGAAACATGGCCATCTTCATTGAGCACGATCGCCTCGTCGTAACCGGCCAGCACCGCATCCGTCTTGATGAGCGCTGAATTGGCGTAGGCGCCCACGATTTTGCCGCGCGCTGGGATCGCATTGTCGTCCACGCGCCGCCAGGCGGAAAACCCTACGTGCGCGCCCTCTTCATTCTCAATATACCGGCCAAACGGCAGGCTGAAGATCGCCACCTGATCGTCCAGGTCGTGCAGGCGAACGCCGATGATCTCGGTGGATTTATAGGCCAGCGGCCGGATATAGCAGTTTTCGCGCCAGCCTTCCATCCGCAGCAGCTCGTTGAGGATGGCGATCAACTCGTCAACGGTATACGGCACCTGAATCCGGAGCAGACTGGCGGACTGGATGAAACGCCGAAAATGATCCTGCGGGCGGAAGACGAACAACTGCGCCTCGTCCGGGTTCCAATACCCCCGCAGGCCGCCAAACACGCCCGTGCCATAGTTGAAAGCGTGCGTCATAATGCTCACACGGGCTTCCTCAATCGGCACAATGCGCCCCTCAAAGAATGCGTAGCGCGTTTTCACATCCGCCACAATAAATCCTCCTGCATAGTCCTAAACAATCCTAAACGTCAGCGCCATCCCCTTTGCCATTCTAGGCCGGCGGCGGAAGCCGGTCAAGCGCCGGCGCGCTCCAACAAAAAGCCGGGCGGTGCGCGCCCGGCTGTTCCACACCAGGCTGTTGCGAGCTAACCCAGGTAATCACGCAGGCAGTGCGCCAGGCGTGGATGGCGCAGGCTGCGCAAGGCCTCCTTCTCAAGCTGGCGGATGCGCTCACGACTGAGGCCAAACTTGTTCGCAATCTCCTCCAGCGTGTGCGGCTCACCGCCGCCCAGGCCGAAGCGCAGGCGCAAAATGTGGCTCTGGCGCGGCGTCAGCTCGCTCAAAATTTCCTCGATCGTCTCCTGCAGCAGATGCTGGGTGGCGGACTCAACCGGGCTAGGCGAGTCCTGATCTTCGATGAAATCGCCAAATTCGCTGTCGCCATCATCCCCAACTGGACGTTCCAGCGCGATTGCGTGCTGGCTGGCGTCCATCATGCCACGAATGCTCTCCGCCGGCAGATCCATCTCGGCGGCGATCTCCTCCGGCGACGGCCGCCGACCGAGAGACTGCTCCAAGTTCTGAGCCGTGCGGTACATCTGGCGAATCCGCTCGGTCATGTGCAGGGGGATGCGGATGGTGCGGGTTTTCTGCGCCAGGGCGCGGGTGATCGCCTGGCGAATCCACCAGGTAGCATACGTGCTGAAGCGGTTGCCGCGCGTGTAATCATATTTATCCACGGCGCGCATCAAGCCCACGTTGCCTTCTTGAATCAAGTCCGGGAACGGCAGCCCCTGCCCCATGTACCGTTTGGCGATGCTGACCACCAGCCGGGTGTTGGCGCGGCCTAGATGTTCGCGCGCTGCCTGGCCGTCCAGCACCAGACGCTCCATGTGAGCCACCCAGGCCGCGCCGTACAGCTCGCGCAGCCCTGGTTTGAGCAGGCATTTGCGCGCCTCTTTACCAATTTCAATGCGTTTAGCAAGTTCTATTTCTTCTTGTGCAGTCAGCAGCGGCTCCTGCGCCATCTGCCGGAAATACAGGCCGACTGGATCATCGGCGGAGACGGCGTTGATATCGCCGACGCTAGGATCGTGGGGGATCTCTTCCGGCTCAAATTCTAACTCCAGCTCATCGGTGAAACTGACGAGCGCCGGCGGTTCGCTCTCCTGGCGGATCTCAATCCCCATCTCGTCCAGTTCGAACAGCAGCGTTTCGATGGTGTTGATATCGTCCCCTTCGTCGTCCAGCACCTCCAGGACATCATCATAGGTCAGATACCCGCGCTGGTCGGCCCGGTTGATCAGTTCCTGTATCACGGTCTACCCTCTGTGAACTCGATGTGCTGACGGCCAAACTAGCGCCGTGTTTATTGCACCATATTACAAACACGGCGTAGCCCTAAACATAAGTATTCTAGCACAGTTTGAGAGTCCATGTGAATAAACCATAAATGAGCAGATGCGTAAGATCACCATTCCACCCCTGGTACAATTAAGGAAAGGTAATATTCCGGTTAGAAAGCCAAAGCAAAACCGACGATCTGAAAGACCGGAATTGCATCATAACTAGCCCGATAGTAAGATTAACTCGTGAGATCGAGTAAAGTAGGTGCCCGCTATGGCGACGCGTCGCTTCACCAATGACCTGCCTCCAGACCCCGATATCGGGAACGATGACGCAGCACTTCCCCAACGCAGCGCAGCAGTGCCTCGGCCGCCAGCGCGGCCGCAGCCGCAAGCTGCCGGCGCCGATCAGCGTCCGGCGCGGCCCGCCCGGAGCGGCGGCGCGCACATGCCGCGCACGCTGACGCAGGTGATCAACGAAGCCAACGAGCGAGTCATCCAAGGCGATCTGGTGGACTATGTGCCGATGTCAACCGGCTTCGACCCCCTGGATGGTTTCATCGGCGGCGGACTGCGCAAGACGGAACTGATTCTGCTGGGCGGCGCGCAGGGCATCGGCAAGACCATCGCCACCCTCCAAATTGCCCGAAACATCGCCATGCGCCCCGACCAATATGCGTTTTATCTCTCATACGAGCATACCGAGACGCACTTGATGCACCGTTTGTTGTGTCTGGAGAGCATCAATCCGCCGGAGATTGATTTGAGCCGGGGCATCAAACTGCGCGATCTCTACCAGATCATCGTGGCTGAACGCGCCAAAGGCTTCATGGGACGCGACAGCAATGCGCCCGGTTCGCTCCAGGCCATCCTGCGTGAGAACCCGCGCACAGCCCCCGCCTTGCAGCGGATGGCGCGCTATGCCGATCGCATGATTCTGGTGAAGGCCAGCCCGGCAGTCACCACTCTGAAAGCGATCAAGGAGATGACAGCTCGCCTCTGTGACGCCACCGGCGGCAATGTGACTGTCTTTGTGGATTACCTGCAAAAGGTGGCCGTCTACCCTGAGCGACCGCGCGACGAGAACGACAAGGTGACGATCATCGTCGAAGGGCTGAAGGATATCGCCCTGTCGCTGGATGTGCCGGTGTGGTCAATCGTGGCGGCAGACCGCGACGGTTTGAAGAGCAAGCGCATCCACCTGTTCCACCTGCGCGGTTCCAGCGCCCTGGACTACGAGTCCGACATCGCGATCATTATGAACAACAAGTATCACATCCTGTCGAAAGACCACGTCGCGTTCAATCCCTACACTGCCAAACAGTTCCGCGACTGGGTGGTGTTCACAGTCGAAAAGAACCGCGCCGGGCGCGCCATGCAAGACATGGAGTTCCAGCTCCACGGCCAGCACTTCGCCTTCGATCCTCGCGGCCAGAAAGTGCAGCAGCAGTTGATTGATGACAAAGTGATCGAAAGCTGAAAGCCAGTGTATACGCTCGGGGCGCGGCAGACCGCGTCCTTTTGATTCTTGCCGGGGCTTTGCTACACTAAGGCCAGGAGGATCAATGAGCCTGCAAGTCGCATTTCATCACCTGCTGACGACGCTGCGTCATGTTAAGTCTGTGACCGACGTGCGCGTGCTGGACGAAGGCGCGCTGGTCGTGGATGTCGCCCAGCCGAACTTTCATGAGGAAATCGTCATCTACCTGCTGGCGGGCGAGCTTTCCGTCGGCTTCATCAAGAAGACGCTCAACGCCAATACGCAGCGCGACCGGCACACGCTGTTCATCGTCTCGCTCGATCTGATCTCAGATGATGGCTACAGCGCCCGCATGACCGACGCCCTACGCCTGCTGCTGCAGGCCTATAGCGACCGGGTTTACGCTTATCGGATCGACGACCGGGGCGTCAGCATTCTACCGGTCTTTATCAGCCCGCAGCGCTGCCTCACTTTTGGCGATCCAGTGAACCTGGCCGATCTCAGCGGCGATTACGCGACGTTCAACAACAAGTATCTGCTGGGCGTCCGCAAAGTCGCCAGCTTTCAACCGCGCGAATGGACGCCGCCGGCTGACGACTCGCTGCGCCCCTTCTACGAAATCCTGGGGCTGACCACTGCCGCCTCTGAAAATGAGGTGAAGAAAGCTTACCGGCGCAAGGCGCTTCAGCACCATCCCGACACCGACAAGTCGCCGGACGCCACCCGTATCATGCAGCAGATCAACGAAGCCTACACCCGCATCATGCAGCATCTGCAGCTCGTTGACTGAACGCCTTCACAGGTGTTCGGCCAAGAAGCTCATTCGTCCACAGTTTCAACCGGCTGGCGCACCCGGAAATGGTTGAGCTTCGACAGCTCGCGCACCTGCTGCTCAGCGCGATAGCTGCTGCGCACCAGCGGCCCGCTCTCCACCCATTTAAACCCTAATTCCAATCCAATCTGCTGAAACCGGTCGAACTCTTCGGGCAGATAATAGCGCTCCACTGGCAGATGCTGTTTGCTGGGCTGCAAGTACTGGCCGATGGTCAGGATGTCCAGCTCCAGCGACGCCAGGTCACGCATCACCGCGACGACTTCATCGAAGGTCTCGCCCAGCCCCACCATGATCCCGCTCTTGGTCAGCACCAGCGGATCCATCTTCTTGGCGTTGCCCAGCGTCGCCATCGCCCACTCGTAGCGATCTTGCGGCTGCACTTTTTTGAACAGGCGGGGCACCGTCTCCACATTGTGGTTTAGGATTTCTGGCTGAGCATCCATGACAATTTTGAGCGCCGCCTCGCTGCCTTTGAAATCCGGGATGAGCACCTCGATGCTGCAGCCAGGTTGAAGCTGGCGAATACGCTTGATCACCATGGCGAAGATGGGCGCGCCGCCATCCGCGCGTTCATCCCGGTTGACGCTGGTGATAACCACATGACGCAGCCCCAACGCCCGCACTGCCTCCGCCACTCGGTTCGGCTCGTTCCAATCCAGCGGACTCGGACGGCCAGTCTTGATATCGCAGAAGCCACAAGACCGCGTACAGGTATCGCCCATCATCAGGAATGTTGCCGTCCCTCGCCCCCAACATTCGCCTAAGTTGGGGCACTGCGCCTCTTCACATACCGTGTGCAGCGTCTGACCGCGCATCAGGTTGAAGACGCGCTCATAGTTTTCGCCGCCGGGCGCGCGCACGCGAATCCATGGTGGACGGCGGCGTGGATGCTTTGGGTCAGGCTGCCACTCAGCCGTTTCTTCAACGGTAGGGATGGCCTGCGGATCAATGAGATTGTCAGTCACGATGCGATCACCTTTCGCTGATGGGTTAATTATAGCGCAGCCGCGTTAGCCAATCATGAACGCCGTCCCCGGCAGGCAGCCCAACTGCCGTCCGACCCCATCTCACTACCGACTAGGGCGCATATCCCCAGGCAACCGGATTGGGACCGCCCACCGCTGGGTAGATGCCGCTGCTGAGCTCGGTGAACACGCCGGTCTCAACGTCCAGCGCCAGCAGCAGGTAACCCTTGTCATCGCCGGGCACATTACCGCCAAAAGCCAGGTGCGTTCCCTCAGGCGACCAGATCAGTCGAGGTGGGTTGGGCGTATGTTCAGTGGTGGTGAAGCCGCAGTACGAACGTACTCTGCGCGACTCGAGGTCTAAAACGTGGATCACGGCCGCCCCAGTATTGCTCTCCGGATTCGGACCTAGCAGTTCGATCACCCAAAACGCCA
Organism: uncultured Anaerolineae bacterium; assembly: GCA_937922795.1. GTDB lineage: Bacteria > Chloroflexota > Anaerolineae > Aggregatilineales > Phototrophicaceae > CFX2. The sequence goes on from CALAJK010000070.1 coordinate 16,174, forward strand.
GGTGCATGCCATCCGGCGACCAGCTCAGTTCGCCGCTGGCGCGTCCATTGATCCGCACCGCGCCGTAAACGCTCGTCAGATCAGTGAGCTGCAGCAGCTCGCCGGTCGCCGGGCGCACGCCGAAGATTTCGCCGCCAGCCGTTTGCGCGATCGGATCGAACGGCCCAGGGGCCACATACGCCAGCCACTCCCCCGTCGGCGACCAGGACACCGCATTAAAGTAGGCGACATCTGGCCCCAACGGAACGTAGCCGCCGGCAATGCCTGTCAAGTCACGAGTCTCCAGGTTGATGATCGCCCGTTTGAAGCCATCGCCGTCCGGTTCCAACAGCAGCCCCCACCGGCCGCCAGGCTGGATCAGCGGCACACCGCGCACATTCAAATATTCGCGTTCGCCGCCGGTCTCCGGCTGTAGATAGGCTTCACGCCCCGGCGTCCACACCAGCAGCGTATCAAACCGCCACCACTCGACATCGGCCGCATACTGTACCAGCGGCGTGCGTTGGGTGCCGTCCAGCCGCATTTTGCCATACGACTGGTCAAAAGCGTTCACGAAGGTGATCCACCGGCTGTCCGGCGACAGATGGCAGTTCGAAGCGCATGGATTCGTATCCGGCAGCGGATAGCGCCGGTCGGTATCAATGTTGTAGACCCACAGGCTGTCACGATCAAAGGCGGTGAGGATGATGCCTCCCGGTTGAAAATTCACCGTCCGGGGGCGGATCCCGCCCGTCGGGCAAATGTTTTCAATCGGCGCCGCCGCTTGCGCGCCGCTCACCAGCGCCAGCGTCGCCAACCACCCCAAACCACAAATGATGCGTAAGCAGCCGTTCATTATCGCTATTGCCCCAGGTCAACGTTGGCCGCCAGCGGTCGCGCACGCTGCGGCGGCGCAGCTGTCAGGCTCAGCCAAACCGTCAGCGCCAGAGCAATTCCCACTTGCGAATCCGGTCTGAAACCCATCAATTGTTTCAACACAGTCAAAAATGCTGAAATCTTTACAGTTCTGGGTAAAATTAATACCATCAAACTGCGCTGGCGTGATATGATAGTAGAAGGGCGCGAAGAATGCCAGCGCGCCAGCGGAGATGAGCCATGACCGAATCGCTCACGAGCTTGGCGGACAACTTGCGAGACAGCATGGAAGGTTCACCCGGTATGCAAGAACTGCAAGAGCCGCAGAACCCGCTGCACACAATTAGCGTCCCCGCCGTGAAGACTGGGCTGAAGACAGCGCCCGCGGCGGAAACCGGCATCGCTTCGACAGTCGAATCACACCCCGAAGGAAAAGATGTGATCGAAAACCAGGATGCCAGCCGCACCACCGCCGAAACTCATGCCGCGCCGGCTCCGCAGCGGTTAGTTGAGGCGCGGCCGGCGCGCGCACCGGCCGTATTGATCATCGAGGACACCACTGAATTGGCCGAAGTCATTCAGGCCACGCTAGAGCGCATGAATTTGGTCACCGCTCATGAAACCCACGGCGCTAGGGCGGTTGCACGCTTCAACGAGCTTCAGCCCGAAGTGGTGCTGCTCGACATCGGTCTGCCAGACATGAACGGCTGGAGATTTCTGGAGACGATCAAAGAGACGCACCACGACCGGATGCCGATCATCATCATCATCACCGCCTATGGCGACCCGGCTAACCGGCTGGTGGGCAAACTCCAGGGCGTCCACGATTATCTGATTAAGCCCTTCACGGCGGATGAGGTTGAGAAAGTGGTCGCGCGGGCGCTCAACAGCGCCTCCACGTAGTCTGCGCCGCTTTCAGCGATGGGCAGCGGCCAGCCTGGCGCTGCTCGTTTTGATTCCCCTGCTTTTGAGCGGCAGTCCGCCAAACCCGGCCTCAGCCGAAATGCGGCTGCAGTCGCATTACCGCGCTGGGCGGTGGATGCAGGCGCTCTATCACCTGGAAGCGCTGGCTGCACGCGAGGGCTGGACTTCTGATCGACTGCGTCTAGCAGGCGACATCTGGCGGCAGATGGGCGATCCCGCGCTGGCTGCCGCCTACTGGGAAGCCGCCGCCAACCCCGGGCTGGCTCGACGCCTGGCTGAAGTCTACCTTGACTTGCAGCGCTGGTCAGATGCTGCCGCCGCGCTTGAAACGCTGCTGCAAACTGCCCCCAACGATGTTTGGGGACATTACCATCTGGGACTGCTGCGCGCGGCCTTCGATCCCACAGCGGCGGCAGATCACTTACGACGCGCGGGAGCAGCACCGGTCGCCGCCGACCTGCTGGCCGCGCTGACCACAGCCGCCCCAGACGATGCGCCAATGGCTGCCGGCCTGACGCTGGCCGAAAACGACCTCTGGCCGTATGCTGAACTCGCTTTCCAGCACGCCGCGAATCTCCAGCCGCCGTATCCGGAAGCCCTGGCATATGCCGGTCTGTCCCGCGACCAACAGGGAAAAGATGGCAGCAAACTCATCCGTCAGGCGGCAGCCGCCGCGCCCAGCAGCCCGGTTGTGCGCTATCTCCAGGGGCTGCACCTGCGCCGCGTGGGTGACCTGGCTGGCAGCCTAGAGGCGCTTCAAGTCGCGGCGGCGCTCGCCCCGCTCAACCCAGCCTACGCCGCCGAAGTCGGGGAAGCCTATCGGCTGCTCGACGATCTGGGAAATGCTCAGATCTGGCTAGAACGCGCCGTCACGCTCGCCGGAGCTGACCCACGCTTCCGCCGGCTGCTCGACGACTTCTACGCCAGCCTGCCCGGCAACTGAACGTTTACGCTCTCCGGCGGCCATGTTAGAATCCGCTTCATGTCGGCCTGGCATCTGAGGCGTTTTTCTTGCGGCGTATCGTCCTGCTGTTGATCCTGGTCGCCCTGCTGGCGGGAACGTATGGCCTCAACCGGCTCACCTCTGACTGGCATTACCTCGTCCCGGTGGAAGCCGGCCAGATCGCCTACATCGCCACATTTGATGCCCCGCCGGACGATTGGGACCTGTATGAAGGCCTGTTGTCCGCTCAGGTGGTGAATGCAGGTTGGCTGCGGCTGCAGGCCGGCGACGCCAACAGCGGCCCATTCTCGGCCGGTCGCCCCTACTTCGCCGATTTCGACCTGTGGGCTGAGGCAGCGCCGGTCGAGGGCCCGCTGGACAACGGCTATGGCGTCATCTTCCGCTTGCGAGACCGGGGCAATACCAACCTCAATGACGACAGCTATTTCTGGTTCATGATCAGCAGCGACGGCTATTATCAGGTGGTGCGCGTCCTGGACGGACAGCAGAAGATCATCAGCGATTGGATACCGTCGCCGGCCATCCGCGGCGGCCTGGGCGTATCCAACTGGCTGAGGGTCGTTGCGTCCGGCGACCAATTTCGCTTCTACATCAACGACCAGCCAGCAGCTTTGTGCCTGCCCGACAACCCGGATGGCACCAGCACCTATAATGAACGGTTGGGCGGCTGCGTCGGCGGCCAGATGGCCGACGCGCTGACGGATGACTCGATTCCGTTCGGGCGGCTAGGCGTGATCGTCCACGCCTTCAGCCAGCCGGGCGTAACTGTAGACTTTGATCACGTGATTGTGTATGGACCGGAACCGATCGGCGAGTAAACGGCTATGCGTGTGCATCTGCGAACCCTGGGCTGCCGCCTGAATCAGGCTGAAATTGACGCCATGGCGCGCCAGTTTCACCGTCAGGGGCACGACATCACCGATGACCCAACTCAGGCGGATTGGGTGGTCGTCAACACCTGCGCCGTGACCGGCGACGCCGCCCGCAGCAGCCGCCAGCTCGTGCGCGAACTCCACCGCGCCCGTCCCGAAGCCGCCATCACCGTCACCGGCTGCTACGCCCAGATCGCTCCAACCGAAGCCGCCGCCTTGCCCGGCGTCGTCCGCGTGGTTGACAACCTCGCCAAAGATCACCTGGTGCAGACGATCACCGGCCAACCCGTCGAGCTGTTCGACCGCGAACCGCTAGAGCGCGACGGGCGCAGCGCAGCCGGCCGCACCCGCGCTTTCGTCAAAGTGCAGGACGGCTGTGACAACGCCTGCACCTTCTGCGTCACGACGATCGCCCGCGGCGCAGGGCGCAGCCGGCCGCTGGCCGACATCATCGCCGAGATTCGGCTGCTGCACGCTGCCGGTTTCCAGGAAGCGGTGCTGACCGGCGTCCACCTGGGCAGCTATGGGCACGACCTGAGCCAACCCCACGGCCTGATCGAGTTGGTGCAGGCCATCTTAGCCGACACCGACCTGCCGCGTCTGCGGTTATCCTCTCTGGAACCGTGGGATCTGACGCCGGCAGTGTTCGATCTGTGGCAGAACCCGCGCCTGTGCCGGCATCTGCATCTGCCGCTGCAAAGCGGCTGCGACGCCACTCTCAAGCGTATGCTCCGGCGCACCAGCCAGGCGCAGTTCCGGGCGCTGGTCGAGGCCGCGCGCGCGCGCATCCCTGGCGTGAGCATCACGACCGATGTGATCGTCGGTTTTCCCGGCGAGACCGACGCCGAATTTGAGATCAGCACCGCTTTCATCGAAGCGCTCGATCTCGCCGGCCTGCACGTCTTCCGTTACAGCCGCCGCCCCGGCACTGCCGCCGCCCGGATGCGCGGCCAGGTAGATGAAGAACGCAAGAAAGCGCGCAGCGCCCGGCTGTTGGCTTTATCTGAGCGCTGCGAGCAGCGTTTCGCTGAGCGCTTTGCCGGCCAGACCCTGCCTGTGCTGTGGGAACGCATCGCCGGCGCTAGTGAAGACGGGTTCATCAATGTCGGTTATACTGATAATTATATCCGTGTGCGCTGCACATACCCGCGCGTCCTCACCGATCACATCGTGAACGCGCGGCTGGAATGTTATGTGGACGGAGTCATGTCCGTCACGCCTGACCTCGGCGTTGAGGCCGGACAGGGAGCATAAGAACGCTATGGACGATCCGAAGGCCAAGCTTCAAGACGCGCTCAAGGCAGCGATGATCGCCAAAGACATCATGCGGCGTGATGTCATCCGCATGATCTTGAGCGCCGTCAAACAGGTTGAGGTGGACACGCGCCGCGAACTGACGCCGGAAGAGGTGTACGCCGTCCTGCAGAAGGAAGCCAAAACCCGCCGCGAAAGCATTGATGAAAGCCAAAAAGCTGGACGCGCGGACGCCGTCGAAGAAGGGCTGCGCGAACTAGCGATCCTGGAAGAGTTCTTGCCCCAGCAGCTTTCACGAGAGCAGATCGCCGCGCTCGCCCGCGAAGCCATCTCCCAAACCGGCGCTGCCGGCCTGAAAGATATGGGCAAGGTCATGGGCGCGCTCATGCCCAAAGTCAAAGGGATGACCGATGGCAAATTGGTCAACGATGTCGTCCGCGAGCTGTTGAGCGCCTGAGCGCAAACCTATGATCGACTGGTTAGCCGGGCGCATCGAACGCTTGTTAGGATTTCCCTTTGCCCGGACGCGCCGGGCGATCCACTTGCTGGGTGTGGCGCTGGCCGCCAGCGCGTTTGCGCTCATCGCCACCCTGCTAGTGGCTTTCGACAGCGTCTTTCTGGGGGCCAACAACATCGCCGCGCTCCAGGTGGGCGACATCGCCCCACAGGACATCCGCGCCCCGGTGGCGCTGCCGCCTTACATCAGCCAGGTCCTCACCGAACAGCGCCGCCAGGAGGTACGAGCCGGCGTGGCCGAGGTCTATTTCCCGCCTGACCCAGCCGTATCGCGCCAGCAGACCGACCTGGCGTATCAGATTCTGCGTTTTATTGACAATATTCGCGCTGACCCTTACGCCACTCTCGAGCAAAAAAGCCAGGATTTGCAGCAAATCACCAACTTACGGCTGGACGAGAACGTCATCTCCCTGCTGCTCACCCTAGATGACACAGCCTGGAAAGACATCAGCGAGCAGGTCACCAGCATCCTGGAACGGGTGATGCGCGGCGAGATACGCGAATCGAACTTGCCCTCCGTCCTGGCGCAGCTCCCCACCCAGGTCAGTGTGCGCTCCACGGAAGAACAAGCAGCGGTGATCGTCGCCATCCTGCGCGGCCTGGTGCGCCCGAACACGCTGCTCAACCAGCAGGCGACCGAAGCCGCCCGCGACGAGGCTGCCAGCCGGGTCGAAGTGCGCCGCAGCTTTGAACGCGGCCAGATTGTGGTGCGCGCCGGTGAGCGCATCGATGAGGCCGCCTATGAAGCGCTCGGCCAGTTGGGACTGCTGGAACCCGCCGACCAGCGGCTGCAAAAAGTGGCGCGGGCGCTGCTCGCCAGCATCATCGCCATAGTCGTCACTGGCCTGTACGTTGGCCGCTTCCAACCCTCGCTGTTCAGCTCTGCTCGCTTCATGATTCTGCTGGCGGCCATCTTCCTAATCACGCTGGCAGGCGCGCGTTTGACCGCGATCTCCGGTCAGATTTATCTCTACCCCACGGCGGCGCTGGCCCTGCTGTATGTCGCCCTGGCCACGCCGCAGGTGGCCGTGATCGGCGTGCTGGGGCTGGCGATGTTGATCGGCGTCATGCAGAACAACTCGCTGGAAATAGCGCTGCTGGTCGGCGTCGGCGGCTTGATGGCCACCCTCAGCCTGCGCCGCCCTGAACGGTTGAACGGCTATTTCATGCCGGGGCTGCTGGTCGCCCTGGCCAACACAGCCGTAGTCACGCTGTTCTATCAGGACGGCGCCATCGGCTCAGACGTGGCTAACCTGGGTGAGCTGCTGCTCTACTGCCTGCTAAACGGCATCCTGTCGGCCACAGTCGCGCTGGGTGGTATGTACGCCGTCACGCTTTTGTTCAACTTGCCCACTGGCCTGAAGCTGGTCGAGCTCAGCCAGCCCAGCCATCCTCTCCTGCAGCGGCTGCTGCGCGAGGCCCCGGGCACCTACCAGCATTCGCTCCAGGTGGGCAATCTGGCCGAGCAGGCCGCCATCGCCATCGGCGCTAACGCCGATCTGGTGCGCGTCGGGGCGCTCTATCACGACATCGGCAAGATGCTGAATGCACCCTTCTTCACCGAAAACCAGGTAGAGGGCATCAACCCGCACGACGTGCTCAACGATCCAGTCCGCAGCGCCGACATCATCATCAGCCACGTGACCGATGGCGACAAGCTGGGCCGACAGTATCGCTTGCCCAGCCGTATCCGCGATTTCATCTTGGAGCATCACGGCACGCAGGTGCTGTACTTCTATCAACAAGCTGTCGAACGCGCCGCGCCCGGCCAGGAAGTGGATGTCGAGTCGTTCACTTACCCTGGGCCGCGCCCCCAAACCCGCGAGACGGCCTTGCTCATGCTGGCCGATAGCTGCGAGGCGGCCGTTCGTTCGCGCAAGCCAACTCGCAAGCAGGAGATCGCCGACACCGTCCAGAACATCATTGACATCAAAATTCGCACCGGCCAGCTTGATGATTCGGGGCTGACCCTCAGCGACATCAAGATCATTCGCAAAACGTTTGTGGACATGCTCCAGGCTGTATTTCATCCGCGCATCAGCTATCCGATCACAGCTTCGCGCCTAACTGAAACGGGGGCAAAACAGACACTGGCCGCCGAAGACGCGGGAACGGCTTCCGATAACAGCTACCGCACTGGCGAAACCCTGGCGGCCCGCCCTGACAATCCGCGATCAGCCAAACAGCACACGGGCGAGATGCTGGCGGTGAGCCTCGCCGATGACGAAGACGAGACGCCGCTGCCGGAAGTGCCGCCGCTGCCGCGGCCGGCCGAAGCGCGCCCGGCCGCATCGGAAAACGGCGCCCCAATCGATCAACCCACTGAACTGCACGAGCGCCCACTGGATGAGACATGATGACCACCCAACGCTGCTCAGTCGACATCCAGAATGACCAGGGGTACGCCGTAGACGAGGCGCGCCTGCAGATGGCCGCAGCGGCGACGCTGGCGCAGCATCCTACCGCGCCGGCGGCCAGCCTGACAATCGTCATCACTGATGACGAGACGGTGCGCCGGTTGAACCGGCAGTTTCGCGATGTGGATGCGCCGACGGATGTGCTGTCCTTCCTGGCTGACCCGCTGCCGCCCGAAATTGCCGACGAACCGCCCTACCTGGGCGACCTCATCATCGCCTATCCTTACGCAGCGGCCCAGGCGAGGCGCGAAGGCCACGCCCTGCAGGACAGCCTGGCGCTGCTGGTCGTGCATGGGGTCTTGCATTTGCTAGGCTACGACCATGACACCGAGGAGAACCGGGCGGCCATGTGGGCGGCGCAGGCACAGGCGCTGGCAACTTTAAATATCCCGCAGGATATCGTCCCTACGTTAGAAGGAAGCGGTCATGACGACGCGCACTAAGCAGGTGCTGGATACAGTCACCAGCACCATGAAAATTAATCCTAACGATTATACTGAGCTCACGAACAGCCCCAACCGCGTCCAGAGTTTAGGCTATGCGCTGGCCGGCTGGCTGTACATGCTGCGCCACCAGAAGAACACGCGCATCATGGCCGCGGCCAGCATTCTCATCAGCGCGCTGGCGCTGTGGCTACAAATCGACCTGTCGGATTGGGCGGTGCTCATCCTGACGATCACGATGGTGTGGATGGCCGAGTTTTTGAACGCGGCCGTTGAAGCCGTCATCAATCTGGCGTCGCCCGGCTATCACCCGATGGCCAAAGTTGGCAAGGACGTGGCGGCGGCAGCCGTGCTGTTGGGCGTCGTGGCCTCAGTGATCGTCGGGCTGCTCCTGCTGGGACCGCCGCTGCTGGCCAAGCTCAGTGGATGAGGGTATTCTGTGGACGAACCTTCGTTTTCTCGTCAGCCATCAGTCGAAGAACGGCGCAAAAGCCGCGCACGTGAGCGCCACGAGCGCCGCAAATCCCGTCAAACCGCCATGGCTCAACCGAGCGGCGCGGCGCGCCCGGTGCGCCAGCTTCGGCCAGCGGGCGGGTGGCAGATGCCCCAAATCCGCCTGCCCCATGGGCAGTTTTTGCTCTACGGCGCAGCCGGCGTCGTTGCAATACTGGCGGTCGTTCTGCTGTTGGGTCAGTTGAAGAACGATCAATCCCCCGCCAGTGCCAACGCGATCTGGTTGGGCACTGAATGGACGTATGACCAGCCCACCGATGAGGCGCTGCGCTCCCTGGCCGGCCGGCTGCGCGACCACCAGATCGGCACGGTCTACGCCTGGGTGAGCCTGCTGCAGCCCAACGGCGCCTGGTCGGATACTCTCAAACTAGACAACGTGCGCGCCTTCACCGATCGCTTTCGGCAGGCCTACCCCCAAATGACGCTGTACGGCTGGCTGAGCGTCGCCGCCCAGAATGAGGAGGGCAATAATCGTCTGGCAGAGGCCGCCCTGCAGCAGCAGGTCGCCGACTTCAGCGCCCGTTTGGCGCGCGAACTGGGCTTTGACGGCGTTTTCCTGAACATCGTGCCCGTCGGCAACGGCGACGAAGGCTATCTGGGCTTGCTGCGCAGGGTACGCCAGAGCATCGGCGACAGCACGCCGCTGGCCGTGGCTGTCCCGCCGGACTGGACGCCCGACGATCCAGACGTGCCCCAGCCGCCGTTGATCGCGCCCGGCACGGTGTGGGAGACCGCTTATAAACAGCGGGTGGCGCTCATCGCCGATCAAATGGTCATCACTGCCTACAACAGCGGCCTGACCAGCGCTATTGACTACACTGCCTGGGTCGCCTATCAAGTGCGCACGTTTGCGCAGTCCCTGGCTGAATTGGAAACCAACACTGACTTGCTCATCGGCGTACCGTCTTACGATACCGTCTCCGATGAGCACGATCCGGCCGTGGAGAATATCCTCACGGCGGCGACCGGCATTCGGGATGGGCTGGCGCAAGCCGGCAGCGCCGCCAGCTACGTGCGCGGCGCTGCCATCTACGCCGAGTGGGACACCGACGACGACGATTGGCGGCAGTTCAAGAATAGCTGGGTCAACCGCTGAGGCCTGCCCGCCCCATCTGGCCGACGATCTGGCTCAGGCAGATCGCCGTCCGAATACCGCGATAGAACATGTCAATGCGGTAGCCCTCGTCTGGCCCGTGCGCGCCGTCGCTGCGCAGGCCGAAACCCATCAGCACGACCGGCAGGCCTAATTCGCGCTGGAGATCAGCCACCACCGGCAGCGTGCCGCCGCCGCGCTCGAAGACCGGCCGCCGCTCCCAACCGCGCTCATAGGCCGCGCAGGCGGCTTCCATGGCCGGCGAGTCCAGCCGGGTCAGCGCCGGATACGCCTGGGCGATTAGCCGCACCTCGCTGCGCACCGCCGCCGGCGTCAGTCGCGCCACATACTCACGCACCTGCTGGTAAACGCGGCTTGGGGTCTGGTTGGCCACCAACCGGCAGCTGATCTTGGCCAGCGCCCGCGCCGGCAGCACCGTCTTCGCCCCGGCGCCGGCAAACCCGCCGGACAGCCCATTCACTTCCAGCGTCGGGCGCGCGCCGACGCGCTCGTGCAGCGCATAACCCGGCTCGCCCCAGAAGCGCGTCACGCCGGTCTCCTGCGCCCACTGCGCCTCTGTCGGCGCGCTGCGCGCCAGTTCCGCCCGTTCCGCTTCTGACAGCGGCAGCACATCGTCGTAAAACCCCGGCACGGCCACGCGGCCTTCAGCATCATGCAGCGCCGCCACGATCTCCGCCAGCGCCTGCGCCGGGTTGTAGACGATGCCGCCGTAACCGCCGCTGTGCAGATCGTGCTTGGGCCCCCACACCTCAATTTCCATATAGGCCATGCCGCGCAGGCCGTAGACGATCGTCGGCTGCTCTGGAGTGTGCATCCCTGTGTCCGAGATCACGCACATGTCGGCGCGCAGGCGTTCGCGCTGCGCTGCCAGCACCGCCCCCAGATGCGGCGTGCCGATCTCCTCTTCGCCTTCGATCAGAAACTTCAGGTTGACCGGCGCGCCGCCAGCCGCCAGCAGCGCCTCAGCCGCTTTGATCTGGGCGAACACCTGCCCTTTGTCATCGGATGCCCCACGCGCCACCAGCCGGCCGTCGCGTTCGACTGGCTCGAACGGATCGCTCGTCCAGCCGTCCTCCAGCGCCGCCGGCTGCACATCGTAGTGACCGTAGATCAGCATCGTCGGCGCACTCAGACCAGCTCCCAGCCATTCGCCGTACACAACTGGATGGCCAGGGGTAGGGATGATCTCGACCGTTTGCATCCCGATGCGCCGCAGATCGGCGGCCACCCACTCGGCGGCACGGCGCACATCGCCGGCGCGCTCCGGCAGCGTGCTGACGCTGGGGATGCGCAGCAACTCTTTCAACTGATCGAGGAAACGCGGCGCGTGTGCAGCAGCGTACTCGTGGGGATTCATCGCTGCGCCAATTCCTGGTAGAAAGCGATGGCAGTGTGGATGCCGCGTCGGAACAGCTCCAGGCCGTAATGCTCATCCGGCCCATGCGCTCCATCATCGTTCAGGCCGAATCCCATCAAAACCACCGGCAGCCTCAGTTCGCGTTGGAAGCTGGTCACGATCGGGATGCTGCCGCCCTCGCGCATGAACGCTGGCCGCGCGCCCCATCCCTTCTCATAAGCAGCGATGGCGGCCTGCATAGCTGGCGTATGCCGGTCAACCCACGCCGGCCCGCTGCCTTGGAGCAGCCGCAGTTCGCTGCGCACCGTGGGCGGCGTGATGCTGGCGACGTAATCGCGGATGCGCTCATAGATGCGCTGCGGATCCTGGTTCGCCACCAGCCGGCAGCTAATCTTGGCCAGCGCTCGCGCTGGCAGCACCGTCTTGAAACCCGCGCCGGCGAACCCACCGGACAGGCCGTTGATCTCCAGCGTCGGGCGCGCGCCGATGCGCTCGTGCAAATGGTAATCCGGCTCGCCCCAGGGCTGCGGCGCGCCCGTCATCCGCCGCCATTCTGCTTCGGTCAGGGCCGTCTTGGCCAGCTCGGCGCGCTCATCGTCAGCCAGCGGCAGCACTTCATCGTAGAAGCCGGGCACGGCCACGCTGCCATCTGGCCGGTGCAGCGCCGCCACGATCTCGGCCAGCGCCTGCGCCGGGTTATGCACCGTGCCGCCAAACTGGCCGCTGTGCAAATCGTGGGATGGGCCTGTCACCTCCAGCTCCATGCCCACTAGGCCGCGCAGCGCATAGATGATGGCCGGCTGGTCTATCGCCGGCATACCGCCATCCGAGATGACGCAAACATCGGCTTTCAACCGGTCACGGTACGTTTGAACGACCGTGTTCAGGTTAGGCGATCCGATCTCTTCCTCGCCCTCAACGATGAACTTCAGATTCACCGGTGACTGACCTTCGTCAAGCAGCGCCTCAGCCGCCTTCATATGCGCGAACACCTGCCCCTTGTCGTCCGAGGATCCGCGCGCGTACAAGAAGCCGTCGCGCTCGACCGGCTCGAACGGGTCGCTCGTCCAGCCGTCCTCCAGCGCCGCCGGCTGCACATCATAGTGGCCGTAGATCAGCACCGTCGGCGCATTCGGGCCGGCGCCCAGCCATTCGCCGTACACGACTGGGTGACGCGGCGTCGGGATGATCTCCACCACCTTCATGCCCGCGCGGCGCAGATCGGCGGCCACCCACTCGGCGGCGCGGCGCACATCGTCAGTGCGTTCCGGATCCGTGCTGACACTGGGGATGCGAATGAACGCTTTCAACTGCTCGACAAAACGGCTGAACTGGGCGCTGATGTACTCATCGGGTCTCATCAAGTCTCCATCCTGGTTAGCGCAGAGCGCTTCACTGTTGTGCGGCGGCCAAGGCCGCATACTCCCGGTAAAAAGCGATCATATCCATGATCGTATCAGGCCTACAGTTTCAATGAGCAAAAGCCTTGGCCGCGCTCTCCCAGATCAGTTTTTTATCTTCATCGTCCGGCGCGAAGGGAAAGTAGTATCCCACCCGGTCCAGCAGGCCATCATAGCGCTCGCGCACCTTGTACGGCAGCTCATCCGGCGCGGCGACGACGGCGAACGTCTCCAGCATCTCATCGCTGATCTCCGTCCACAGCTCTGCCCAGCGGCCATCGCGGATCAGCGCGTTCAGCCGGTCGGCCAGATCGCCCCAGCCGTGGGTTTGCAGGACAGCATTATAGCTGGGCGTGCTGGCGTAAAAGGCGATCTGCGACTTGGCCATGATGGCATTGTTCTGCATCTCTTCAGCGTTGCGGCCGGTGACGACGAAGATGGCGCAGGTCAGCGCCACATCGGCCCGTGAGCGCCCGGCCTTGCGCGCGCCGGCTTCGATGCTGGGGATGATGAGTTCTTTGAGATAGCGAACCGTATGAAACGCGTGGACATGAAAACCCTGGCAGTATTCGCCGGCCAGCCGGCACAGTCCCTCGTTCACCCCGGCGATGTATATGGGCACTTCCCAGTAGGGCATAGGGTTGGGCGAGAAAAAAGGCGTCATCAACGTGAACTTGTAGTGTTCGCCCAGATAGCGCAGCGGGACGCCGTTCTGCCAGGTGTTCCAGATCGCCCGCAGCGACTCGATGTATTCGCGCAGGCGCGGCACCGGCGCCGTCCACTCGGTGCTGAAACGTTTGGTGATGTGCGGCTTGACCTGCGTCCCCAGACCCAGGATGAAGCGGCCTTTTGACTGTTCTGCCAGATCCCAGGCGATGTTGGCGACGACCATCGGGCTGCGCGGAAATGCGACCGCGATCGCCGTGCCGAGCGTGATCCGGCGAGTGGTGAAAGCGGCATGCGTCAGCGGCAGAAACGGATTATGCGCCGTCTCCGCCGTCCACAGGCCGTCAAAGCCATATGCTTCTACCTGCCGCGCGATGTCGCCTGCCTTGTTCAAATCATCTGGAAAAATCGTCACATCAAATTTCATAGAGCATCCTTTCCATCCCAAGCGGGCTGATTATAACACGAAAGACTGCGCGTGATCGGAGTCCAGCCAGCACAGCGCGGAAAGTCAGTTATCGCTACAATAAAGCCAACATCTGTCTGCATGCTCAACTGCTGCACCGAGGAGTTGTGACTTGAAGATCTTCGTTCCAGGGCGCATCTGTTTGCTAGGCGAACATTCGGATTGGGCGGGCGGCTACCGGCGCATCAACGCTCAGATCGAGAAGGGGTTCGCCCTCATCAGCGGCACCAACCAGGGCATTTACGCTGAGGTCGAGCCGCATCCCGACTCGCTAGTCTTGACCTCGACCACCCCCGATGGCGAAACCCACGGCCCCTACACAATCCCAATGGAACCTGCGGCGCTGATAGCAGAGGCCGAGCGCGGCGGCTTCTGGAGCTACATCGCCGGAGTCGCCTATGAAGTCCTCACGCACTACCATGTGCGGGGGCTGATCATCAACAACTACAAGACCGACCTGCCGGTGAAAAAGGGATTATCCTCCAGCGCCGCCATCTGCGTGCTGACCGCCCGCGCCTTCAACCGGATCTACGACCTGAAAATGACGGTGCGCGGCGAGATGGAGATGGCCTATCGCGGCGAAATTCTGACGCCGTCGCGCTGTGGACGTCTCGATCAGGGCTGTGCCTTCGGCACGCGCCCGGTGTTGATGACCTTTGATGGCGACCGGCTGGACACTACCGAACTGCGCGTGAAACACGACCTGCACTTTGTCATCGTGGACTTGCAGGCGCACAAAGACACGATGGAAATCCTGGCGCGGCTGAACCGCTGCTACCCGTTCGCCGATAACGAGATGGAGCGCGGCGTCCAGGAACTCCTGGGGCCGATCAACAAGCGCATCGTCCACCAGGCAGTGGAGGCGCTGCAAGAGGCTGACGCCGAACGGTTAGGCGCGCTGATGGTCGAGGCCCAGGCCTTCTTCGACCGCTACGCGACGCCCGCCTGCCCGGAGGAGCTGACGGCGCCGGTGCTGCATCGCGTCCTCAACTATGAACCGCTGAAGCCTCACATCTGGGGCGGCAAAGGCGTTGGCTCGCAGGGCGACGGCACTGCCCAATTTCTGGCGCGCAGTGCTGCCGATCAGCAGGCCGTCATCGAGATCATCGAGCGCGACCTGCAGATGCCATGCCTCAAGCTGACGCTCTCCGCCGGCGCCAAGGTGCGCAAGGCGGTCATCCCGGCGGCGGGCTTCGGCACCCGGCTGTTCCCGGCCACCAAAGCGACCAAAAAAGAATTGTTCCCGATCATTGATCGAGACGGCATTGCCAAACCCGCCATCCTGTTGATCGTCGAAGAAGCGCTCAACGCCGGCCTGGACGAGGTCATCATCGTCGTCCAGCAGCACGATCTGCCGGCGTTCCAAAGTTTCTTCAACGTTCAGGTGACTATCGAGAACTACAATAAGCTCCCGCGCCACTTCCAGGAGTACTCGCGCCGCCTGCTCGATATGGGGCAGCGGGTGAAGTTCGCCATCCAGACTATGCAGGAAGGGCTTGGCCATGCCGTCTACAGCGCCCGCGACCTGGTGGGCAGCGAGCCGTTCCTGCTGATGCTCGGCGACCATATCTACCGCTCGGATGGCGAACGCTCCTGCGCCCAGCAGCTCATTGACGCTTACAATCAGCACAGCATCAGCGTTGTCGGCGTGCGGCGCACGCCGGAGAACCTACTGGCCAACTTCGGCACCGTGACGGGTTTCTGGCTGGACTCCGACCATCTGCTCAACATTACCGAATTCGCCGAGAAGCCAACGGTGGAATATGCTCGCGAGAACCTGCACACGCCCGGCCTGCCAGATGGCGAATATCTGACGCTGTTCGGCCAGTACATCATCAAACCGCAGGTGTTCGATTACCTGGAGGAGCATATTCAGAACAATGTGCGCGAGCGCGGCGAGTTCCAGCTCACTTCAGCGCTCGACCGGCTGCGCCGCGAGGATGGCTTTCTGGGGTTGGTCATGGACGGCAAGCGCTACGACATCGGCCTGCCCGATCACTACTTGGAAACGCTGCAAACTTTCCGCCAGGGGTGACCGGCGGAACGGATGGCTGCCGCTATAAAGGAGAATTTCTATGCAGTACCGTACGTTAGGACGTTCCGGGCTGATCGTCAGCGCGCTGTCGCTGGGGACAATGCAGTTCGGCAAGGCCATGAACATGGGCGGCCTTGATCAAGAAGCTACGACGGCGATGATCAAATTCGCGCTCGACCATGGCATCAATTTCATTGACACTGCCGATGTCTACAGCCGGGGCGAGAGCGAAACGCTGGTGGGCGAAGCTATCAAGGGCATCCGCGAGGAGCTGGTGATCGCCACCAAAATGCGCCTGCCGATGAGCGATACCAACTTCAACCGCAGCGGCGCGCACCGGGTGAATATCCTGCGCGGCGTTGAGAGCAGCCTGCGCCGCCTGCAAACTGACTACATCGACCTGTACCAGGTGCACGGCTGGGACAGCACCACGCCGCTGGAAGAGACGCTGCGGACGCTAGATGACCTGGTGCGCCAGGGCAAGGTGCGCTACATCGGCCTGAGCAACTATCTGGCCTGGCAGGCAGCCATCGCTTTGGGCATCCAGGAACGGCTGGGGCTGGAACCATTCGTCACCGCCCAGATGTACTACAGCCTGGTTGGGCGCGACTTGGAACACGATTGGCTGGCCTTCGCCGAGTATACCGGCATGGGCATCCTGGTGTGGAGCGCGCTGGCTGGCGGTTTCTTGACGGGCAAATATGACCGGGGCAACCCGCCGCCGGCGGGGACGCGCTTCGCTGAAGCGGGCCAGTTCGTGCCGTTCGATGCTGAACGCGGCTACCGCGTCATTGACGCGCTGCGCCAGGTGGCGAACCGCCACGGCGTGAGCCCGGCGCGGGTGGCGCTGGCGTGGACGCTGTCGCGCCCGGCCATCAGCAGCGTCATCATCGCGGCCCGCACCCACCACCATCTAGAAGACAACATCCTGGCCGCCGACCTGCAACTGACACCGGAGGATTTCGCGATCTTAAACACAGCCTCTGATCCCGGCACACCCTACCCAAAGTGGATGGTGCTGCAGCTCGACCAGGCTGAAGATCCGCGCCCGCGCGTCCTCAATCCGGAACGCTTCGCCGACGGCGGTCCATGGCGCGACCTGCGCGGGACGCCGTTCAAAGGCTAGATCGGAACATTTGGCGGCACGGCTGCCTACCACCTGCAATGGGGAGTGTGTCCAGGCCGGCCTGTAAGCCGCCTTCTGTCGTGGGTGATCATCTATCTGGGCTTGTAGTTACCTACAAGCTCAAGCAGCCGACCCGGCGCTTTTTGTGGGACGGGTCGCCCCAATGCGCCTGCTTGGCCTTGCTCCCGGTGGGGTTTGCCTGGCCGCGAACATCACTGCCCGCGCCGGTGGTCTCTTACACCGCCGTTTCACCCTCGCTCCATGCTCGCGCATGGGGCAATACACTTCTCTGTGGCACTTGCCGTCGGGTTACCCCGCCTGGCCGTTAGCCAGCACCGTACCCTGTGGAGGGCGGACTTTCCTCCCCCCTGCTCAGGCAGGAGAGCGATCACCCGGCCAACCTGGACACTATTACAGTATACATTACCTGCTGAAAGGATCCTAGGGCGAAATCCGGACGCAAGGTATTTTGTCTTAGCATAGACAAAGCGAAGGTTGTCAGTCCACTCGAACGCCGCTAAAATGGGGCGCTGTGGGGGATAGCTATCGAACTATCCCCCTGTTCGTTGAGCAGAATATGACCGCATCTGTAAAATCATCGCTACCTGAGAGCCGCTGGCAGCGGCGCCTAACCTTCCTCTGGCGTATGCTGTTCGCCCCCGGCGACGAGTGGACGCTGGCGATCACAATTGCCCTGGCGATCCTGCCGGCGCTGTCGTTGGCCGCCGCCGGATGGCCGATAGCGCTTGAGGTGACCATCCCTGTCGCTTTCCTGAGCGTGATCCTGGGATTTCTGCTGGCGCGCAGCCACTACAACGAGCTGATCGCCCTCATCCTCAGCGGCATCTATGGTTTGGGCAGCGTCCTGATGCTGGCCGCCCTCAGCCTGCCGGGAGGTTTGGCTGAAGGGATGGTCGCGGTTTTCACACGGTTTGCGGCCTGGGTGGGCGATGCCATCTCCGGCGGGATCAACCAGGATGAGCTGGTGTTCATGCTGCTGGCGTCCTCGCTGCTGTGGTTCATCGGCTTCAATCTCGCCTGGCATGTGTTCCGGGTTGACCGCGTCTGGCGGGCGGTTTTGCCGCCCGGATTGCTGTTGGTGGGCAACAGCGCCTACTACACCGGCGAAGTCAACCTCGATGGCTACCTGATCATGTACAGCTTCCTGGCGCTGCTGCTGGTGGTGCGCTCTAACCTGGACGCGCGCGCCTGGGACTGGTACGTGAACGGCATCCGCGCGCCGCGCAGCGTGCGCCGCCAGTTCTTTCGCATCGGCGCGCTGTTGGCGCTGGTGGCCGTCTTGGGAGCCTGGGTCATCCCCTCCACCGATCTACAGGAACGGCTCAACCAGTTTCAGGAATTCTTGCGCAGCGACCCGCTAACTCAACTGGCTGAGTTTTGGAATCGCCTGTTCAGCACCGTCGAGACACAAGGCCCCACCACGGCTGACTACTACGGCGGCGACTCGCTCCAGCTCGGCGGCGCCATCCAGCTCGGCGAGCAGATCGTCTTCCTGGCGTCGGCCCCGCCGGGACGCCGCTATTACTGGCGGTCGCGGGTGTTCGACATCTACGACGCCGGCCGCTGGGCGCCGGGCGCCAGCATCCGTTTGACCGTGGAACAGGCGCCGCTGAAGATCGAATACGATCCAGACACGCTGGGCGGACGCACGCCGATCCAGCAGCAGTTCGTCGTCGGCTTGAGCGCCTCGCGGTTGATCTATGCGGCACCGCAGCCGGTTGAGATTGACCTTCCCACGCGCACCGATCTGCGCTATACGCCCGATGACATCATCCGGGCGGCCATGAACGTTTCTGTCATTCGTCCTACCCGCGTCCTGCGGCGCGGCGACACCTACACCGTCACCAGCCTGTTGAGCACCGCCACCGGCGGGCAGCTGCGCGCGTCAGGTGTAGACTACCCCCCTTGGATCCGACAGTGGTACTTGCAGATGACGCCGTCGATCACTAACCGGACAATCCAACTAGCCCAGAATATCGTCAATGAGGCTGGCGCTGTCACACCCTATGATCGGGCAGTAGCGATCGAGTCCTGGCTGCGCACCAATATCACGTACAATGAGCGCATTCCGCAGCCGCCGCGCAACCAGGATCCGGTTGACTGGCTGCTGTTCGATCTGCGCCAGGGGTACTGCAACTACTACGCATCGGCTATGATCATGATGCTGCGCAGCCTGGGCATCCCCGCGCGGATGGCGGCCGGTTTCGCCCAGGGGAATTGGGACCCAGCGCAGAATGCGTTCGTCGTGGAGGAACGCGACGCGCATACTTGGGTTGAGGTGTACTTCCCCGGCTATGGCTGGATCGAGTTCGAGCCGACCGCTGCCCAAACGCCGATCAACCGGGTAGACGATGTTCCGTCCGGCCTCCAGCCGAGCGCAACACCGCTAGCCAGCCCGACGCCAACTGCTACGCTGACGCCCACGCCAACTGCAACTCCTACTGAGCCGGCGGCAACGACGCCGCTGCCGCCTGAGAGCGGCTTGATCCCCCCCACACCGACGCCGACTGCTACGCCAACGCCCACCGCTACGCCGGTCATCGTGCCGACGCAGCCGCCGCCCTTGACGCCGCAGACGCGCGGACCGCTGTCGGCCATCCTGGCCGCGCTAGGACTCGTCCTAGCGATCCTGCTGATCATCGCTGTGCTGATCGGCATCGGGATCTTCATCTGGTGGTGGTGGGAATGGCGCGGGATGCGAGGGCTCAGCCCGATCGCGCGGGCGTACGCGCGCCTGCAGCGCTATATCAGCCTGATTGGGATCCGACCGGCCGCCCAGCAAACGCCCGAAGAGCGTCGGCGGGTGATCATCCGCCGCCTGCCCCAGGCTGAGCCGCCGGTGACCGCCATCACTCAGTTGTACACTGTAGAACGGTATGGGCGCGGTCAGCAGTCACCTCAGGAGGCGCATCTGCAAGCCGAGGTGGCCGGCGAAGCCTGGAGCGACGCCCGCGCCAGCATCCTGCAGCGTTTCCTGCGCCGGCTGCTGCCTTGGGAGCGGTGAGCAACCATCCCTAGCAGCAAACCGTCGCACGCCTTTCTGCGGATAGTTTTACCGCTCGTTGACGATGCTGAAGATCATGGGGCGGCGTTTCGTCTCATTGTACAGCACGCGGCTGATACTCTCTTGCAGTTTTTCACGCCGCTGGCCATTTTGTCCGTGGGTGTGCCCCAACACGTCTACAATCGCCAGCTTCAGCAGCGTTTGCAGCTCTTCTTCGTCGCGCATGTAGACGAACCCGCGTGAGATGATCTCTGGCTCGCCGATCAAATAGCCGGTATGGCGATCCACCGTGACATTGACGATCACGAACCCATCTCGCGCCAGCGTCTCACGGTCACGAATGATAGCCTTGCCCAGATCGCCCATAACGCTGCCATCCACGAAGACGTAGCCGCCGGGCACGCGCTCCCCCAACCGCACGCCGGACTTGTCAATCTCTACCACCACGCCGTTTTCGACTACAAAGACATTTTCTTTAGGGATACCGGTTTGCAGCGCCAGCTTGGCATGGGCCTTCAGGTGGCGCAGTTCGCCATGAATAGGCAGGAAGTAGCGGGGATTAGTCAGGTTCATCAACAGCCGCATCTCTTCCTGCCGGGCATGTCCTGAAACGTGCACCGGCGCGATGGGATCATAGATGACATCAGCACCGCGCTGGAACAAGCGGTTGATCGTGCGGTTAACCATCTCTTCGTTGCCAGGGATGGTGTGGGAGGAGATCACGATGGTATCCCCCAGCTCAATATCCAGCTGGCGGTGACGGCCGGTAGCCAGACGGCTTAGCACGGCTGATGGTTCGCCTTGAGCGCCGGTGACCATGATGACCACTTTGCTGGGGGGCATCTGGCCGATGCGGTTGAGATCCACGAACAAATCGCTGGGAATATTGAGGATGCCCAGCTCGCGCGCCATCTTGATGTTCTCAGACATGCTGTGCCCGGCAACTGCCAACCTGCGCCCATGTCGTTCAGCCGCCTGCGCCACCTGCTGCACGCGCGAGATGAGTGAGGCGAAGGTGGCCACCATGATCCGGCCGGGGGCGCTGCGGAACACCTTGTCGAACGCCTCATCAATCACGCTCTCAGATGGCGTCCAGCCAGCCTGGTCAGCGTTGGTGCTGTCGCCCATGAGCAGGACGACGCCGCGCCGCGAGAACTCGGCCAGCTTGGAGTAGTCCGTCCGCTTGCCGTCCACAGGCGTATTGTCAAACTTGTAGTCACCGCTGTGGATGACGATCCCAAAGGGCGTGACGATGCCGAATCCCACACAATCCGGGATGCTGTGGCACACATGGTAGCTTTCCAGCGTGAACGGCCCCACCTTGAGCACGTCGCCGGCATGGAATACGTTGATCGTGGTCGCTTTCATCAGGCCGGCATTTTTGAGCTTCACCTGAATCAGGCCGGCCGTCAGCGGTGTCGCCCAAATGGGGGTATTCGGAAACGCCTCGATCACATGCGATACTGCCCCGACATGGTCTTCGTGACCGTGGGTGAATATGAGGCCGTGGATCTTCAGGTCTTTGCGATCGCGCAAATAGCGGAAGTCAGGGATAATGTAATCAATCCCCAGCATGTCGTTCGCCGGGAACATGATGCCCGCATCAATGATGATGGCATCCGTCCCCATTTCGAACACGGTCATGTTCTTGCCGATTTCCCCCAGACCGCCCAGGGGGACTATTCGCAATTTGGATTGTTTTGGCATTCTCTCTTTACACGTCGCGCAGTCGCAGCGCGGGCTCTGCCCGGCGCGCAGCGCACTCCTTTCTAGGCTCTCGATAAAACACAAATCGCTCGGAACACGCTCTGCGCGCCGAGTTTACAGTCAACCAGTCAGTGTGTTGTCGTCAACAACCAGCGATCATCGCCTGATACGAATGTGTTACATGGATTGTATCATGCTTTGTCAAGGCGCGGATAGGCTGGGCTTTGTGCGTCCGCGTCACCAACCCTCAAAGGCGCACAGCGCCGCGATCACCCGTCCCTGGTCGGCTTCAGTCAGATCGTTGTACAGCGGCAGTCGCAGCAGGCAGTCGCTCACCCGTTCGGTCACTGGGCAGTCGCCGGCCTGGCCGCCATATTTGCGCCCCATGTCCGACAGGTGCAGCGGCAGATAGTGAAACACGCTCAGGATGCCCTGCCCCCGCAGATGAGCGATAAGGCGCTGCCGGCTGGCGAGCGACGGCATGAGAATGTAGAACACGTGGTACGCTTGGTCGCAGTGGGGGGGAATCGTCGGCAACGTCACGCCATGCTCGACGGCCCAACCGGCCAGTTCAGCCTGGTAGCGCTGCCAGATCCGCTGACGCTTCGCCTGAATAGACTCGCGCCCTTCAAGCTGCGCGTACAAGAAGGCCGCCAGCACCTCAGACGGCAGGTAGCTGGAGCCGATATCTACCCAGGTATATTTATCCACTTGGCCCCGGAAGAAGCGGCTGCGATTGGTGCCCTTCTCACGGATGATCTCGGCGCGCTCGATGTATTGTTCATCGTTGATCAGCAGCGCGCCCCCTTCGCCGCAGTGGAAGTTTTTCGTCTCGTGAAAGCTCTGGGTGGCCATGCAGCCAAAGGTGCCCAGATAGCGCCCCCGATAGCGGGCGAATAGGCCGTGCGCGTTGTCCTCGACGACAGGAATCTGGTAACGCCCGGCAATCTCCAGGATCGCATCCATCTCACAGCCCACGCCGCCGTAATGGACAACGACGATCGCCCGCGTCCGCGGCGTGATCGCTGCCTCCAGCAGGCGCTCATCCAGGTTGAGCGTATCCGGCCGAATATCCACAAACTTTGGACGTGCGCCGCGCAGGACGAAGGCGTTGATCGTGGACACGAAGGTGAAAGATGGCACGATCACTTCATCATCGGGCTGGATGTTCAGCAGCAGCGCCGACATCTCCAGCGCGTGGGTGCACGAAGTCGTCAGCAGCGCCTTGCGCACGCCCAGCGCCTGTTCAAGGTAAGCATGGCAGGCTTTGCTAAAATGGCCATCGCCGGAAATCTGCCCGCGAGCTACTGCCTCCTGGATATAGCGCAGCTCATTGCCCGTGAAACAGGGGCGGTTGAACGGGATTTGGATGGGCGGCGCCGGAGCGCCGCTGTCGGTTGGAACGGCAGACTGTGAACTCGATGACATGCCGACGTCTCAATCTGATGAATGCGTGCCGACGCCTGACAGGTAACGGGTGCGCAGCGCATCATTGATCTGATACACGATTTTCATGACGATATCTGGCTGGTGCGCGCCCGGCACACCGCCCGCTTCAAGGAAAGCATTCTTCAGAATCTGACCCCAATTACCCGTGCTTTTGAGTTTAGGATCGGCCACGAACTGATGGATCGTCTGCGCTTGATACCCGCTGGGCGGTTCCAGCATTCGGGTCAGGCTGACGTACACATCGTCAATGTCTCGGGGCGTGATGTCCACCGAGTCGACTTCTAGAAGCGCCCGGTGCATGAATTTGCGCTTCAGTTCGTAGAACTCAGACAGCCGCATCTCCTGGCCGGTAGCCGTGACGATGACCACGTCGGTGCACTCCCGGTCGGAGGCATCTTGCAGACGCAGAAACGTCTCCCGATCCAGCGGCCCCAGCACTGCCCACATTAGGCGGTTATTGGCCATCGGCTCCAGGTCACAGCCATGTCTACGGAAGTAGTGCTCGATCACCACGTGGCTGTACTCGAAGTCGGTCAGCACTGCCGCCATGCGGGACGCGCTGATGCAGGCCGGCATGCCGGTGCTTTCCAGCGTGCAGATGCGTTTGCTGGTCGCCAAATCAGGGCGCACCCGGCCAATCGGGTTGTGCATCACCGAGATCATCTCGCCCAGCTCGTCGTCGTACAGCATCGCCCGCCCTGGCGCGTTCACCCGCTCCAGGCGCAGCAGCGCTGCGTAGCGCTCCAGCCCCTGCGGCGATAGATGCGGGCTGGTCGGCAGCTCCAGATAACGCCCGGTGA
This sequence comes from uncultured Anaerolineae bacterium, assembly GCA_937922795.1. Classification (GTDB taxonomy): domain Bacteria; phylum Chloroflexota; class Anaerolineae; order Aggregatilineales; family Phototrophicaceae; genus CFX2. The sequence goes on from CALAJK010000070.1 coordinate 40,077, forward strand.
CGGTGACACCGCGCAGATACTCCCGCGTGCACAGGCGCTCAGGATCGCACGTGCCGTTGACGAACGGGCCGCCTTTGAGCACGGCGGCATTGGCGATGGCCGACGCGCTGCGCAGCATGGTGTAAAACGTCAGCAGCCCCAACGCCTCTGAGCGCCCGCCCAGGTCAATATGAATGTGGCAGCCCTGGATGCGGAACATCTGCACATAATTGCAGCTCCCTGCCGGCACGTGATAGCGCTCATGCGCTTCGGCCAACCGCTGGGCATACTCCGGGAAAAACCCGTTCACTTCGAGCATCAAGTCCACGGCCGTTTGGACTTTGGGATCCTCGGTCAGCTTGAAATCCGAGTTGACCGGATAGGTGGGTAAAATCGTGGTCAGCAGGCCGGTCTCCTGGCTGGAAGCCGCCAGCGCCGTCAAGATGCCGCCGAGCGCCGCGCGCGTCTTCTGGTAGCCGATCACCGGCGCGATATGCGCTTCAACCTGATACTGCCCGGCCTCTCGGTCCACCTGCGGGCTGATGCCCAGCCGGTGCGCATGTTCCCGGTAAACTCGAATATAGTTCTGAACCTGGGCTTCGCTCGGCGCGCCGCCATCGTGGTTCACCAATCCCAGCTCGATCTCAGCGCCCAGCGACCGCATCCGCGTCACCGGATCATCGGTCTCATGAATGTTGGTGTGATTGACGCTGGGGTTGAAATTATACGGCACTACGCTCTGCAAAAACGATTTCTTGCCCCGGTAGCGCGCGCTGACCACTGCCCCCAACACGTGCCGCCGCCCGTTGATCTCCGCCAGGATCACGTTGCCGCCGCGGGCATCGCCGTCGTCATAGTAGGTTGTCACCGGCACGCCCACGGCTTCTGACAGGCGCTCAACCGGCAGGCTGTCGCCAGGCGTTTCGCTCAGCGCCTGGGCGAGCGTTTGATTGAACTTGCGCTTCTGCTGTTCGATTTCCCGCCAGGGAAGTGCAGCGCTGTATTCCACCAAATCAGCATTGGACGGCAGACGCGAATCCATAGGTCAGGCTCCGGTACAGCGGGCAGGCGACGAATGACGAGGCGTAATTGTCGCTTATCCAGCCCAATCCTTCAAGGCATTCTGTGCCGGGAATTTCGGCTCACAGTAGGTCGTAGTTGGAAAATGACGCATTAGGTACTATAGTGGAGTAATGTTTGCACGCTACCTCATTGGAAGGGCTTTATGACCACAATTTGGCCGCTGCCCGAAATTGAAATCCGCGACCTGCGCACCGTCATCGAAAACCGACCGGCAGCGCTGCTCACCAGCGGCCCGGCCTGGAGCGCTGCCGGGCCCCTGCTCAACCTGCCGTTGGTGATCCAAGCCGAGCCGCACAAGGCAGATCATGACTTCTTCAAAATGCTGGCCGCCGAGCTGCCGCCCCAGGTAGAAGTGATCTACGGCGTCGGCGGCGGGCTGGCATCCGACGCCGCCAAATTCATCGGCTGGGTGAACAAGCTGCCGGTGGTCACCATCCCCACCGCGCTGAGCGTGGACGGCTTCTTCACCGCCCTGGTGGCCGTGCGCGAACATGGCACCGTTCACTATGTCACCACTGGCCCGGCCAGCAAGGTGATCATTGACTGGGAGATCATCCGCAGCGCGCCTCCCCACATTCGCGGCACGGGCATCTGTGAACTACTGAGCATCGTCACCGGCCTGCTCGACTGGCGCTATGCTGCCGAGCGCAACCGGAACACGCCGGAGACGCGCTTCCAGCCCTGGGCTGCCGGCCTAGCCGCCGGCATCGCCCAGCAGGCGTTCAAGATCGCCGCCGGCGTCGGTCAGGGCAAGATCGAGGCGCTGACGAACCTGCTCGATCTGATGTGCCTGGAAGTACAGCTCACCAACCAACTCGGCCATAACCGTCCCCAGGAAGGCAGCGAGCAGTATTTCGCCTATGCGATTGAGCCGCTGACTGCCAGCGGATACGGCGTCCCGTATGCTGACCTTGTCGGCCCCGGCATCCTCATCGCCGCTGCGCTCCATGGGCAGGACATCCAGCCAATCCAGGACACAATTCGCTCAGCCGGCATCCGTCTGGATCAGCTACGTCCGGACGACATCCGCAGCACGCTGGCTCGAATGCCCGAATACGTGCGGCAGCACAATTTACCTTACAGCATCTTCAATGATTTCGATCCAAATCCGGAGAAGATCGCCGATATCCTGGCAAAGACCGGGCTGGGAAACTGACCTGACGAT
>CALAJK010000071.1 GCA_937922795.1 uncultured Anaerolineae bacterium
TCGCGTTTAACCCTGGCGGTGTGCCTGCTCTACCTGTGGCTGGTGGCGCTGGCTGAGCATGTCATGACCCACCACCTCGCCGACGAGATTGACCGCACTGACCGCCGTGATTTGAGCCTGTTTCGGCTCGGTTGGGATTTCCTCGAACGGCGATTAGCCCTGTCTGATCCCATCCCCCGCGTCTCGATTCCGAACTTTTGTTTGATGTCCGGTGGCTAGTCTCAGCGCTGGCTAGAAAGCCATACAGCATCTTTTGTATCCCAAATGATAATACTTTTTATCCCAAATCGCTTGGGTTAAAATGAACGCTCAACAGGTTCGCAGGCTGAAGTTAAGGCTGGGTTTAAGCTGACAAACAGGAGCCTACATGATCCTCATTTGGGCCACCAGGCTGGGCTGGCGTTGGCATCAGGTGGGGCTGGCGCTGGCATGGACGATCGTCATGATCGGCGCGTGCAGCCCGGCGCTTCCCGACCGACGCCTCACTGCTGCCGGCCAGATGGCTTCCCTGGCGGCGCGCTGGCTGGAACGTCGCGCCGACCACTACCTCCAGATCGAACAGCACGCTGCCGCCGCCAACTCTTTCACGCTGGCGCTGGCGTTCGACCCGGACAATCCACGCCTGTACCTACAGCGGGGGCGCACCTGGCTGGCGCTGTACGAGTGGGACCGGGCGCTGGCCGACCACAATCGCGCCCTGGCGCTGCTGCCCGACTGGGACGAAGCTTACTTTTACCGCGGCCTGCTGTACGCCTCGGTGCTGCAGACCGGCAGCCAGCTTCATCGAGAAGCGCTGGCCGATTTTCGGCGCTACCTCGAACTATCGCCGGACGGACGGCATGCCGCTGCCGCAGCCCGCTACCTCCAGGATTTAGAGGCGGCGCTCGAAGCTCTTGCCCCCTGACGCCCGCCAGCGGCGTCATCTTTGTCAGGCGCGGTGATCCGTGCTACAACTATCGCCACGGCCGGGCGCCGGATCAAATACTGCGGCATTGGAGCGCAAAATGAAAATACTACGGATTGTTTTACTGGTTCTGGTCATCGTTATCATCTTGATCGCCGTCGGAGGCTTTCTCGTCTACAACGACTGGACGCGCGGCCCCCTGCCCCAGCACGCGGGCGAAATCACCGTCAGCCTGCCGGCGGCCGCCCAGACAGCCGACGGCGCCGGGCTCAAGGACAGCGTCGAGGTCATCCGCGATACCTGAGGCATCCCTCACATCTATGCCAGCAGCACTTATGATCTATTCTTCGCTCAGGGCTACGTCCAGGCGCAGGATCGCTGGTGGCAGATGGAGTTTTCGCGCCACATCGGCAGCGGCTCCATCCAGGAGCTGACCGGCAAGAACCAAGCCATCATGGGACAGGACGTCTTCATCCGCACAGTGGGCTGGCGCCGCGCCGCCGAGCGCGATCTGGCCGCCTACGATCCCGAAAGCATCGCCGTGCTGCAGGCTTTCGCCGATGGCGTCAATGCCTACATCCTCAACCGGACGACGGACGACCTGGCGCTGGAATACTCGCTGCTGGGCATCACCGGCGTTCGCATCCCCATCGCCCCCTGGACTCCAGTCGACTCGCTGGTGTGGGCTAAAGCGATGGCCTGGAACCTGAGCGGCAACCGGTCTGCTGAGCTGCTGCGTTCTGCGCTCTACGAACGGTTGGGCCCGGAGATGACCGACCAATATCTGCCGCCCTACCCGTTCGACGACAAGCCGACCATCCTGCTCGCCGAAGACCTGCCGCTGACCGAGGCTTCGTTGACGACAGCCCGCGACACCGCCGGCATCGTCGGGATCAGCACCCGGCTGGCGGGCGGCCTCACGGCCTCTAGCCCGCTGTTCGCGTCGCAGATTGGACTGGGCAGCAACAACTGGGTGGTCAGCCGTAAACTCACCGAGAGCGGCCAACCGCTGCTGGCGAACGATCCGCATCTGGGCATTCAGATGCCTTCCATTTGGTATGAAGTCGGCCTCCACTGCCAGCCGGTCGGCGAAGCCTGTCCCTACAACGTGCGCGGCTTCGCCTTCCCAGCCACGCCGGGCGTGGTCATCGGCCACAACGAGTCGATCGCCTGGGGGGTGACCAACGTCGGCCCAGACACCCAAGACCTGTACCGCATCAAGGTCAACCCCGACAACCCGCTCCAGTACGAATGGAACGGCGAGTGGCGCGACATGACCCTGATCGAGGAGACGATTCAGTTCGGCGATGGCGAACCGCCAGTCACCCTACAGGTGCGCGAGACTCACTTAGGACCGATCATCAATGATAACCAATTGGACGACGCCGGCAGTCCGCAGGGTTTCAACAACGAGGATCCGCTGGCCTTCCGCTGGACGGCGACGGCTGAACGCGGCGCGATCCTGCGGTCAATCATCCTGCTCAACCAGGCCAAAGACTGGGAGAGCTTCCGGTCGGCGCTGCGCTACTGGGACACCCCCTCGCAGAACATCATTTACGCCGACGTGCAGGGCAACATCGGCTACCAGACCCCCGGCAACATCCCCATCCGCGCGCCCGGACACAGCGGCCTGCTGCCAGTTGACGGCACGACCGACCAGTATGAGTGGAAGGGATATATCCCGTTCGACGAGCTGCCGCGCATCTTCAACCCGGAGCGCGGCTATATCGAAACCGCCAATCAGGCCGTTGTCCCGCTGGCATACTACGATCAGCTTCGGGACAAATTGGCGGACGAGTTCGGCGAAGATGCCAATTATGTCATCTCGCAAGAATGGGCTTATGGCTACCGGGGACAGCGCATCACCGAGCTCTTGACGACGCTGGCTCCACACACGCCGGAGACGTTCCGCACGATCCACGGCGACAACAAGATGATCAGCGCCGAGGAGCTGATGCCCTATTTACAGGCGGTTGATATGGGCGATGCGGCGCTCAATGACGCCCGCGACTGGCTGGCCGGCTGGGATTACCAAATGCACATGGACAGCCCGCAGGCGGCGCTGTACGCCAGCTTCTGGGCGCGGCTGGTAGCCAACCTGTTCAACGACCAGCTCGGCGAGGACGACAGCGCGGGCGGCGGCGACGAAAACATGTGGGCCGTCTACCTGCTGGCGCAGCAGCCGGATAACGCCTGGTGGGACGACGTCAGCACAACAGACGTGACCGAGACGCGCGACGACATCCTGCGCCGGTCATTTGCTGAGGGGTACGAGGCGACGGTCAAGGCGCTGGGCGCAGACCGCGCCGCCTGGAAATGGGGCAGCCTCCATACCGCCACCTTCGTCAGCAACCCGCTGGGGCAGAGCGGCATTGACCTGATCGAAAACCTGGTCAATCGCGGGCCGGTGATGGCCAGCGGCGGCTCGGACATCGTGAATGCGACTGGCTGGAATGCGTCCTCTGGAGATTTTACGGTGCGGTCGCTGCCTTCCATGCGGATGATCGTTGATTTGGGCGATTTCGCCGGCAGCCTGAGCATGCACACGACCGGGCAGAGCGGCCATCCTTTCAGCCCGCACTACAACGATATGATTGAGCCCTGGAGACTGATCGAATATCACCCGATGCTGTGGAGCCGCGATCAAATTGAGGCCAACGCCGCCGCCAAACTGGTATTGAAACCGGGACGTTAGCGTCAGCGCGTGGATCGAGGGGCGGGCAAAAGTGATCCGCTGCGCCCGCCCCGAAGAGTCAGACTCAGCCGGCGCTAGAACACGATGCGCTGCGTCGCCAGCAGCAGCGCCAGGCCCAGGATACACACGTTCATGAACAGGAAAATCGTCAGGAACATGCGCTCCACGGCGGTCATGCCGAGGAACAGCTTGTCCACTTTCTGGTCGACATCCTCCTCATCCACAAACGGATCGTCTTTTTCATCCTCCTCGAAGTCGAAGTCAAGCTCCGACGCCATATCGCGGAGTTCGCGCAGATCATCAGTCGGCATCTTATCGCTCCCTGAGTGCCTCCTCACCGTTCGATCATCATTGTAGCACAGCTTGCCGGACGCAGGCTTAACTCGCGCGACGCCACACGCCATCCACCAGTCGGAACATCACCTCAGCCTGCTGGCCGGCGCCAAACTGCACAACAGCCCGCAGTTGAAACGCGCCGTCGCCCGCAGGCTCGCGCAGCGCCGAGACGACCACCGGCTGCGCCTCAACCGAACCGGCGGCGAAACGCTGGTAGGCCAGGCTGCGAACGAATTCATCGCGAGTATCGTACAGCGTCAGGAAACCAGCCTCATCGCGCCGCTGGATCAATTCGGCCTCGGTGACCAGCCGCCACGTGAGCAGATCGCGCCAGTCTAGATCAGCCTGGTCGAGCGATGTGACGCCCGCCGCCAGACTCAACACGCGCGCATCACCATCCGGCAGCATAGCCTGGAGCAGCCGTCCCACCGCCGCCGCGCCATAATTGCGAGACAAGCTCTGAATGACGAAGGCGTTGGTATCGACCTGGACGAACTCCCCCACTAGCCATGAGATGATCGCCTGGCGCAGATAGTAAGCGTCGGCGGGGTAGACCGGCTGCATGCCGTTGGAGACCACCGCCACCAACCGTTCGGCCAGCGCGTTGGCCAGCGCAAACTGCAAATCGAGATCAAACGGCTGGTCTGCCCGCGCCCGCCCCACATACGGTGACGGCAGGCGCAGCAGCCACGGGTCAGCCGGCGACCAGGAAACCGACAGCGCTTCGTCAGGGATGATCTCAACCATCACCTGAGGCGGCGCCGAGCAAGCCAGAGCCTCACAAGCTGCCGGCAGCCACCCATCGAGCTTGGCCTGTACGGCCAGCGCCAGCGCCTGATCGACAGACCGGTAGCGCAAGGTCACCTGCTGGCTCACGATCTCGCGGGATTCGCCCCAGAAAGTGTAATCAGGCGGGACATGATGCCAGCCGTCTTCAAAGCGCCAGTAGAACCAGACGCGGGCGTAAGGGACATCGTCGATGATCTCCTCTACGATCACGCGCCCACGCGACCGATCAATTTCCAGATCAAGCACACGCCCAGTCAGTTTGAGTTGACGCTCCAGTTTGAGCCGCTGATACTCAGAGAAAACCCGCTCCTGAGACTGCAGCCAATCGCCGGAAGCGCTGCGCTGCACTTCCGAGAAGGCTGCCCAGTCGCCAAACCGCAGCGCGGCAGATTCAGCCGCGACCGTGTTCCGAAGCTGTTCCTCAATCTCCAGCCGCACTTCTTCCAGACGGAAGAGGACAGCTCCGGCAATCCCGCCCAGGATGCCGATGATGCTCAGCAGGAACAGCAGCAGCCGCAGCCGCGCCCGCCGGCGCTGGCGTGCTGTGCGCGGATCTTCGCCGCCGCGGCTCAGGCGCGATTGTTCGGCTTCGATCTCCCAATCGAGCTTGATACCCATCCCTCAACTCCGGTCAGCTGGGGCGATATCACCAGCCAGCACGCGGCGCAGCCGGCCATCCAACCCACGCACCAGCAGCCCGCCCTGTTCATCCACAGCTTCGGCCTGGCCGACGAGCGCGCCGCCCTGCAGAGTCACCGTCTGGCCCAACGTCGTCAAGCGCCGCTTCCAGCAGTCAAACGTGAGGCCAGACTCGAGACGATCGTACCAGCGATCGACAGCGTCCAGCAAGCTGGCCAGCAGCGCCAGCCGGTCAACTGGTCGGCCCAACTCCATTTCGATGCTTGTCGCCCTGTCCGCCAGCCCTGTGCCGGCGAAATCCACCCGCACGTTGACGCCGATGCCCAACACTACGCCGTCTAGGTTCTGGCCGCGCCAGGCCGCTTCGGACAGCACACCAGACACCTTGCGCCCCCGCACCTGCACATCATTCGGCCATTTCACGCCCACATCGCTCAGGCCAAGCCCATCTAACAGATCCACGACCGCCAGCGCCCCTACCATCGTGATCTGATGCAGCAGGTGAGGCGGCGGGCGCAGCACCACCGACGCCGCCAGCGCCGCGCCCGCCGGCGTCTGCCACACCCGCCCCAGACGGCCGCGTCCGCGCGTCTGTTCGTCGGCGATCACGACCGAACCCGAAGCTGCCCCCTCATGCAGCCAGGCCAGCGCCGCGTCGTTCGTGCTCTCCAGCGTGGCGAAGAACCGCACCGGCCGGGGGGCCAGCGTCTGGGTGACTTGCTCAGCCGTCAACATACGTTGATCAACCGCGTCTCAGCGCTCATCTAACAACTGCCGCAGCGCTTCAGGCTCGGTCACCGGGTTAGCGCACACGAAATGCCGGCATACGTAAGCGGTGGGCGCGCCGTCGCGGCAGGTTCGGTAGCTCAGCAGCGGAATCGGGTGCTCGCCGTCCACATCTCGCTCGGCCGCGGCAGCGATCAAATTCGGACGGTAGGGCTGCTGGATGACATCTAACAGCGCCGCCGTCCGCGCATCAGCCGGATCGCCGATGACGGCCGCTTCATCGAGGCCTGCCACCAGCATATCGGCCGCGCTCAGCGCCTCGCCAAACGCCTGAGGATAGCGCCGCATCGCCTCAGTCAGCAGCCCCAGCGTGCCGCGGGCGACCTGCTCGTAGCGCGCCTCGCCGGTGTAGGCGGCCAGCCGAACGAGCTGCCGCGCCATCATGGCATTGCCGGAGGGCGTCGCGTTATCCTGCAAGTTGCGCGGGCGGACGATCAGCGCTTCATGATCATCGCTGGTGTCGAAGAAGCCCCCATCGGGCGCGGGGAAGTGTTCCAGCGTCAGGTCGGTCAGCCGCCGCGCCTCCAGGAACCAGCGCGGTTCGAAGGTCGTCTGGTACAGCTCCAGTAAACCATCGATCAAGTTGGCGTAATCTTCAAGATAGCCGTTGATCCGCGCCTGGCCATCTTTGTAGACGCGCAGCAGCCGTCCGGATGGCGTCCGCAGTTGGCTGAGCAGGAAATCAGCGTTTCGTTCCGCCGCCTCGCGGTAGTCCGGCCGTTTCAGGACGCGCGCCGCCTCTGCCAGGCTGGCCAACATCATGCCGTTCCAGGCCGTCAAAATCTTGTCATCCAGCGCCGGCGGCACTCGCTGCGACCGCGCAGCGAACAGCCGGTCACGAATCGCCTGCAAGCGGGATCGCAGCTCCTCAACGGTCAGGTTGAGCCGCGCCGCCGCCACCGCGTCATCGTTCGGCACATACAAGATGCTGCGCCCCTCAAAATTGCCGCGGGGCGACATCCCCCAATATTCGATGGCGATATTGGCGTCCGCGCCCAGCAGCGCGCGCACCTCTTCGATGCTCCACACGAAGAACTTGCCTTCTTCGCCTTCGCTGTCGGCGTCGGTCGTGCTGTAGAAGCCGCCTTCGGGCGAGGTCATCTCCCGCAGGATGTAATCGTAGATTTCTTCGGCGATGCGCCGGAAGAAGGGATCGCCAGTGACCTGCCAGGCGTGCAGATAGACGCGGCTGAGTTGCGCATTGTCGTAGAGCATCTTCTCAAAGTGCGGAACCAACCAGATCGCATCCACGCTGTAGCGATGAAAACCCCCGCCGATCTGGTCATAGATGCCGCCGCGCGCCATCTGTACCAGGGTGAAGCGCACCATCTCCAGCGCCGTCGGGTCGCCGGTGCGGGCATATGCGCGCAGCAGAAACTCCAGGTTCATCGGCTGCGGAAACTTGGGCGCGCCGCCGAAGCCGCCATGCGCCCGGTCAAAACTGCTCCCGATGCCCCGCCAAGCCTCATCCAGCAGCAGCGCATTCAGCGCGCTGGCGTCGCCACCTATGCCCAGAAAATCCCGGTTGAGCGCCTGCGTCAGATCGGCAGCAGCCTGCTCCACCTGACTGCGCCGGTTGCGGTAGGCCTCAGCTACGCCGGCCAATATCTGCCGAAATGCCGGCATACCGGAGCGCGGCTCGCGCGGGAAATATGTCCCCCCATAGAATGGACGCCCATCGGGTGTCAGAAATACCGTCATCGGCCAACCACCGTGGCCGGTCAGCGCTTGCACGGCCTGCATGTAGATATCATCGACATCGGGGCGCTCTTCGCGGTCAACCTTCACGTTGATGAACAGCTCATTCATCATCGCAGCGGTCGGCTCATGTTCAAAACTTTCGTGCGCCATGACATGACACCAATGACAGGCGCTGTAGCCGATGCTCAGCAAAATTGGGCGATCTTCGGCGCGAGCGCGAGCGAAGGCCTCTTCGCCCCATGGATACCAATCCACTGGGTTGTCGGCGTGCTGCCGCAGATACGGGCTGGTCTCCTGGCTCAATCGGTTCAAGGGGATCTCCTGTTTTGCTCATGATGATCTTCTTTAATGCCGTATCATCCCAAAAACGGGGGCAAAAAGCAATAGATGCTGCCGCCAGCATTCACCAGGACAGCAGTTGAGGCGGTTCGTCAGGGGGTGCAGCCGAACGCCATACGGCCTCCAGCCAGCCAAACAGTTCGGCGCGCACATTAGGCGTTAGGCGCGCCGCCGCCTCATAACCGCGCGGCGAAAAGGCGAAGAGGTTGATGAACTGGCGCTCAATGGCGCAGATCAGATAATCGTATTCCCAGCGCGACGCGCCCCACAGAAAGACCGTCCCCTTCTGAGCGCCCCGCACCAGTTGCAGCCAGCGCATGCCGCCGGCTGCGGTCACATCGTCCAGAGAGAAGCGCAGCGACAGCATGGAGGCGAACGTGAAGGCGACCTGAACGCCAGGCTGCCCGGCGCTAGCTTCCCAGGTCACTGCCGCCAGGCCGTCCTGGCTGGCCAGAATGACCTTCATATGCGCCGACTCGCCGGGCGAACCCCGCCGGCGAATGACGGACAGCAGCGGCACACTGGAAAACCGTTGGTTCAGCTCGCGCCCCAAGTCAATCTGGCCGCTGTAATGCTGCTGCAGCAACCAGGGCGGGCGCGTCGAAGGCGTCGGCCCAGGGCCGGCCGGATCGCCACCAGCCACTACAACGGCCGCCCGACGCACGCTAGCCGGAATGGTGCGGTCATCCTGTGGTTGGTTCGCCATACGCCAATACCCCGCTGCCGATCATCGCGCCTCGCCCATCCAGCTTAGCTGACTCCGGCACATGCCGCAACCTATCCCCCCACTCAGTCGCACAAAGGCGCTAGTTCAAGCACACCGTCGGAACCCACAGGCACAAGCATACCACAGCCATCACAGCGCCAGCGCTTGCCATCCGGCCGCAGGCCTCGGCCGGCGCAGCCGGGACAGCGGATCACCTCGGCTGGCGGGCGCGCGCCAACCGCCGGCGCATCTCCCGCCTTGCGTCCCCAGACTTTACGATAATCCACCTGCCAGATCTGCACCCGGCCATCCACCACCCCGCACGCTTCTAACAGCGCCTGAAACTGTCCGGACGTCCAGGTTTTGCCGGGCATCAGCCGGGTGTTGATGCGCTGCGTCACCAGCAGCAGCCCCCCCGGCCGCAGGACGCGTACACATTCGCGCAGGACGACCTCAGGCCGCGTCATGAATTCCAGCGCCTCCAGGCAGGTCACAACATCGAAGGCATCATCGTCAAACGGCAGCCGCTCCGCCGGCCCCCAGATGAACGTCACACGCTCGTCATATACAGACAGATTACGGGCGGCGAACTTCAGCATCTGCCGGCTCAAATCCAGGCCGATGACCCGCCCCTGAAAGTCAGGGTGGCGCATCAGCGCCAGCGGCAGCCGCCCCGTCCCGGTCGCCACATCCAGCACCAGCGGCGACCGGTGCGGCGCGATCGCCCGCATGATCGGATCAGCCAGGTACATTTGCTCATATTCGCGGTAGTAATTCTTGACGCAGTCGTAGCGCGGCGCGAACAGATCATACAGAGCCACGACCACGCGCCGCCCCAGGTACACCCCCTCAGTGGCCACCAGCAGCCACCAGCCCAGCGCGATCAGCCCCGCCGCCGCCAGCGCCAGCGCCAGCAGACCGAGCACGTCGGTCAACGCAGCAGCCCTTTCTCGCGCAGCCAGGGGGCGCAGCGGGAGACGCCCTCCGCCAGCGTCACCCGCGGCGTCCATCCCAACCGCTCGCGAGCCTTCGCCATCGAGTAGCGGCGCCGCCCCTGGAGGAAGTCCACCAGCGCTGGCACGTCCTGCGGTTCGCCGCGCAGCGTCAGCGCCCACTCCACCAGCGGCGCGGCCAATTTCAAGGGCAGCGGAGGCAGGCCCAGCCAGCGCTCATGCCCGGCCAGACGCGCATAAGCCAGCAGGAATTCGCGCCAGGTTGGGGCAGGATCGGGCGCGCAGTTGAACGCCTCGCCAACTGCCGCCGGATGGCTGGCGAGCCTCACCATCAGATCAACGACATCATCCACATAGATCGGATAAGCGCAGCCGCTGCCCGCGCCGATGAAGATCACGGGGCGTCGCTGAGCCAACCGAAACAGAGAAGCAGTCCACATCCCCGAACCAGGGCCGTAGATCATAGCTGGACGGATGATGCTGTACGCCAGGCCGTGCCGAGCGGCTTCCTCTCGCGCTGCCGCCTCACCTTCAGCCTTGCTGATGTTGTATGGCACACGCCCCGGCGTCAGCGGCAAGTCCTCGTTAACTTCCCCCTGGGCAGCGTAGCCATATACCGCAATCGTGCTGACGTGCACTACGCGCTCTGCGGCCGCCGCGGCGGCCGCCCGAATGACCTGGCGCGTCCCCTCGACGTTAACCCGGCGCTGAGCCTCCAGCGGGCCGCGCAGCGCTGCCGCCCCATGAAAGACGACATGACAGCCCGCGGCGGCCGCCCGCATCTGCGCCGCATCCGTGATATCGCCCATGACGATCTCAACGCCCTGGATGCCCTGCAGACGAGCCGCTTTATGTGGCTGCCGCGCCAGCGCCCGCACGCGCACGCCCTCGCCGGCCAACCGGCGCGTCAGCGCGCCGCCCAAGAATCCGGTCGCCCCCGTCACCAGTGCCGTTTTTCCCATCAGCGCCATCACTGCCGCCATTTCTCGATCAGGCGCATACGCGGCCTAATCGCCTACGCTTTCGAGCAGGTCCTCGCGGAACTGCATGCTGTACAGCTTGGCATACAGGCCGTCCCGCGCCATCAACTCGTCATGCGTCCCCATCTCGGCGATCCTGCCCCGATCCAGTACGACGATCCGATGGGCGATCTTGGTCGTGCTCAGCCGGTGGGCGATGATCACCGTCGTCCGCCCCTGCATCAACCGCCCCAGCGCCTCCTGAACGAGCTGCTCGCTCTCGCCGTCGAGGCTGGAAGTCGCCTCATCCAGCAGCAAAATGCGCGGATCCTTGAGGATCGCGCGGGCGATCGCCACCCGCTGCCGCTGGCCGCCGCTGAGGCGAATGCCGCGCTCCCCCACGATCGTCTCATACTGGTCGGGCAGGTTCATGATGAAGTCATGGGCGTTGGCAGCTCGCGCCGCGGCTTCGATGGCCTCATCGCTGGCCTCCAGCCGTCCGTAGCGGATGTTCTCGCGAATTGTGCCGCCGAACAGCAGCGTCTCCTGCGGCACGATGCCGATCTGCTGGCGCAAGCTGGCCTGCGTCACCGAACGCACGTCGACACCGTCGATGCGCACCACCCCATCGGTCGGGTCATAGAAGCGCGGGATGAGGTTGAAGATCGTGCTCTTGCCCGCGCCGCTGGGGCCGACCAGCGCCACGATTTCGCCCGGCGCAATATCCAATCGAATCTGGTGAAGCACCGCCTGGCGCTCGTCGTAGCTGAAACTCACATCCTCGAAGGTGATGCGCCCCCGCACCCGGCTCAGCGGCTGCGCGTCGGGCGCATCCTGAATGTCGGGCGGCGTATCCAGCAGTTGGAACACACGCTTGGTCGCCCCCAGCGCCTCCTGTACCTGCGTGTACAGATTGACAAAAGCCCCTAACGCGCCGGCCACCGTCAGGCCATAGATGAGGAAGCCGATCAATTCGCCGCCCGTCAGCCGGCCTTGCAGCACTTCGCGCCCGCCGAACCACAGGATGAGCGCCAATCCCCCAAACCCCAGGAAAGCGACCAGCGGCCCAAACAGCGCCCGGATGCGCAGCAGGCGGATCGCCGCCTTCAGCGCCCGCTCGACTGCGCGATCATAGCGCGCGATCTCATACGGTTCGCGGACGAAGCTCTTGACCTCGCGAATGTTCTGCAGCACTTCCTCGGTGACGACGGTCGCGCCGGCCAGCTCATCCTGGATTTGGGTGCTGGTGCGCCGCAGCCAGAGCCCGAAGGCCGCCCCTAACGCGACGATGACCGGCGTCAGGCCGAGGATGAACAGCGTCAGCCGCCAGTTCAGTGCCAGCATCACCGCCACCGCGCCTATCATGATCACCGACTGCTGCAGCAGCACATTCACGTTGCTGGTCAGCGCCGTCCGCATGACGGTGACGTCGCTCGACAGCCGTGACACCAGCTCACCCACGCGCCGCGCCGCGAAGAACCCCAGCGACAGCGTCTGCAAGTGACGATAGAGCTGCCGGCGCAGATCGACGACGATCCGTTCGCCGATGTAGTTCAGGTTGTACGTCTCCAGCAGCGAGGTGAAAGACCGCAGGAAAAACACGCCCAGCAGCAGCAGCGTGATCTGATCCAGCCGCTGCATGTTGCCATCCTGAAGCACTGAATCGACCACGCTGCTGATGACAGCCGGGAAAACCAGGCTGAGCGCGGCGCTGGCGATCAGCGCTAGAATGGCCACGACCATCCGCGCGCGATACGGCCATAGGTAGCTGAACAAACGACGCCAATCTACCGGCACATCAGGGATCTCTGCATCACGAGAGGCGGCCAGGCTTGGCCTAGCCTGTCTGCGACCGAACATCGGCAAACCATCTTTCTGTCATCAAACTGAAGCGAGCAGGGCAATGATACTATCGTCAGATAAATGAGAGGTGAACCTGCCGCCGAACCTCAGGCTGTGCGCGCCACATTCACGACTACACCCTGCCGGTCGACCGCCACCACCCAAGTGCGCGCCCGCACACCGGCATTCTCAAAAGCGATCTCCAGCGCTGCCGCGATCCGTGAATGGTTGGCGCCGGCGAATGCGACCAGCGCCGGCCCGCCGCCGCACAGCGCCAGCGCAGCGGCGCCAGCCCGCCTGGCCACCGCTTCAGCCTCGTCGTAACCGGGGATACGAGCGCGCAGCGCCGGAGCCAGCAGTCGGTCATCCAGCGTCTGCGCCAGTTGGTCCAGATCGCCGCTTTGCAGCGCATCGATCAAGAGGGGCACCTGGCTGAGGTTTGCGATGGCATCTGCCAGCAGCACGCGCTCCGGCCGGGCTGAACCCGCGTAATCGGGTAGTTCGGGCAGCGCAATCACCAGCGTCAGCGGCTGCACCGGCAGAACGCACGTGAGCAAAGTTCGATCTGGCGCCCAGGCGCCGGCCGTCAACCCGCCCAGCACCGCCGCCACCACGCCGTCCGGTCGCCCGTAAGCCCTGGCGGCGCGCTCGATGAGCTCCTGCCGCGAATACACGCCGCCCAGCAAATTGCTCGCGCCGATGAAACCCGCTGTCCAGAAAGCCGCTTCTGCCCCTAAGCCGCTTTCGAGCGGAATCTGGTTGTTGACAGTGATCGACAGCCCAAGCGGCGCTCGCTCCTGAGATTGAAACACGCGCATCATCGCCAGCGCCACCGGATGCCGCAGGCCCAGCGGGTATCGGCCTGCGCCCTCCCCCTCAGTCTCAACCACTAGCGCCTCGTCGCTGCGCTGGACGATCTCCACAGTGCAATACAGGCTCACGGCCAAGCCCAGACCGCCGAGGGCCGGGCCGAAGCCCGTGAGGGCAGCCGGCAGCCTGATCCGAACCTTCTGCATGGCGCGCTACTCGGGGACAGCGGGCAGAACAAAAGTGAAGGTGCTGCCGACGCCCAGGTTGCTCGACGCCCAGATCGCGCCGCCGTGGCGGGTGATGATCGTCTTGGCCAGCGTCAGCCCCAGGCCGCCGCCTGGCCGCTCGCGTACACGCTCATCGCGCGAGCGGTACAGCCGGTCGAAGATCATCTCAAGCTCGCTGTCGGCGATGCCAATGCCGCGATCTGCCACGCTGCAGTAGGCTTCATGCTCGTCGCCCCAGGCGTGGATGGCGACCGTCTGCTCCGGATCGGAGTAGATGAGGGCGTTATGCAGCAGATGGTAAATGGCCAACCGCAGCCGGTCGCCATCGCCCATCACCGGCGGCATCGGGTGCTGAACCGATACGGCAATCGTCATCTTACGTTCGAGCGCCAACGAGCTTAAGTCCGACACGACTTTTTCGATCAGGCTGTCGAGCTTGATCGGACGATGTGCCAGCGGCATTCCCGCCTCAATCCAAGCCAGATCAACCAACGTGCCGACGACATCGTAGAGCTTGGACGCCGTCTGCCGAATGCGCGTCAGGAATTTCTGCTGCTGCGGGTTCAAATCGCCGAATTTCTCGACCAGATCGGCGAAGCCAGTGAGCGCCGAAATCGGGTTGCGCAGATCATGGGCGATCGAATGAACCAGCGTCTCCCGCCGCGACTCGATGTCTTGTTTCTCGGTCACATCCTGCAGCACCACCACGCGCATTCCATCCGGCAGCGTCTTGGCTGTGCCTACGGCCAAACGCCGCTTAGGCAGCCAGACGTTCAGCGTCTGGTCGCCGCTGCGGTTGAACAGATTGACCAGCGCCGGGTTATGGATGAAAACCTGTTCAGGGGTCTTGCCGATGACGTCTTCGACGGGCACACCGAGCATGGCCGCCGCTGCCGGATTGATTTGTTCGATCAAGCGATCGACCCCAGCCACCAGCACGCCATCGGCTATTGTACGGAACAAGAAATCATACAGCGCGCTGCGCCCGCCAGCCGCTGGATCAGGCTGAACACCACGTGGCTGATCAACGGCGCTCGCGTCCATCAGAATGAGCTTTCATTTGAACGATAGGAACCTCAAGACAGCCTGGCATCAACAATCTCCTGCCAGGTATCATTGCCGACCTCAACGCGATGTCCGGATGGAAATTCAATCTGGGTGCTGTCGGAAGCCCGAACGACGGTCACCCCGTGCTGCTGAATTTTGACCGGCGCTCCCCAAGGAAACGGCCCACCCGTCCATACTTTACGCGCCGAGATGATCCGCACGCCGATCACCCGCAGGAACAGATGGATGGGCACAATGCCCGCCACATGCCCAGCCTCGCCTAACCCTTGCGGCGCATCGCTGTGATAGAACTCGCTGAAGGTTCGGCGCGCCAACAAAGCCGCCGTCTGCGCCGCCAACAGCCGCTTCATCAGATCGACAGCCTGCGACAGCGCGCCGTGCTCGATCAGCCCCTCGCCCATGAGCGTCTGCCAAAAAGGCCAGACGCCGCCGCAGCCGCTGGCGCAGGTCGGGTCGAACAGGGCGTCCTGGGCTGAGCACATCGCCGCGCCAGACGGACGCCAGAAGTGCTTCGGGTCAGTCAAGAGCTGGATGAGCTGCTGCGCCCGTTCCGGGGCGATGCCCACCGACCACAGCGGCAGCAGCGCGCCGATGTCCAGGCGCGTCAGATCAGGTGTGCGCACATCCATCCGGTACACGCGGCTCAAGCCTTCGACTTTCACCCGATCGACCCGGCTGAACACCTGGCGGCTGGTGTACGCCCCACGGCTGTGCGCCCAGATGAAATCGGCGCTCTGGGCCGTCTCGTGTATCGCCTGCCCCTGCGCATCCGCCCCATCTATTCGAAGCGTCAGCCGCGGCGTCAGGTCAACGCCGCCGGAGATTTCGATCAAAACGCGGTTGGGCGGATCCAGCGTTTCGGCCAAAAACAGCTCTTCACTAGCGCTGGCTGCCGCCGCCAGCGTTTTCCCCACAACCGACCGATGCGTATCGCGATCTTGATAGACATAGCGGCCAGAAGCCGCATCCCACAGGCGCTCTAGACCGTGCTGAAGGCGCTCGATATGTTCCTGCAGCCGGCGCTCAGCCTCGATATCCCGCAGGAAATACGCGATCTCGCGTAGGCTCTGGGCTTCTGACAAGAGATAGGCCGGCAGATCTGGAGACTCGACCAGCCGAATGTCAGCCTTTTGCCCCCAGGGCTGCCAGGAAGCGAAGGTAGGCATGAACGCGAAGCCGGTCTGGCCCTCGCTCTGCCACTCCGGCAGCCCATCGCCATCGGCGTCCAGATCGGCTTGCAGCCAGCGCTCAAAAAACCGCTGCAGTCCAGGGAACACTTCGGCCAGAAAGGCAGCATCTTCCGTGTAGTGAAAAACGCCCCACGCCAGCCGCGCCAACAGCGGCAGGCACAACGTGCTGGAACGGCTGCCGCCCTGCCCGGGCCGCCAATCGATCCAGCCGTCCGGCTGCTGCGCCGCCAGATAGCCGCGCACGACATCTTGGGCGAACTGAGGACAGATGCTCGCCGCATTCAGCGCCGCCAGATACGCCAGCGGCGGCGTCTGGCCGCTGCTGGAGCGCTCATTGCCGACGCTGAACCCCCGACCAGGCTGGCGCGCCGCCGCCAAAATGACGTGAGGATGGTTGGCAGTAGGGCGTAAAAATGACTGTACGATCTGCTGGGCGCTGAAGGCCAGCGCCGCATCCTGGCCGACGTCGCCCGTTTCAAAATTGGGCAGCGCCTGAGCCTCTTCTTCTACCCGCCGCAGCGGCTTGTCCCAGTCCTGGTTGGCCCAGGATTGAGCCAGCGCCAACGAAGCGCGCGCATCCGGCAGGCCGGCATGGACGGCGTGAATGACGACCTTCTTGCGTCCCGGCACGGTGAAACGGCGGGTCAGCTTGGGACTGCCGCCGCCTCCGGACTCGCCGGCGGCTTCTTGCATCACGGCGACCGGGCTGAGATTACCAACCCGCCCCAGCGAGAGCGCGCTGTAAGCCGCATCCAACGGGAGCAGCGCCAGCGGCAGTTCGCGGCCAGCAGACGCAACCTGGGCGATGAGATCCAGCCGCACCTCGGTCGGCTCAACGCGCGCGTTCGAGAGCGTGAACCGAATGCCGATGGCGTGCGATTCCATGACCCAAT
>CALAJK010000072.1 GCA_937922795.1 uncultured Anaerolineae bacterium
CTCGCGCGCGCCGATCGCCAATTTCTGGTATCTGGTGACGGACGACCCGCTGCTGAGCTGGCTCGGCCAGCGCCGACTGCTGGAGCCGGAGGCAGTCGAGGCGCAGCTCCGCGACCGCGTCTTCAACTGGCCGATCGGCTACATCGTCATCCATCAGGAGCGCATCGGGCGCGAAGGCCCAACCGTCCAGGAAATCCTGGGCTATTTCAACCGCCTGGACGATCTGTTGTGCCCGATCTGGGTGGAGCACGAGGCCGTCGTCTACCGCACCGCCTGGCACCCGGACGGCTGCCCGCCGCGCACGCCGCCGGAGACCGCCCCCGGCGTCTACACGCTGGACATCGGCGCGCCGGGCGACGAACGCTTCATCGGCTGGGGCTGGCACTGGCCGGAGACGGTGTCCGGCCTGACGCTGCGCTGGACAGGCGAGTACCCGCAGACCCAAATCTATTTGGATTTGCCGCCGGGCGCTTACACGATCGCCCTCTCGGCTCAGGCCTTCTGGGAGCCGCGCCGGCTGCGCCTGCGGGTGAACGGACAGCCTGTGGGCGAGCCGGTCGAGGTCGGCGTGGGCGGGCTGGCGGAATACGCCTTTGCCGTCCTGGCGGCGGCGGTGGGCGACGGCCATCACGTGAACGTGACACTGGACTACGACGCGGTGGTCGTGCCAGCCGAGGTCGGCCAGAGCGCCGACCCGCGGCGGCTGGCGCTGGCGGTGGACTGGCTGCGGTTCGCGCGCCGGGAGGCCGGCGATTAACGGTCGGTCGTTCGCCCGGGCGGCGCTCATCCTGATCTTCTTCGGCTTGACCGCCGGGCTGGCGCTGTACTGGCCGCTGCTGAATGCTCAGGACTGGGTGGGCGACACGCTGCCGACCGACTACTACCATTTCCACTGGAACTACTGGTGGATGCGCCACGCCCTGACGACGCCGGGGCTGAAGGTTTACGAGACCAATTTCGTCCTGTTCCCGTACACCACCAACCTGGCCTTCCACACGCTAACGCCGCTGTGGTTCCCGGCCTGGGCGCTGCTGGAGCCGGCGCTGGGCACGATGGTGGCCATGAACCTGATCATGGCGGCGGCAGTCGCCCTGACCGGAGCCAGCTTCTACGCGCTGCTGCGGCGCGAGGGTGTGCCGGCCAGCTTCGCGCTGGCGGCGGGCGTCGCGCTCCAGACCACGCCGGCCATGCTGTTCAGCGCCATGCTCACCAACCTGAACTACCTCAGCCTGTTCTGGTATCCGCTGACGCTGCTGATCTGGGGACAGGTGACGCGGCGCGCCGGCGGCTGGCGCGGCGTGGTGTGGGCGGCGGTGATGGGGCTGGCGCTGTACGGCCTGCTCATGACCGATTACCAGCATCTGCTGTTCGCCGCCTTCCTGCTCGTCCCCTACGGCCTGCTGACGCTGGTGCAGGCCGGCAGCTGGCCGGCGCGGGCGCGGCTGGTCGGGCTGGGCATCCTGGCGCTGGCGCTGGCGCTGCTGCTGCTGTGGATCGCCGGACCGCTGCCCTACATCCTGACGTTCGACCGGGGTTCGCTCGCGCCCCAGCCAATCGACAAGGCACAGGGCATCCCCTTCCCGCTGGGGTACGTGCGGCGGCTCAGCCCGTACAGCCGAACGCTGACGCTGGGATCGCTGGCGCTGCCCGGCGCGGCGCTGGCGCTGCTGGCCGGCCGCTGGGCGCGCGGGCGGCATTTCCCGGCGCGGCGCTGGTTCTGGCTGGCGCTGCTGCCCGCGCCGCTGCTGCTGTCGCTGGGGCCGTCGGTCATCCTGGGCGATCTGACGCTGCCCACGCCGTATGTGCCATTTCATCACCTGTTCGGCGGGATGTTCCGCGTGCCGGCGCGGTTCGCCCCAGTCAGCCTCATCCCGGCGCTGATCTTCATCGGCCAGACCTACGCCGCCTGGGAGCCGCGTCTGCGGGCGCGGCGGATGTGGGCAGGCGCGGCGCTGCTGCTGCTGGTGATCGCCGAGGCGCGGCTGTATGAGCCGATGCCGCTGCGGCCAGTCGCCCGACCGTATGCCTTCTACCAGGCGCTGGGGCGGGAACGCGGCGCGCCCTATGACGACTATGCGGTGGTTGAAGTGCCGGTGGCCGGCGGCTCCGGCGAGGCTTGGGTGGGCGAGTTCCCGCCGATGGAGACGCAGTGGTACGGCCTGACGCACGGCAAGCGCATGCTGAACGGCTCGATCGCCCGCGCGCCGCTGGCGCATTTCTGGTACTGGCTGTACGACGACCCGATGCTGGCCTGGCTGGGGCAGCGCCGCTATCTGGAGCCGGAGACCGTCGAGCGCCAGCTCCGCGATCGGATCTTCAACTGGCCCATCGGCTACATCGTCATTCATCAGGACTACATCGGCACCTACGGCCCGACGACGCAGGAGATCATCGGCTACTTCAACACGCTGGACGATCTGCTGTGCCCGGTTTTCGTCGAGGACGACGCGGTCGCCTACCGCACCGCCTGGCATCCGGACGGCTGCCCGCCGCGCACGCCGCCGGAGACCGCCCCCGGCGTCTACACGCTGGACATCGGCGCGCCGGGCGATGAGCGTTTCATCGGCTGGGGCTGGCATGGGCCGGAGACGATAGCCGGCCTGACGCTGCGCTGGACGGGCGAGTACCCGCAAACTCAAATCTATCTAGATCTGCCGCCGGGCGCTTACACGATCACTCTCTCGGCTCAGGCCTTCTGGGAGCCGCGCCGGCTGCGCCTGCGGGTGAACGATCAGCCTGTGGGCCAACTGGTCACGGCGGCGGTGGACGCGCTGCGCGAATACGCCTTCGCCGTCCCCGCGGCGGCGGTGGGCGACGGCCATCACGTGACCGTGACGCTGGACTACGACGCGGTGGTCGTGCCGGCCGAGGTCGGCCATAGCGCTGACGCCCGCCGGCTGGCGTTGGCGGTGGACTGGCTGCGGTTCGCGCGCGAGGGTGGTTAGCGATGCTCCGTTTTCGCCGCCCGCTGCTGCGGCAGGCCATCCTGCTGGCGGCCTTCGGCCTGTTGGGACTGCTGGCGCTGTACCACCCGCTGGCGCGCCTGGGCACCCACCTGCCCACCGACCCTACGCTCAACGTGACCACCGACTTTTACCACTTCCACTGGAACTTCTGGTGGATACGGCATGCGCTGACCCATGGCCTGGACGTCTACCGGACGAACTACGTGCTGGCGCCGTTCACCTCCAGCCTGGCGCTGCACACGCTGTCGGCGTTCTGGTATCCGGTCTGGGCGCTGGTTGAGCCGCTGGCCGGGACGGTCGCCGCCATGACGGCCGTGTTCGCCGCCGCCTTCCTGCTCAACGGCTATGTGTTCTACCACTTTCTGCGGCGCGAGGGCGTCCCGCCCGGCTGGGCGCTGGTCGGCGGCGCGATGCTGGAACTGTCGCCGATGCTGTTCAGCAGCGTGCGCTGGACGAACATCAACCTGATGGGCTGGTTCTGGCTGCCGCTGCTGCTGCTGACCTGGCGGCAGGCCGCCGAGAGCCGGACGATAAGTGCGGCGCTAAGTTGGGCGCTGCTGCTGGGCGCGGCCGTGTGGGCGATGGTGCTGACCGACGTGCAGTATCTGCTGTTCGCCGCCTTTCTGGCGCTACCCTACGGCCTGTGGACGCTGGGACGAGCGCCCGGCTGGGGGACGCGCGGGCGGCTGGTCGGGCTGGCGGCGCTGGCGGCCGCCGCCGGGCTGGCGCTGCTGTGGCTGGTCGGCCCGCTGCCCGAACTGCTGCGCTACGACCGCGCCGGCCTAGCGCCCACGCCCGCCGACCGCGGGCCGAAGATCGCGTTCCCGCTGTGCTTCGTGTGGCACTGCGACGTGGGCGTGCCGCTGGGCGCGGTGGCGCTGCCGGGCGTCATCCTGGCGCTGGCGCTCAACGCCTGGGCGCGGCGGCGTTCGGTCTACCGGCGGCTCAATTCCCGGCGTTGGCTGTGGCTGGCGCTGGCGCCGGCCCCGCTGGTGCTGGCCGCCGGCGCGGACATCACCCTGGGCGGGGCGACCCTCCCCATGCCGTATGTGGCGCTGCACAACCTATTAGGCGGCATGTTCCGCTATCCGGAGCGCTTCGGCGTCGTCTTTTTGCTGCCGGCGGCGACCTTCCTGCTGCTGACGGTCGCGCCGCTGGCGCGCGGGCGGACAGCCCGCATCTGGCTGCCAGCGCTGCTGCTGCTGGCCGTCATCGCCGACGCCCGGCTGTACGCGCCGACGCCGCTGCAGCCGATCCCCCCGCGCTACGCCTTCTACGACCGGATGGGGGGCGAACCCTACGACTACGTGGTGGTCGAAGTGCCGACCGCCGGCTCCAGCGGCGAGGGCTTTGTCGGCGACCAGCGGGCGATGGCGGCGCAGTTCTACGGCCTAGCGCACGGCAAGCGCATGGTCAACGGCCACATCTCGCGGGTGAACACCTGGCACTACTGGTGGATGCGCACTGACGACGCTATGATGGCCTGGCTGGGCCAGCGGCGCTGGCTGGAGCCGGCGCTGGTCGCCGAGCAGATGCGCGAACGCATCTTCGACTGGCCGATCGGCTACTTCGTCATCCACACCGATTGGATCGGCAAGAGCGGCGGCCCGACGCTGCAAGAGGTGTTGGGCTTCTTCAACGCCCAGGCTGACTTGGTCTGCCCGGTCGCGGTCGAAGGCGACGCCGTGTTCTACCGCACCGCCTGGCACCCGGACGGCTGCCCGGCGCGCACGCCGCCGGAGACCGCCCCCGGCGTCTACATGCTGGACATCGGCGCGCCGGACGACCAGGCGTTCATTGGCTGGGGCTGGCACTGGACGGAGGCAGTCGCCGGCCTGACGCTGCGCTGGACGGGCGAGTACCCGCAGGCTCGGGTCTACCTCGACCTGCCGCCGGGTGCGTACACGGTCACGCTGGCAGCCCAGGCCTTCTGGGAGCCGCGCCGGCTGAGCCTGCAGGTGAACGGTCAACCTGCCGGCGAATCAACAGTGGTGGAGGTAGACGCGCTGCACGAGTATGCCTTCGTCGTCCCAGCGGCGGCGGTAGGCGACGGCCGCCGCGTGACGCTGACGCTGGACTACGACGCGGTGGTCGTGCCGGCTGAGGTCGGCCAGAGCGCCGACCCGCGCCGGCTGGCGCTGGCGGTAGACTGGATTCGGCTGGAGCGGGCCGGGCGTTAGTGCCGCAGGCGGTGGGGTTCGCGCGCCACCGGGAACTCGACCCAGAAGATCGAGCCGCCGTCGGGCGGACAGATGACGCCCACCTGGGCGCGCTGGATCTCCGCCAGTTCTTTGACGATCCACAGCCCTAGGCCGGTGCTGCTCTCGCCGCCTGTCGGCTGTGGGCTGAGCTGGCCGAAGGCGGTGAACAGCTGCGATCGCTCCTCCGGCGGGATGCCCGGCCCCTGATCGGCCACGCTGATGCGGACGCGTGAACCGCGCGTTTCGGCGGTGATGGTCACGGTCGAGCCGGGCGGGCTGTATTTGATGGCGTTACTCACCAGATTGGCGATGATCTGCAGCAGCCGCCGCGCGTCGGCCAGGACGGCCGCCTCGGCCGCCTCTGGAAGGTCGGCTTGCAGGATGATATTTTTGCGCTCGGCGGCCAGGGCGTACTGGTTGACGACATTCCACACGATCTCATCCACCAGCACCGGCTCGATGTGCAGTTCTGCCCGGCCGCTGCGCAGGCGCGCAGCGTCCAGATAGTCCTCGATCAGAGCGTTCATCCACAGCACGGTCTCTTCGATGGCATCCAGCGCATCCAGCGCGCTGGGGTCGTCGCCGATCGTGCCGCGCAAGAAGTACTGCGCCAGACGAATGGTGTTCAGCGGCGTCTTCAGGTCGTGGACTGCAATCCGCAGGAACTGGTCTTTTTGGTCGTTGGCGGCCTGCAGCGCATTGATCGCCGCTTGGCGCTCGTCCAGCTCTCGCCCGATGGCGAGCTGGCGTTCGATGCGCGCCTGCGCCACTTCCGTATCTAGCGGGGCAGTGAGCACCTCGTTGGCTCCCTGGCGCAGGGCATGGGCGACGTCGGCTCCGGCCGCCTCGCCGGCCAGCAGGATCACCGGCAGCTCAGCGCTGCGCCGCTGACGGCGGATGGATGCCAGCAGCGCCAGGCCAGCGGTGAAGTCTGCCGTGTGCACCAGCACCACCTGAACGCTGCCTTGACCGATCTGGCTCAGAGCCGACGCAAACGGACTGGTCTGGAGGCGGTAGCGCCGTTCTAAAGCTCGCGTCAGATCGGCCAGGCTGGCCGGATCGTCGCTCACCAGCAGCAGCGAAGGAGGCGGAAGGTAAGGCGTCATAGGCGGCACAACCAGTATGGGTAGAGTGAGCATTTCGCGATGCGGGGGCGCTGAGGGCGGTTCGCTCCAGGGCGCCCACCTCCTCTCTACGACTCGCTCGACGGGCCGGTAGGGGTGACCTTGAACTAGAATTAATTATAGGTGGGCTATGAGTTGAGTGTCAATTATTATTGATGAAAATCTTAAGGGAACGTGCCAGAAGTACCATACGGATGGGCGTCAGCGCAGCGTCAGCGTCCAGCGGTTGACGCTGACGATCACATCGCCCCGGCGGACGTACAGCACCGGCACCACCGGCGCATCCGGACGGGCCAGCGCCACCGGCTGGCCGACCGGGTCGCCGTCGAAGTACAGCGTGACCTGGCCGCGGGCTGGGTCGCGTTCCAGCCGGATGCGCGCGACCACGGCGTTCACCGCCCGCTGGCTGATCGTCTCGATGCGGTCGCCGTCCCGCCGTCCCAGATTGATCACGCCCGGCTGCACCAGCTGAACGTGCAGCCCCGCTAGGCTGGACGAAGCCGGGTCTTGCAGCGCCGCGCCGAAGAACACCTGGCTGGCGTTCACCAGTTGGGGGTTGAACGACAGCAGCGTCAGCTCCACATCCATGCGGGTGATGCGCGAGGCGGCGTTGTTGCCGTAGGCGGTCTCCAGCAGGTCGGCGGGCAGCCGCAGCACCGCAACGGGGTCATCGCCGGCCAGCGGCGCGCTCAGCCGCCAGTAGAAGCTGTCAATGGTCTGCACGCGCGTCAGCAGGTCGCCCCAGGGCTGCACGCCGCGGTCGAGCAGATCGAGCACATCCTGTGCGCCCTGCAAGCCCTGCGGCGGCAGCGTGGCCGTGGGCGTGGCGGTCGGCGTGGGCGTGGCGCTGGGGGTGACGGTGGCCGTGGGCGTGGCGGTGACGGTCGGCGTCGGCGTCGGGCTGGGGGTGATGGTGAGCGTCGGCGTCGGCGACAGCGTCGGCGTCGAGGTCGGCTGGTCTGGAGCGAGCGTGGGCACGATCAGCGTTGGCGTGACCAGCGCGCTCGGCGGGAGCGTGGGCGGCGCGCCGCGTTCAGTCGGCAGGGGCGAGGCGGCCTGCGGGCTGGCGTCCTGGGCGACGGCCGGGACGGTGGCCGGGATGTCCGTCGGCGCGGCGGTCGGCGCGGCGGGCTGGCCGCCATTCAGCGCTCCGCTCGCCAGCGCCACCACCAGCAGACCAACCCCACCGGCGGCCAGCAGCAGGATACGGGCAGGCGGACGTCGCCCTCTACTCATCGGCGGGTCGGCATAACGTGAGCCGCGATATTCGTCGTCGTACGGGTCGGCCTCGTCGGTCAGGCGCGGCACTGGCTCGCTGGTCGGCGGGGCCGGGAACTCCGGCGAGTTCTCCGTCAGGTCATACCAGTAGCGGTAGAGCGCGTAGGCCGGGTGGCGGTCGATGAACATCGCCCGGAACAACTGGTTGAAGCGGTTGAGCTTCTCGCTGCGGCGCAGGTTGGGGTCTAGGTAGACGGCTGCGAAGGCTTCGTAGCTGTCGCGCCAGCCGCGCAGCGTGGCCGTATACGGCTCGCCCAGCAGCCGGGTCGTCACCTCAACCATGCGCCGGTGAGACGACCGCAGCACATCGACTGGGCGATCCGGCCGGGCGTCCACCGCCGCTTGCAGTTGGCGCGCCTGGTGATGCAGCTCGGCGGCCCCGGCCTGCAGATCCATCAACCAGGCGCGGTAAGGGGTTAGGGTGATGGCGGCAGCCTGCTCGACTTCGGCGATGGCGTGGATCGCGTTCTCCAGCTTGATGCCGGCGGCGCGGAACTCGCCGTCTGACCAGTCGCGCAGCGCCGCCTCCAGTTCGCGCAGGCTGTGGATGCCAGCGGCCAGCAGCCGCGCTTGAGGATTGTTCTCCAGCGCTTTGCGCGTCTCCTCCAGCGTCGCCAGGGCGTGCGAGCCGTTGACCTGGTTGAGGCGCTCGCCGGCGTCCAGCAGATCGCGCCGGCGCTCGATGAACTCGGCCAGCGCCCGCGTCAACGGGTGGCGCGCCCCCAGCTCGCCCAGCGTCCGCAGGGCAGCTTCCTGCCAGAAGTTGGCATCGTCCAGCGCCCCTTCGTGAGCGTCCAGCGTGCCCAGCAGGATGTAGTGAAAGAACAGGAGGCGCGGCGCGGCGGTGCTGCCGCGAGCGTAGAGTTCGACCAGCCCTTTGCCCATCGCCCGTAGGTAGGTCTCTTTGCTGGGCATCTGGGCGGCGAAGTGGTGACGAACCTGGGTCTCGTCGGCGGTGTACAGCGCCTCCACGGCCGCCAGCGCCGATTGAGACGCCTTGACGCTGGCGACGCCGCCGCGCTCCAACCAGGCGCGGGCCGCTGCCGCCAGCGATTGCAGTCTCTCAGCGGCGAAGCGCTGCGAGTCACTGCGGGCGATCTCCAGCGCCTGCCCGCCCAGCCGCTCGGCGTCGGCCAGCCGCCCCCGGTCGAACGCTTCCCAGCCGTCAGCCAGCGCCCGCCCCAGCCCGCCGTAAAGCGCGTGGCGCTCGACGTAGCTGGCATGAGTGACGACTGTGCGCAGTTGGTTGAGCCAGCCGGCCAGCATCGGGCTGATCGTGCCGACGGCGTCAATCGCTTCGGCCAGGTCAGTGATCGCCCCGATGCGGCTGCCCTGGATGGTATGTTCGGCGTAGGCGGCCCAGGCGCGGCTGGCACCCTCCAGGCCGGCGATCATGCCGGCCAGCATGTCATCGAACAGCCGCTCGGTGAACGGCAGCAAATCCTGGCGCGAGGCCTTCAACCACTCCTCCAGGTCGGAGCCGTCCGCCGTCGGGACGTAGGTCTGGTAAGTCCCCAGTAGCTCGTACAGCGCGTCCAGCAGGCGGGCCACCGCGTCCCAGGCCGGGCTGGTGGGGTCAATGGTGCGGCTGGCGTCCAGGGCGTGCAGGGCGTCGCGCGGGCTGGAGGTGGCCTGGCGGCCAATGACGTGCATCTGATCGGCCAGCGCCATAGCGGCGTTCAGCGCCCGGTCGAGCGCCGTAGTCGGCAGGCGCTCATCCGGCAGGGCATACTGACCGGCGACCGCGTCCAGAATGGCGCTGAGGGCGGTGAGCGCGTCTACCACCGCCCGGTAACCGTCGCGCAGATCCGGCAGGCTGGCGGGGGCGGCGCCCAGCCGGTCAAGCTGCGTCTCGATCTCGGCCAGCACCGCCCGCGGCTCGGCCACCGGCAGGCCGTCCGCCGCCAGCGCCGCCAGCGCCGTCTCCAGGCGGTACAGGTTGGGCCGCAGCAGCAGCAGGTCGGGCGTGTGGGCAGCGATACGCTCGGCTAGCAGCCACTGGATGGCGCGGGCGCGGGGATCGGCGCCGCCGGTCGTCAGCAGCAGGTGGGCGGCGCGGGCGTTCTCGCCCTCGAACAGCAGCGCGATCGCGTCCAGCACGACCGGCGGCGGGGTGGGCAGTTGGGCGTCGCGCAGCAGGCGGGCGCTGTCCAGCAGCAGATCCACCAGCCGGCGCATGGCATCGCGGGCGCGGTCGCGCAGCTCGCTCAGCAGGTCGGCGGCTTTGCCCCAGGCGCCGCTGTCCATGTAGATGCGGACGGCATCCAGATCGGCGGCGGTCTCCAGGTCGCGCAGGCGCGCCAGGATTTCGCGGTAGGCCTGCCGCGCCTGGGGATAGCCGGGGTCCATAGCCAGCGCCGGCGTCAGCATCTCCAGCAGGCCGTTCAGCTCGTCCTTGCTGCGGTTGTGGCGCAGGCGTTCGACCACCCGCCCCAGCACCGCGCCGCGCTCGCGCTCCAGCGGCTCGCGGTACTCCGCCAGCGCCTTGCGCAGCTCGATGATGCTGCGGTAGCGCAGGCGGCTGTTGGGGTGGACGGCCTTGCTGATGATGGCCTGCAGGCGCGGGCTGACCCGTTCGGCGTCCGGGCCGAAGTGGAGCGCGAAATCGTCGCCGGCGTCGCGCGGCACCTCCGGGCGGCCGCCGCCGCTGACGATGAAGTACAGCAGCTCGCCGACCTGGAACACATCAGTTTGGCGGCTGATGCCCTGCGGCGTGATCTCGTCGCCCTCCAGAAAGACGGCGTTGCCCCAGTCAATCACCTTCAGCCGGTAGGCGTCGCGGTCCCAGAACAGGTGCTTGGCGTCCACATCGTTGTAGACCACGTCGCGAGCGTGGGCGGCCTGCAGCAGATCGAGCAGATCGTCCACGATGACCAACATCTCCAGCTCAGGCAGGCGTTCGCCGCGCTGGGCCAGCTCGCGCACCATGTCGGCCAGGATGGCGCCCTGGCCGCGCTCCATGACGATGTACTGGTGGGGCGTGCCGCCCACCAGGAACTGGCCGCCGCCCAGCAGCGCGGTGGCGGCCGGGTGGCCCGCCAGCCGCTGGAGCGCCTTGCGCTCATTGAGGATGCTGACCTCCTGGCCGGCGCGGATCGGCGGCGCGTCGTTCGGCGCCGGCCGTTTGACGACCACCGGCCGGTCGTTGTCCAGCGTGTCCACGGCGCGCAGCGTCTCGCCGGAGCGCCCGCGCGGGTAGATGTAGTCGTAGCGATAGCGGTTGTCGAACAAACCTTCAGCCATGCGGCTTCCTTGCCAGCATTCTCGCCCGTCCCAGGCGCGGCTGGCGGGACGGCGACGGGAGACAGCGGCGGCGCCTGCCAGCCGCAGGGGCGCACCCTAGCTTAATTGTACGCTGCGCCGCCCGGGCTGCAAACGGCGAAGCGGGTGAGCGCCAAGGCAATCGCACCAAAAGGGTGTTGACCTCTAAATACCCATAGTGAACCGAAGCTATAACTAAACGAGACAGAACACAAGGCTATCTAGAGTTCTTTAGAGTTTTTAATAGGTCACATAGTTCACGCGCCAAAATCAGCGGGCGGATCATATCATATGGGATCAGACAATGTGACAGGGTTGCGCCATCGTGCACCCGACGGTGCAGACCGATGTGTCTATCGCTTAACCTGAGGGAGAACAATCTACGAAACTATTCGGAAAAGAGTGCAAGTCCGCAGGATCAGTCATCTGTCTCTTTGCTACCACCCCACCGCCTGGCGGACGCCGGCGGCCAGGAAGCGCAGCGTCTCCAGCAGCCGCGGCTCCCAATCACCCTCCAGCGGCAGCATGACGGCCGTCCGGCTGACGCGCGCCGCGCCGCCCAGGTCGGCCTGCAGGCGGTCGCGGTTGACCTCCGACAGGTACGGCAGCTTGATGTGCAGGACGCCGTTGAGGTGGATGACCGCCGCCGCGTTGGCCTGCTGCGCCAGGATTTTGACGGCCATCTGGTAGAGCAGGCCTTCCACCGCCGGCGGGGGCGGGCCGAAGCGGTCGCGCAGCTCCTCGCGCATGGCGTCCACCTCGCCCAACGTCATCAAGCCGCCGATGCGCCGGTAAAGCTGCAGGCGCAGCCCCATCTCCGGGATGTAGTCCGACGGCAGGTAGGCTGGCAGCGGCAGGTCAATGGTCAGGTTGGCGGTCGAGACCGGCGGCGCAGCCTCGCCGGCGGCACGCCCCTTCAGCTCCTGCACCGCCTGGGACAGCATCTGGGTGTACAGGTGCAGGCCGACCGCCGCCACGTGGCCGGTCTGCCGGGTGCTAAGGATGTCGCCGGCGCCGCGCAGCTCCAGGTCGCGCATGGCCAGTTGGAAGCCCGCGCCCAGATCAGTGTGTTCGGCCAGGGCGTCCAGCCGGACGCGCGCTTCGTCGGTCAGGCGGTTGGCGCTGGCGTAGAAGAAATAGGCGTAGGCCTGCTGCGCGCCGCGCCCCACCCGCCCGCGCAGTTGGTAGAGCTGCGCCATGCCGAACCAGTCAGCGTGATCCACGATCAACGTGTTGGCGTTGGGGATGTCAATGCCGTTCTCGATGATCGAGGTAGACAGCAGGATGTCGTACTCGCCCTGGCTGAAGCCGATCATCACCTTCTCCAGCAGGCGTTCATCCATCTGGCCGTGGCCAACGACGATGCGCGCCTCCGGCACGATGGCCTCTAACTGGTCGCGCACCCGTTCGATGGACTGCACCCGGTTGTGAATGTAGAATACCTGCCCGCCGCGCTCCAGCTCGCGCAGCACGGCCTGGCGCACCAGCCGTTCATCCATCGGCCCGACGTGGGTGAGCACCGGCAGGCGCTCCTCCGGCGGCGTCTGGATCATGGTGATGTCGCGGACGCCGGTCAGGCTCATGTACAGCGTGCGCGGGATGGGCGTGGCGGTCAGCGTCAGCACGTCCACCTGCGTCCGCAGCTTCTTCAGGTGCTCCTTGTGGGTGACGCCGAAGCGCTGCTCCTCATCTATGATGACCAGCCCCAGCCTCTTGAAAGTCACATCATCCTGCAGCAGCCGGTGCGTGCCGATGATGATGTCTACCTCGCCGGCAGCCAAGCGCGGCAGGATGGCGCGCTGTTCCTCTTTGGTGCGGAAGCGCGACAGCACCTCCACCTGCACCGGGAAGCTGGCCAGGCGGCGGCTGAACGTCTCGTAATGCTGCTGCGCCAGCACCGTGGTCGGCACGAGCAGCGCCACCTGGTAGCCGTCCATCACCGCCTTGAAGGCGGCCCGCAGCGCCACTTCAGTCTTGCCGTAGCCCACCTCGCCGCAGATCAGCCGGTCCATCGGGATGGGGCGCTCCATGTCGGCCTTCACTTCGCGGATGGCGCGCAGCT
The DNA here is from genome assembly GCA_937922795.1 of uncultured Anaerolineae bacterium. GTDB lineage: Bacteria > Chloroflexota > Anaerolineae > Aggregatilineales > Phototrophicaceae > CFX2. The sequence goes on from CALAJK010000072.1 coordinate 12,893, forward strand.
GATCCTCAGTCTCGACATACGGAAAGGACGCCTCCAGCTCGTGCTGCCAGGGCGTATCGGGCGAGAAGCTGTGGCCGGGGGTGGCCTGCCGGCGGGCGTACAGCGCCAGCAGCTCGCGGGCTTCCTCTTCCACCGCCCGCCGCGCCTGGGTGGTCACCCGCGCCCAGTCAGGTTTGCCCAGCCTGGTCAGCGCCGGCGGGCGGTCATCTGGGCCGACGTAGCGCGTCAGCCGGTCGGCCTGGTGGATGGGGACGAACACCATATCCGTGCCGGCGTACTCCACCGCCAGATACTCGCGCAGGTTGCCCTCGACCGTTCGGCGGCGCATCCCGGCGAAGCGGCCAATGCCGTAGTCCACGTGCACCACGTAGTCGCCATCGTGCAGGTCGGCGTAGCTGGCTTCCGGCAGGCGGGCGCGGCGTGGCAGCTTGCGCCGGCGCGGTTCCGGCCGGTTCCAGCCGAAGATGCCGGCGTCGGTGAACAGGTGCAGATCGCCCTGGGGGTGGCGCAGCGTCCAACCCTCCTGCAGCGCGCCGTCCACCAGCGCCAGCGA
>CALAJK010000073.1 GCA_937922795.1 uncultured Anaerolineae bacterium
CCGTCATGAAACGCTTGTTTGGCGATGTCATTCGCTCGCGCTCATGGCGACTTCAGCGGCGCGAACCGATGCTCAAGGCGCTCGTCTACAACCTGCACCGTTAGGTGCTGCCTATCCTCGATCTATCTTTGCAACTGAGCACATAAAATAGATCAACCCTAAAAAAATGGTGTTAGGTACACGTTAGGCCTGCGTGGCATTGTGTAGGGCGTAGCAGCTTCTAGGGGGCAAGGGCCAATCATGAACATCCTGTCAATCGTCATTCCGGCTTATAACGAGGAAGAGAGCGTCGGCGCATGTATCGAGCGGGCGCTGGCGATCGAACCGGAATTACAGCAGTTGGGACTGGATGGAGTCGAGGTCATCGTCGTTGATGACTGTTCCAAAGACCGCACGGCGGAGATCGTCAAGGGATACATTGACCGGGGGGTCGTGCTCATCCAGCACAAGGTCAACCGCAACTATGGCGGCGCGCTCAAGACGGGTTTCCGTCACGCCCGCGGCAGCTTCCTGGCCTTCATGGATGCGGACGGCACTTACCCGCCGGAATACTTCCCGCGCATGTTCCAGGCCATGATGGAGCAGAACGCCGACCTGGTGATCGGCTCGCGCATGGCGGGCGCGGAAAGCCGGATGCCGCTGACCCGGCGCATCGGCAATACGCTGTTCGCCGGTCTGGTGACGATGATCGGCAGCACCCGCATCACCGACAGCGCCAGCGGCCAGCGCATCTTGCGGCGCGAGGCGCTGGACAAGCTGTATCCCCTGCCCGACGGCCTGAACTTCACGCCGGTGATGAGCACCCGCGCCTTGCACGAAGATCTGAAGATGATCGAGGTGCCCATCCGTTATGAGGAACGCGCCGGCGAAAGCAAGCTGAGCGTAGTGCGCGACGGCCTGCGTTTCCTGTTCACCATCCTGGGCACCGCCGCCACCTACAACCCAGTGCGGCTGCTCGGCGGGCTGTCGCTGGCGGCTGTCCTGCTGGCGGCGCTGGCCATCCTGCCCTGGCTGGCCGCCTATACGAGCGGCGTCCAAGACCGTTCCGGCTATGCGCCGCTGCTGTTCGCCGCCATGACGCTGCTGATCGCGGCGGTGAACCTATTCAGCATCGGCACGGCCTTCAACTATGTGGTCAGCCTGTTCCATCATCGCCCCATCCGCCAGGGGCTGTTCGGGCGTCCACTGTTCAACAAGCCGTTGGAAATGCGGTTTGGCCGCATCGGGCTGGGACTGCTGATCGTGGGCGGCGTGCTGTTCGTGCTGGCGCTGCTGGCGCAGGGACCAGAACCAGCCTGGTATCTGCTAGTGCCCAGCGCCCTGTTCGCCATGACCGGGATCCAGCTCGGCACGAACTGGATGCTGGTGAAGACGCTGTCTCAACTGGCGGTGCGCGACCTACGGGCTGAAGCTGATCTGGGCCTCAATCAGGACGACAACAGCGTCGTTTTCCGCCGTCTCAGCGACCCCAATAAAGTGACTTCCGAGATCAAAAAAGCGCTGGTTTGACCCTGTTCTGACAACGATCGCCCTGCGTGAGACAACAGAGGAGAGGGAGCAAATGCCCATTAAGAGCATGACCAACCAGGAATATGAGGCGCTGCGACGCGCTTATCCCCAGTCGCCGGAACCGTGGGTGGGCGGCGAAACCTCAGGCCGCCGCGACCTGCCCGACCCAATCCGCGAGAATCTGGGGTCGCGCCGGGTGCCTAAGCTGTCGAACGTGCGCTTCCCGGACGCCGATCCGATCGTCGCCAAGTTCACGGAGGAATACTGCGAACACCACGTGGATATCCTGTTCGTGAACCCGCCCTCGCCGGACGGCGGCATCTGGATTCGCAGTCAGCACCGGGTAGGCCGCCGCAGCCGCGAGAACATGATCTGGGGCCAGGTGTCGCTGGCGCAGATGGCGGCGGTGATGTATCCCGATTACAGCGTCGCCATCATCGACGCCATCGCTGAGCGCATGTCCTGGGCGGAGTTCGAGCGCAAGCTGCAGGAGCTGAAGCCGCGATTTTACGTCACCCAGATGACAGCGCCGACGCTGACCAACGATAACTACGGCTGCTTCCTGGCCAAGTCGGTCGGCGCGATTACGATCGCCTTCGGCACGCACGTCACGCCGCTGGCGGTGGAGACGATGCGCCCGCACCCGTCGCTCGATATGTGTTTGCGCGGCGAGCCAGAAGTGACGCTGCGCGAGGTGGTGGATACCATCACCGGCCGCACCGAGTTCAGCCCGGAAATCCTGAAGCTGTACCAGAGCTGCGACCCGGAATGGACGCCGCGGGTGGCGCAGCGCATCCCCGGCACCGATCAGTATGATCTAAGCCATGTCAAAGGGCTGGTGTGGCGGCGCGGCGGCGAGATCGTCCGCAACCCCGATCGCAACTTCATCCCCAACCTCGACGATCTGCCGCTGCCGATGCATCACCTGCTGCCGCTGGACAAGTACCGCTCGCCGGCCATCCGCGGCACGTATCAGTTCATCGTCACCAGCCGCGGCTGTACGGCCGGCTGCATCTACTGCATCAAGCACGTCAGCTACCAAGCCGGCCTGCGCCTACGCAGCCCAGAGAACGTGGTGGCCGAAATCGAGATGCTGGCCAAACTGGGCGTCAAGAACATCCACATGTACGCCGATCTGTTCACCGCCAACCGCGACCAGGTGATGGGCATCTGCAACCTGATCATCGAACGCAAGCTGGACATCACCTTCACCTGCAACAGCCGCGTGGACTATGTGGACAAAGAAATGCTGGAGCTGATGGCCAAGGCCGGCTGCACCGTCATCTCATGGGGCATCGAAAGCGCCAACGAAGAGATCCTGAAGAAGGCCCGCAAAGGCACGACGGCTGAGCGCGCCCGCCAGAGCCTGGCCTATGCCCGCGCCGCTGGCATTCGCAACCTGGGCTACTTCATCATCGGCCTGCCGGGCGAGACTAAGGAGTCGATCCAGGAGACGATTGATTTCAGTAAGCAGCTCCCGCTGGACTTGGCGATCTTCCACATCGCCGCGCCGTATCCCGGCACGCCGTTCTTCTTCATGGTCATGGAGAACAACTGGTTCAAGCCGGGCACGCGCTGGGAACAGGTGGACATGGATCAGTCCACGGTGCTGCAGTACGGCAACCTGAACGCCGAGGATTTGGAACGGGAAGCGCGCCGCGCCATGCGCGAATGGATGTTCCGCCCTGGCCCAATCTGGACGTTCGTCAAATCGCTGACCAACCTGGGCGCGCTGCATTCGGCCATCAACGTCGGTTTCCAGCAGCTCAAGTGGACGCTGTTCCCGAACTCTGCCCACTAGGCGGCGTCCATCTGCTCTACACCCGCACAGGGGGCGCAGTCGGCTGCGCCCCCTGTTTTATTTGGCATCCATCGCCTACCGTTCCAGCGTGCCGATGACAGCCCACGGCTCGCCGGTGACCAGCGGGTAGCGCTGGCCGTCGAACCAGGTGTAGACCTGCACCGCCGCTGTGTAGCGCCCTGGCGGCAGGCCTTCCACTGGGATCGGGTGCGGGTCGTACACGATCTCGCCCGGCGTCCACTGCGTCGTTGGATGGCGGTTCTCCAGCGGGTAGCTGTCATGCTGGGCGACCAGCGCCCCGCCCGCATCCAGCAGGAAGGCCGATACTGTGTAGTCCACCGGCAGCGGCGCATCCGCCGACCACCACAGATCCACGCGCGCCCCGCCGTCCAACACGTCCGCCCGGCGCAGCGTCATCCCGGACGTGAAGGCGGCGAGCTGGCCGGCAGGCGGCAGGTCGTAGCGATAGGTGGAGATGGTGTTGCCCCAGTGATCGGTGGTGAGCGCCGCCGTGCGCACGTGTCCGGTCTGCGCCAGGAAGTCGAACGCCGAGTTATCCGGACTCCAATGGATGAGCCACACGGTCGGGTGCTGCGCCAGCAGCTCCAGCACGCCGCCGGGATAGGTGGCGCGGTCGTAGTCGCGCCACATGCGCAGCGACCGGCTGACGGCGCCGGGCGGCAGCAGATGATCGAGGTAGTACCCTAGCGGCAGATCGCCCCGGTAAACTTCCATCAGCGCTAGGTCGCCAGGGCGGGCGTAGAGCGCCGCGCTCTGCCCGACTTTATCCCACGGTTCTTTCGGGTAGTAGTCGTCCACGGTAGTCACGCCGTAGATCACGATGACCGCCACCAGAAAGCCGCGCGCGCCGCCTGGCACGTTGCGCAATCCCTGAGCGATGAGGATGGCCAGCGCCGGCGTGATGAGCAGCAGGCGGTGCGGCGCTAGGATGGGGTACCACAAATTGCCGATGAACGAGATGACCACCGTCAGCAGGATCCAGGCCAGCAGCAGGAAGGTCGCGCCGAACGGCCGCCAGCGCGGGCGCTCGCCCGGCCGCCACACGGCCGTGCCCCACAGCAGCAGCCCGCCCAGCAGCGGCCACTGGGCGCTTAGGAACTTGTGGCGCAGGTCGGCCAGCGTCTGCCAGTTAGACGGCAGCGAGGCGTTCATGCCAGGGTCGTTCAGCCGCTGATTGAAGCCCACCAGCGCGAACCAGGGCGCGAACAGTCCGCCGATGAGCGCCAGGATGGCCACGGCGCGCAGCCGCTGGCCGCCCCGCAGGAAAACGAGGGCGTGCAGCCCCTCGGCGGCCAGGATGAAGATGCCCTGATACTGAGTGTGCAGCAGCGCGACCGACGCCGCGATCCACGACAGCGCCCGGCGCGGGGATGGCCGGCGCGTCCAGCGCAGGTAGAGCAGGGCGCTGAGGATGACCAGCAGCGTCCGCAGGGCGTACATGCGCGCGTCCTGCGCCAGCACCACCTCCGGGTCGGACAGCGCCAGCATGAGCGCCGCCAGGATGGGCACGCTGGCATGCTGGAAGGCGGGGCGTCCCCATGCCGCCGCCCGCGCCAGCGGCACGACGGCCGCCACGCTCAGCACGCTGCACAGCGCCGAGAACAGCCGCAGCGCCAGCACTGAGTCGCCGGCCAGCTTCAGCCAGCCGTCGAGCAGCAGGTAGTACAGCGGCGGGTGGTGGTCGCGGGTGGCCAGGGCATACAAACGGTCGGGCTGTTTGAGGATGGTATAGGTGGCGCCCTCGTCAATCCACAGCGCCTGCTGGGTGATGTGCAGCAGCCGCGCCGCCGCCGCCAGCAGCAGCACTGCCGTCAGCAGCGCCAGCGTCCGGCGGGCAGCGGCGGCTCGCGGTGTACGCATGAGTTGTGCCATTGGGGTTTGCTCCCTGCGCCCGCCCCAGACGTCTGGCGGGCTGCCGTGCAGCCGGTCATTCTACCGGGCAGGCCGCCGGTAAGGCCATGGCACGGCCATGTCGCGGCGGCCTGCCGCCTGGAAAAGGGTAGCAAAAAATGCCCGCTTGTTGTATGTTCAACGGGCTGGATGGAGGATGCAAGCGTGAAAAAACTGATCGTCACTGGCTCGAACGGCCTGATCGGCTCGGAAGTTGTGGTCTATTTTCACGACCGGGGCTGGCAGGTATTTGGGGTGGACAACAACATGCGGCGCGAGTTCTTCGGCGAGAAGGGGGACACGCGCTGGAACCAGCGCCGGCTGGAGGCGACTTGCCCCAACTTCCGCCATATCGAACTGGACATCCGCAATCGGGCGGGCGTTCTCAAGCTGGTGGCCAGCGTCAAGCCCGATCTGATCGTCCACGCCGCCGCCCAGCCCAGCCACGATCTGGCCGCCATCCGCCCGTTCGATGACTTCGACGTCAACGCCGGCGGCACCCTCAACCTGCTGGAGGCCGCCCGCCAGGGCGCGCCGGAGGCGGTCTTCGTCCACATGTCCACTAACAAAGTCTACGGCGACCGCCCCAACTCGATCCCTTTGGTGGAGCTGCCCACCCGCTGGGACTACGCCGATCCGGCCTATGCTGACGGCATTGACGAGACGATGAGCGTGGATGCCTCGCTGCACTCGCTGTTCGGCGTGTCCAAGACCTCGGCCGATCTGATGGTGCAGGAGTATGGGCGCTACTTCGGCCTGAAGACGGCCTGCCTGCGCGGCGGTTGCCTGACCGGTCCGAACCATGCCGGCGTCGAGCTGCATGGTTTTCTCAGCCACCTCATCCGCTGCAACGTCGAGGAGCGCGAGTACACCATCTACGGCTACAAGGGCAAGCAGGTGCGCGACAATATTCACGCCTACGATGTGGCGCGCTGTATTGAATTTTTCTACGAGAACCCGTCCAGCGCCGCCGTGTTCAACCTCGGCGGCGGGCGCAGCAACACGGTCTCGATCCTAGAGGCCTTCGACCGCGTGCAGCAGATCACCGGCAAGCCAATGCGCTACCGTTATGTGGATCAACCGCGCGTGGGCGACCACATCTGCTACATCTCCAACCTCAACCACCTCAAGCGCAGTCTCCCCGGCTGGGACATCACCCGGACGCTGGATGACATTTTTGAGGAAATCGCGGTGAGCTGGCAGCAGCGGCTGCTCCAGCACGCCTGATCGGGGACGCGCGCACATCATGATGAAGCTATCGATCGTCATTCCGGCGCGCAATGAAGCGGGCAACATCGTCCGCACACTGACCGGCCTGCGCGAGCATCTCGATCAGGCCGGGCTGCACAACTTCGAAATCCTGGTGGTGGATGACGGCAGCAGCGACGGCACTGGCGATCTGGTGCGGATTGAGGCCGAGCGCGACCCGCGCATCCGCTGCGTGCGCAACCCCGGCCGCAGCGGCTACGGCCGGGCGGTGGCCTGCGGCCTGGAACATTTCACCGGCGACGCGGTCGTCATCTACATGGCCGACGCTTCGGATGCGCCGGAGGATGTGGTCAAGTACTACTACATCCTGCGCGATGAGGCCGACTGCGCTTTCGGCTCGCGCTTTCTGCGCGGCTCCAAGGTGTATGACTACCCGCGCTTCAAGCTGGTCATCAACCGCATCGCCAACTTCGTCATCCGGTTGATGTTCAACCTGCCTTACAACGACACCACCAATGCCTTCAAGGGCTACCGCGCCAACGTCATCGCCGGCTGCCGCCCGTTCGTCTCGCCGCACTTCAACCTGACGATCGAGATCCCGCTCAAGGCCATCGTGCGCGGCTATTCATACCGGGTCATCCCCATCACCTGGCGCAACCGCGACGTGGGCGTGTCGGCGCTCAAGCTGAAGGAGCAGGGCAGCCGCTACCTGTACACGCTGCTGACGGTGTGGTTCGAGTGGCTGCTGGTGCGCCACGACACCCGCCGCGCCGACGGCGAAGTGTTCCAGCCCTGGCCGGTGGAGCCTGAGGTATCGCCTGAACGCCCGGCTGACGCGCCAGGCAGACCCTGACATGGCGCGGCGCATCCTCATCACCGGCGGCGCGGGCTTCATCGGCGGCCATGTGGGGGCGCTGCTGGCCGAACGCGGTTTCCAGGTGATCGCCTTCGACAACCTGAGCACTGGCCAGCGCGCCAACCTGCCGCCCGATGCCGACCTGATCGTGGGCGACGTGCGCGACCCAGCGGCGCTGGAGACGGCCTTCACCGGCGGCCTGGACGCGGTGCTGCACATCGCCGGCCAGGCGTCCATCCGGCTGTCCTACCAGGACCCCGGCGCTGACCTGGACGTGAACACGCGCGGGACGATCCACGTTTTGCAGTTGTGCCTCAAATACCGGGTCTCGCGGCTGCTGTTCGCCAGCTCCATGACCGTCTACGGCGATCCGCCGGTCGTGCCGACGCCGGAGACCACGCCGGCCAACCCGGTCTCCTACTACGGCGTGACCAAGTACGCCGCCGAGCGCTACGTCCACCTGACCGCCGCCCGGCGCGACCTGGACACGCCGCTGCACGTCACTTCTTTCCGCATGTACAACGTCTACGGCGAGCGCCAGAGCTTGACCAATGCCTATCAGGGCGTGCTGGCCATCTTCATCGGCCGAGCGCTGCGGGGCGAGCCGATCACCATCCATTCTGACGGCGAGCAGTCGCGAGATTTCGTGTACGTGGGCGATGTGGCGCGCGCGTGGGCTGACGCGCTGGACGCGCCGGCGACCTACGGCCAAGTCCTCAACCTGGGCACTGGGCGCGCCACCAGCATGAACCAGTTGTGCGACGCGGTGCTGGCCGCCCTGGGCCGGAGCCGCGCGTCGCACCCAGTCGGCTACGCGCCCGCCCAGCCGGGCGATCTGCGCCGCTCCGCCGCCGACGTGCGCCGGGCTGCTGCCCTATTGGACTGGAAGCCACAAACCACGCTGGAGGCCGGCCTAGCCCGCACCATCGCCTGGGCGCGGGCGCAGGGCTGAAGTCTGAGAGGTGTGTCCGGATGACTATCATAGCTCTGCAACCCTTAACTTCGCGCCGTGTGAATTGGGTGATCTTGAGCGTGACTGTACTGCTGCTGTTCGCCGCCTGGTTGAGATTACGCCACATCGTGGATTTCGTCGAGTGGCCGGATGAAATCTACACAGTCTGGAACGCTCAAGGCACTTTATCGGACCGCCTAGTCCGTACTGATCCCTACTGGCCACCGCTCCACGGCTACGTGGTCTGGGCCTGGCGCCAGCTCGCTGGACCGACGCTTGAAGTCCAGCGTGTGTTGTCGGTATTTATCAGCTTGTTAGCGACGGCCAGCGTGTACCGCATCGGTCGTCGTCTTGGAGGACTGCGAACGGGTGCGGCATCTGCTCTCCTGTATGCGGTCATGGGCTATGCTGTGTTCACCGGCGTAGATGTGCGCGGCTACAGTCTGCTGCTGCTGTTTCTACCGCTAACGTTATGGATGACCATACGCTGGTTAGCTGTTCCCACAAAGCGGCGAGCCTGGTCGGTAGTATTTACTCTTGCGCTGTTGCTACACACTGGGTTTTCAGCCCTTGTTTGTATTCCACTGTTGACTCTGTGGGTGTTGGTCGTCCAACCAGATTTATTCTGGCGATGGTGTCTGGTCGGACTAGCCGTGCTTGGTCTGACCGCTCCGATCATTCCACAGTTCGTGCAGGAAAATGTGCTAGGACGTTTCGACGTAGTATCACCACAGCTGCCGCCGCTGATCGAGGCACTGGCACTGATATATCGTGACTTCGGCGGTTCTATCATATTCCTAGCGTTGCTCTGCCTAGCCGCCATCACATTGATCGCTATCGTTCGTCGACCACCTGTGCGTCAAACAGCACTGCTGTTAGCACTGTGGATCTTGTCCCCAATTGTGTTGTACGTTGCCGTGGGTAACCGCGATTTCTGGCGACCGCGCTACATGTGGTGGGTGCTGCCGGGACTGGCGCTGTTTATCGGCTTCGCCTTGAGCTGTTGGCCACGTAAAGCGTTCCCGCTGATGCTGATGGCACTAGCGACGCTTGCTTGGGTTCCGGTCGAAGATTCTAGCTACCGACTGGCCGCTACTGTCTCGCCGCCCTTCCGACATGTGTTTTCCTGGTTTGCCCAGCAGCTTCGTCCGGGTGATGTGCTGGTGATTGATCCTCACTGTACCTGCGGCGAGCCCTACGGCTGGGATTACTTCGTACCACTGTACTTTCCTACAGGCTATCTACCAGTGGTTGAAGAACCGGGTGATACGCCTCGTGTTTGGTATCTGTCGAACGACGGTTGGGATCGCGATGAGGCGCTATTTGCCGCCATCAGCCGGGGACGCCGACCTTCGATCTTCGTTGGACCATGGCACTTTTTGCTGCGGCTTTATGAAGGCCCACCCGATCCCAAGGGCATCAGCTTCGGCGGCCAAGTGCGCTTCCACGGCGCCGAAATCGAAGGCAATCAAACAGTAATGGGCAAACATGAGCGTTTCCGGGTCAAACTGTGGTGGTCAGCCGATCAGCGCTTGAGTGTAGATTATAGTATGAGTCTGGCTGTGTTAGATGGTCGCGGTCGGATGGTAGCGCAGGCTGACGGACCTGCGCGGTCTCCTGACACACCAGAGCAGACCAGCGTCTGGGAACCGCAAGTAGTCTATGAAGACTTCCGCGAACTTCAACTGCCAGGTAACCTTAAGGCTGGAGGTTACCAGCTAGTGGTAGTAGTCTACCAGTGGTGGGATGGCGTACGCTTACCCCCAGAAGTGGGATTTGCTGACGCTGACGCGCTGATCATTAAAAAACTTCAAATTGTATCTTTTTGACTCAATTCTCAAGGCGACCGTGTCAACCGCCGAGCGCCCTACTGCGGGCGTTCGACGACGAACGTCTCTTCCTGGACGTCAGTTGCCGGGCAGCCGCGGAAGCGCACCACGTATACCTTGCCGTTGGCGTCCGGCCCGGCATTGACCTGGTATTCGCCGCTGGTCAGCTTGTACAGCGCAACTTCGTAGTACGAATCCACCAGCAGGTTCTCGGCGGGCGCTTCGGGCAGCTTCGCCTGTTCATCCGGGGTGACGCGGAAGGCGCGGCGGCCGTTGTCCTGGCCGGTCAGCAGGAACACGTCAATGTTGCAGACGCCGGCCGTGTTGACGCGGGTGTAGACCGCGTAGTATTCGATTCCCTGGCAGTTGATGCGCCGGTCGCCGGGGCAGTCGCACGGGTTGCAGGCCTGCGCGACCGGCAGCGCCTCGCCGGCGCTGATCCCCAACGCCCACTGGATGCCCAGCAGCAGCCCCAGCAGAACGCCGGCCGGCAGCGCACGCAGGAAGAGTCGCTTCAAATTCATAGCAGCACGATCCTCATACGGGTTAGATGGGAAGCACACTCCGCCATTCTACCGAAGCGGCAGCCGTTTTGCTATAATCGCCTATTTAGATCGATGAACTGTGCCCGGCATCCTCACTCATCATCGAGGCGTACCCCACTGATGGCTTCGCTGAAGCGTCAACCGGCTCTGCGACTGCACCTGATGGCCCTGCTGTGCTGCGCGGCGCTGGCCGTCATCACGCTGCACGCCATCCTGTTCACCACCGGCACGCACACCGCCGGCTATGATTTCTTCAACTACAACTGGAATTTCTGGTGGATCCGCCACGCGCTGCACACGCCAGGGCTGAACGTCTACGAAAACGACTTCGTGATGTTCCCGGCGCTCAGCAACTACGGCTACCACGCGCTGACCGCCTTCTGGTATCCGGTCTGGGCGCTGCTGGAGCCGCTGGTCGGCACGCTGGCGGCGGTCAACGTCATTCTGTTCATCGGCTGTACGCTCAACGGCTATCTGCTGTTCGTCCTGCTGCGGCGCGAAGGCGTGTCCGCCGGGCTGGCGCTGGTGGGCGGGGCGGCGCTTCAGGTGCTGCCCATCGCCCGCCACTGGTACTACAACACGCACCTCAACCTGATGGACTGGTTCTGGCCGCCGGCCGTCCTGCTGCTGTGGAGGCAGGCGGCCGACGCGGCGCAGGCCGGGCGCTGGCGCGGGTTGATCGCCTGGGCGCTAGCGCTGGGCGCAGCGCTGTGGGGGCTGCTGCATACTGACTTGCAGTTCCCCATTTTCACTGTGTTTCTGCTGATCCCTTACGGCTTGCTGACGCTGTGGCGGGCGCGGCGGCGTCCGCTGGGGCTGATCGCGGGCGGTGCGCTGGCGCTGGCGGTCGGCGTGGCGCTGGCCTGGGTCGCCGGACCGCTGCCGTACATCCTGCGCTTTGAAGGCGAGCTGGTCCCCAGCCCTGTGGAGGAGCGCCCCGGCATCCCCTTCCCGATGGGCTTCTTGAGCATGGCTGAGGGCTGGTGGAACTGGGACCAGCCCTCGCTGGGCGCGTTCGCGACCGCCGCCGTGCTGGCGTCGCTGGCCGCCGGTTGGGTGTGGCGGGGGCGCGGGCTACCGCCCGTGCGCTGGCTGTGGTTCGCCGCCATGCTGCCGCCGGCGGTCTTCGCTCTAGGTCCCACGCTGCACCTGGGCGACCTGGCTATCCCGCTGCCGTTCCGCTGGCTGTACGACCTGACCGGCGGCAACTTCCGCATGCCCTGGCGGCTGGGGCCGGCCTTCGTCATCGCCGCTATGCTGTTCGCCGGTCTCACCTGGACGCCCATCCTGCGGCGGGCGGGCGGGCAGCGCTTGGCGCTCCTGACGGCGGCCGTCTTCGGGCTGGCGCTGGCAGTGCGCCTGTACGAGACTGCGCCGCTTCAACCGATCCTCTACCCGTACGCCTTCTACGACCGCATGGGGCACGAGCGTGGCGCGCCCTACGATGACTACGTGGTGGTCGAAGTCCCTACCGGCGCTGGCACGGGCGAGGTGCTGCTAGGGAACGTCGACGCCATCCAGCTTCAATGGTACGGTATCCGGCACGGCAAGCGCATGGTCAACGGCTTCATCTCGCGCGCGCCGAT
>CALAJK010000074.1 GCA_937922795.1 uncultured Anaerolineae bacterium
CGACAGGTAGACGGCGTGCACGGTGCGCAGCGCCAGCAGTTGGTACAGGTTGCCGGCAGAGGTGAAACGCAGCGTCCCCGGCGTCAGCTCTACCGACTCCAGCCGCGTCTCGAAGCGGCGGCGCAGCTCGCTGCGGGCGATGCGCTCCAGCCCTTCGGGCACATCGGCTTCGCAGGTGTGTACCGTGACCGGCTGCGGACGAACGCGCGGCGGCTTGCGGGCGGCCTTGGGCGGCTTGGCGGAGCGGGGCATCAGCGCAGATAGTCTTTCTTCGGCTGCACCAGGGCATAGGTCAGCCCGGCGTAGACCAGTTGGAACATGACGCCGAGGCTGGAAGCGTTGTCCAGCGCCAGCGCCAGGTTGAAAGCGAACCCCAGAAACATGCCGTAATAGGCCAGCCGGTACCAGCGCCACAGGCCGACGGCGCACGCCACCCCGAACAGGCTCCATACCAGCGTCAGGAACTGGCCGCTCTCCAGGCTGCGGATGATGGACAGGAGGTTGGAAGCGCCGAAGAACAGCAGCCAGGCCGTCAGCACTGCGCCGCGCTCGCGCTCCAGCGGCGGCGGCTCGTTGGCGCTCACGGCCGCCCGCCCCGGTGTTTGCGCCACCAGTCGTGGAACGATTCATCAGCGAACGGCGGGAAGTCGCGGTGGTCGGTCCAGGCGTCGAACGGCGGCGGCAGCTCGGTCACCCGGCCGCCGGTCTCCTCGGCCAGGGAACGGGTGGCGGCGCCGGCCACCTTGCCCCCCAACTGGTACAGCAGCGGGTGTTCCATGCTGAACGCCCAGGCCTTCATGCCCCATTCCCAGGCGGGCGGCTGGGTCGGCTCCAGGTCGCGCCGCAGCTTCAGCAGCATGTCCGGGATGTGAATATCCACCGGGCAGGCCTGCTGGCAGGCGCCGCACAGGCTGCTGGCGAAGGGCAGCGGCGCGGCGTTCGTTTTGCCGCGCAGCAGCGGCGTGACGACAGCGCCGATCGGGCCGGAGTACACCGAGCCGTAAGCATGGCCGCCTACATTCTGGTAGACCGGGCAGGCGTTGAGGCAGGCGCCGCAGCGGATGCAGGCCAGCGCTTCGACGTATTCGCTGGTGTAGATGTCGCTGCGGCCGTTGTCCAGCAGCACCAGGTAGAATTCGCGCGGGCCGTCCGGCTCTTCCGGGCGCGCCGGCCCGTTGAAGATGTTGACGTAAACGCTCAACCGCTGGCCGGTGGCGCTGCGCGGCAGCAGTTGGATGAGCGTGGCGAAGTCCTCCCAGGTGGGGATGACCTTCTCGATGCCGACCACGGCGATATGCACCGGCGGCAGCCCGGTGGACAGACGGCCGTTGCCCTCGTTGGTGACGACCACCACCGTGCCGGTCTCGGCGATCATGAAGTTGCCGCCGCTCATGCCGAAATCGGCCTGGAGGAAGTTTTCGCGCAGGATTTTACGGGCGAACGCCGTCATGTCGGCGGCCTGGTCGGTGGGTGGCATCCCCAGCTTGCGCATGAACAGGTCGCGCACCTGCTCCTTGGTCTTGTGCATCACCGGCATGATGATGTGGCTGGGGTGACTCTCGTCGAGCTGGACGATGTACTCGCCCAGGTCGGTCTCGATCATCTCGATGCCGTGCTGCTGCAAATACGGCAGCAGGCCGATCTCCTCGGTGGCCATGCTCTTGCTCTTGACGCCGCGCTTCAGCCCGTGCCGGCGGCAGATGTCCACGATCAGGCGGTTGGCCTCTTCGCCGGTCTCAGCCCACAGCACATGGCCGCCGTTGGCGATCACGCTGCGCTCCATCTGCTCCAGCAGCAGCGGTAGATCGACCAGGGCGCGCAGGCGGGCAGCCCGCGCCTGCTGGCGCAGCGCCGCCGGGTCGTCCAGCTCGGCCATCACCTGCCGGCGGCGGCCGTCCGCGTTCTGCGTGCCGCGCCCCAGCGCCGTTTGCAGGTGCACATCCTGCAGGGCGATCAACGCCTGTTCGGGGAAGTGGTTCGGGTTCAAGTCCATCGCGCTGCGGCCTCGCTCACATATGCCAGTCTCGTCTTCTATCGTACCCCGCTCGCTGACCCGCTGCCAGTTCAGTCCGGCCAGCAAGCCGAACGTTTTGGCGCCGCGGCCGGCGCGCTGCGGGATGCCGCTTGAAAATCACCTCATTTTCGAAGTACGGCCCAGGTTGTTAGCTGTTAGCAAATTGTGTGCGATAGTGAAGTAGTATTTAAGGTAGGCAGCGATCTGACCGGCTGCCCATCTCTAAGCTTCAGAGAGGTTGGCATGACCTTCATCCACCCTACCGCGGAAGTCGAAGCCGGCGCCGTCATCGGCGAGGGCACTAAAATCTGGCACTTGTGCCACATCCGCCGGGATGCCCGCATTGGCGATGCGTGCGTCCTGGGGCGCGGCGTCTTCGTCGACGCTGGCGTACAGATCGGCAGCCGCGTCAAGATCCAGAATTACGTATCGGTGTTTCACGGCGTCACCATCGAGGACGGCGTGTTCATCGGCCCGCACGTGTGCTTCACCAACGACATGTGGCCGCGCGCGGTCAATCCTGACCTGTCGCTGAAAGCCGCCGACGACTGGGTGCTGGTCGAAACGCGGGTGCGGGTGGGCGCGGCCATCGGCGCCAACTCAACCATCGTGTGCGGCGTGACCATCGGCCGCTGGGCGATGGTGGGCGCGGGCAGCGTGGTGACCAAAGACGTGCCCGACTACGCCCTGGTCGTCGGCAATCCGGCGCGCATCATCGGCTATGTGACCGCCTCCGGCCGGCGGGTAGCGACGCCCGAAGAGGCTGCGCGCGGATAGCCCGGCGCTGCGCTCCTGAATCTTTTTCAGAAGCCGGATCGTTTTCGTACTATACTGATCTGAGAAGCGGCAGCCCGGCCTGGCCGGGCTTCAGTCTCGCGCATCCGCGGAGCCTCGGCTCCTTTAGTTTTGTGAGTGTGCAGCTTGATGCAAATTCCCATCGCCAAACCGTTCATCGGAGAAGAAGAGAAGCAGGCGGTCATCGCCGTCCTCAGCAGCGGCCAGCTCTCGATGGGCCCCAAAGTGGCCGAATTCGAGCAGGCGTTCGCCGCCGCCCACGGCGCCAAACACGGCGTGGCCACCAGCAACGGCACGACCGCCTTGATGACCGCCATCATGGCGCATGGCATCGGGCCAGGCGACGAGGTCATCATCCCGGCTTTCAGCTTCTTCGCCACCGCCTCCTGCGTGCTGAGCGTCGGCGCCCGCCCAGTGTTCGCCGATATTGACCCGGAGACGTTCTGCCTGTCGCCCGCCGCCGCCGAGGCCGCCATCACCCCGCGCACGAAGGCCATCATGCCGGTGCACCTGTACGGCCACCCGGCCGATATGCCCGCGTTCGAGGCCATCTGCCAGAAGCACGGCCTGATCCTGCTGGAGGATGCCGCCCAGGCGCACCTGGCGCAGATTAACGGCCGGTTCGTGGGCACGTGGGGGACGGCCGGCTTCAGCTTCTACCCCACCAAGAACATGACCACCACTGAAGGCGGCATGGTCTTGACCAATGACGACGAGATCGCCCGCCGGCTGCGGCTGGTGCGCGCCCAGGGCATGAACAAGCAGTACTATCACGAGGCGGTCGGCTACAACTTCCGCATGACCGATATGGCCGCCGCCGTGGGCGTCGTCCAGCTTGGCCGCCTGCCAGAGTGGACCTGCGCCCGCGTGGGCAACGCGGCCTATTACAACCAGCACCTCACCAGCGTCAAAACGCCGGTCACCCGGCCGGGCTGCACCCATGTCTTCCACCAGTACACGGTGCGCGTGCCGGATGGCGTCGACCGCGACGCGGTCGCCAAACGGCTGAACGATCGCGGCATCGGCGTCCGGGTGTACTATCCGCTGCCCATCCACCGGCAGCCGGTCTTCCAGCAGATGGGCGGCTACGAGGACGTCTACCTGCCCGAAACGGAAAAGGCCACCCAGCAGGTGTTCAGCCTGCCCGTATATCCATCGCTGACCGAAGAAGAGAAAGCCTATGTGGTTCAGGAGGTCAATGCCGCATGTTGAAAGCCGCTGTCATCGGCGTCGGCAGCATGGGCCGCAACCATGTCCGCGTCTACCGCGAGATGGAAGTGGTCAACCTGGTGGGCGTGGCCGACCAGCACGCGCCCACCGCCGCCAAAATCGGGGCCACCTATTCCGTGCCGTACTACACCGACTATCGCCAGATGCTGGATGAGTGCCAGCCCGATCTGGTCACGCTGGCCGTGCCGACCATCCTGCACCACGAAGTTGGCCTGGAACTGATCGAGCGCGGCATCCACCTGCTGATCGAGAAACCGATCGCCAGCACCTACGAGCAGGGCAAAGCGCTGGTCGAAAAAGCGCGCAAACACAACGTCATCCTGGCGGTCGGGCACATCGAGCGCTTCAACCCGGCCGTCATGGAGCTGCGCCGCCGGGTGCGCGAGGGCATGGCCGGGCGCATCTACCAGGTGCACGCCCAGCGCCTCAGTCCGTATCCTTCCCGCATCCGCGACGCCGGCGTGGTGATTGATCTGGCCTCGCACGACATTGATCTGATGCGTTATCTGATCGATGAGCCGATCATCCGGCTGTACGGCGAGACGCTCAAATCCATCAATTCTGACCGCGAGGACATGTTCAACGGCATCATCCGCTTCCGCAGCGGCGTGGTGGGCGTGCTGGATGTGAACTGGATCACGCCGACCAAAATTCGCAAGCTCACCCTCACCGGCGCGCGCGGCCTGTTCACCTGCGATCTGCTGTCGCAGGAGCTGTTCTTCTACGAGAACGAGACCGCGCCCAGCCAGTGGGACACGCTCAGCATCCTGCGCGGCGTCAATGAGGGCAACATCCTGGGCATTCGCATCCAGCGCCACGAACCACTGGCGGCCGAGCTGGCCGACTTCGTCAACGCCGTGCGCGACGGCCGCAGCCCGACCATCACCGGCGAGGACGGCCTGGAGACGCTGCGCATCGCCCTGGACTTCATGCGCTCCGGCGCGGAGGTCGCCATCCTGGACGAAGAGGCGCAGCCCGCATGAAGATCATGACCATCGTCGGGGCGCGCCCGGAGTTCATCCAGACCGCCCCGGTCACGCAGGCCATTCGCCGCCGCCATACCGATATCCTGGTGCACACCGGTCAGCACTACGACGACAACATGTCGGCGGTGTTCTTCACCGAACTCGGCATCCCTGAGCCTGACCTCAACCTGGGCGTGGGCAGCGGCAGCCATGCCGAACAGACCGGCCAGATGCTGGTCAAGCTGGAACAGGCCATGCTGCGCGAACGCCCGGATTGGGTGGTGGTCTTCGGCGATACCAACTCGACCATCGCCGGGGCGCTGGCCGCCGCCAAGATCCACATCCCGGTGGCGCACATCGAGGCCGGGCTGCGCAGCTACGACCGCGCCATGCCGGAAGAGATCAACCGGGTGCTGACCGACCACCTCAGCGAGCTGCTGCTCGCGCCCACGCCGGCCGCGGTCGAAAACCTGGCCAAAGAGGGGATCACCGAGGGCGTGCGCCTGGTGGGCGATGTGCGGGTGGACGTGCTGCTGGGCATGACCGAGCGCGCCCGCGCCCGGCGCGATGCGCTGTTCGCCGTCACGCGGCTGCAGACCGGCGACCGCTTCGCGCTGGCCACCATCCACCGCGCTTCCAACACGGACGACCGCGCCCGGCTGCAAGCCATCGTGGATGCCTTCAACACGCTCGAACTGCCGGTGGTGCTGCCGGTGCATCCCCGCCTGCGCAAGATGATGGCCGAGTTCGGCCTGTCGTTCAGCGGCAACGTCCGGGCGATTGACCCGGTCGGATTCCTGGACATGATAGCCTTGCTGGACGCCTGCCAGATCGTCATCACCGACAGCGGCGGGCTGCAAAAGGAAGCCTACATGCTGCGCCGCCCGTGTGTAACGGTGCGCGATACCACCGAGTGGGTGGAGACAGTGCAGTGCGGCTGGAACCGCCTGACCGAGCCGGAGACCTTCAAGGCGGCCGTGGCGGAAGCGCTGGCCCCGCCCCCCGCCGCCCACCCTGACCTCTACGGCGCGCCCGGCGTGGGCGAGCGCATCGTGGACGCGCTGGAGGCGCACCTGCAGGGGTGAGCGCCCGGCGGCGACAACATCAGAAATGCAGCGGACAGGCCTATGAACGCCTGTCCGCTTGGTTTTATTGTGCGGATAGGAGAGCGCCGCCGCTTACATCCCCGGCGTCGTCTCCGGCGTCACTTCTGCCGTAGGCGGCAGCGGCGTGGCGCTCGGCGGGACGGTAGTGGCAGTGGGCGGGACGGGGGTGGCCGTCGCCGTCGGCGGCAGCGGCGTGGCGCTCGGCGGGATGGGCGTGGCCGTCGCCGTCGGCGGGACGGGCGTGGCCGTCGCCGTGGGCGGCAGCGTGTTGGTCGCCAGCACCGTCGGCGTAGGCGTGAACGTCGGCGTCGGGATGTTGACCCCGGTCAGGATCGTGAACGTGTCCATCACCTGCGCCGCGTCAGGGTAGGCCGCGCGGCCTTCATCGCTCAGCAGGTTCACGTTCGCCCGGTCGAGCCGCAGGTCCGCCGTGTACAGCGCCTCAGCCGCGTTGAGCAGCACCGCCAGGCCGCTCCGGCGGTCTCCGTCCGGCGTGGCGAACGTGTACGCCAGCGCGAACCCCTGCACCTCCCCTCGCGTCACGGGCTGCGCCTGAGCCACCTCCGCGCCCGGATGCGCCGCCGCCACCCAGGCGCGCGCCGCCGCTTCGTCAGCCGCCGACCGGCCCGGCAGCACCTCGATGCGGACTTCAGCGCCGCCGCCGCTCAGGCTGGCCGGGCGGCCCAGGGCGCTGTCGGTGACCGACCATGAGGCGGGGAAGCGGATGATGGCCTGGGTGCTGGCGTCGTAATACGACGCCCAGTCGGCGGGTGTGCCGGCCAGCGCCGGGTTCGCGCGCACCGTCGGCGGCAGGTTATCCACCAGATATTTCAGCAGCGCCGGCTGGTTCTCCGGCGTGATGACGCGCAGCCGGTAGACCCAGTTCTCGTCCAACCAGGATACCTGACGGGCGATGAAGGTCTGCTGGCGGCGGTTTTTCAGCTCAAAGTCCATGATATGCCGGCCGTCAGCCTGCTCGCGCTTCAGCTCGCGCCAACTGCTGTAGGCGTTCCAGCTCTGACGCAGAAACTCCTGGGTATAGATGGCATCCACCTGCTCCAGCGTGGTTATGCCGCTGGCGGGCTGGAGCACCGCTTGGATGATGCTGGTGAGCGCGCCGTTGTTCAGGCTGATCTCCGGCGTGCCCGGCGTCGGGTTGGCCGGGTTGATGAGCGGTGTCAGCGGCTCCCAACCGGTCGGCTGGGCCATCACGAACAGGCCGGTTCGATCCAAGATGTCTCGATCCAGGACGATGGCAGAGAAATCTTCGACCGGCGGCGGGAACGTGGGCGCTGGGATATCAGTGGGCGCGGGGGTCGGCTGTGCCTGGCCCTGGTTGCGCGTGAACAGCGGCAGGATGGCGCTGCTGCCGATGGCGATGATCATGATGATGCCCAGCAAGATAGTGGCACGTTTGGCTCCGGACTGGTTCATAACGGGATGGCTCCGGCAAAGGCGAAAACAAAACGCACGGTATCATACCGTAAATGCCGTGCGTTGTTAAGTGCGCAGCGGTCGCAGGGGCGCATTCGGAACTGGGGGGCGCTGCCTTCACGCGGGACGACACACAGGTTGTCCCCTACACCATGGTGCAGTTCGGGCGAACCTGCGTGTTCGCCCGAATGTACCCCGTCGCGGCGGGTCTGCGGCCTCAGACGACGCCGCTGGCCAGCTTCTCCGCCTGGTCGCGGGTGGCCAGCTCGTCGATGAACTCGTCAATCTCACCGTTCATCACCGCCGGCAGGTTGTAGATGCTCAGGTTGATGCGATGGTCGGTGACACGGTTCTGTGGGTAGTTGTAGGTGCGGATTTTCTCCGCCCGCTCTCCCGTGCCCACCTGGCTGCGCCGTTCGCCCTCTTGTTCGGCGCGCTGCTTCTCGGCCTCGATCTCATACAGCCGCGCCAGCAGGATCTGGCGGGCGCGCAGCCGGTTTTGAAGCTGGCTGCGCTCATCCTGCACCTCGACCACGATGCCGGTGGGGATGTGCGTCAGCCGGACGGCGGTCGAGTTCTTCTGCACGTGCTGGCCGCCGGCGCCGCTGGCGCGGAAGAAATCCATCTGGATGTCCTCATCGCGGAGCTGCACATCCACCTCGTCCATCTCCGCCAGCACGGCTACCGTCGCTGTGCTGGTGTGGATGCGCCCTTGGGCTTCGGTCTCCGGCACGCGCTGGACGCGGTGGACACCGCTTTCGTACTTCAGGCGGCTGTAAGCGCCCTGGCCGCGCACCTCGAAGATGATCTGCTTGAAACCGCCGATGCCCGTCTCGCTCTGGTCAATCACGTCAATCTTCCAACCGCGCTTCTCGGCGTAGTAGCTGTACATGCGAAACAGGTCGGCGACGAACAGCCCGGCCTCGTCGCCGCCCGCACCGGCGCGGATTTCCATGATGACGTTCTTATCGTCGCGGGGGTCTTTGGGCAGCAGCAGCAGCCGGAGCTGTTCCTCCAGCCGGGCGATGCTGGCCTCCAGCCCGTTGATCTCGTCTTCGGCCAGCGCGCGCAGCTCCGGGTCGGTTTCGTGTTCAAGCAGCAGCCGCGCGTCCTCAAGCTGCTGCAGCTCGCGCTTGTAGGCGCGGTAGCGCTCGACGATTTCGGCCAGATTGGCGCGTTCTTTGGCGTACTCTGCGATCTTGTGATAATCGCTGATCAGCTCCGGATCGCTCATCAGCCGTTCGAGTTCTTCGTAGCGCGCTTCGATGCCCGCCAGTTTTTCCAGCATGATGCTTGTGCCTCAACCAGGGAGTGCGTGCAGGATAAGCGTAATTATACGCGGCGCCTATCGCGCCGGGTAGGGCGGCTCGTTCAGCCGGCCAGCCAGTACAGCGCGCTGACCCGCGCCGGCTTGAGCAGGGCGTCTATGCACTCATGCAGCGCCGCTTGCAGGAAGGATAGGCTGCGCGGCAGCTCGCGCGGACTGCGCGCGGTTCGCAGTTCGGCGGCCAGCGCGCTCCCCCACCGCAGCGACAGGGTCTCCGCGCCTGGGGCGATGCTCACACAGGCGGCGACGCCAGCGCCAATCACGCTCAGATAAGCATGCTCGTCCACCCGCACCCAGCCTAGATCCGGGGCGGACTGTTTCAAGACCTGGGCGATGCCCAGTACCAACTGCTCATGCAGCACCTCGCGCAGCTTCACCCGATAGTTCAGCAGTTCAGCGCCGCTTTCGACGTCGGTCAGCGGCGGCAGGACGCGAGCCGCGCATACCTGCGCCAGCGCGCAGGCCAGGATCTCGGTGGACAGCGCCGGCGGCTGCGGCTCGCCACCTATCCCAAACAGGTGAAAATGCTGTTCTAGCTGCGGTCGACCACGGCCGGCATAAGGATACAGCGGGCGGCTGAACTCGCCGCCCGCCGGGCAGGTGCGTTCCTCAGCGACTAAGGGATGTTGGTGTGGAAGAGACGGCAGCGGGAACACGCGGCACTCCATGACGACAGCTTGCGCGAGAAGATAACCTAAATCTAACTTCATTGTATGCGCAAGCCGCGGCGGAAAGCCGCGAGAAGCGTGAATTTTTCGTAAATCTCGCCGCGCTTACAGCGGTGGACAGTTGGTGATCTGCGTCACCGTGTCGAAGCGCACCCACCCGATCAGCCGTCCGCCCTCGATCTGGGCGCTGATCAGATACCACAGCCGATTATCGGCGGCGCTGCGCTCCTGGCGCACCACCTCAGCGGCGATGCCGCGCGGCAGGAAGCCGATCAGGTTGTCCGGCCGCACGGACGGGTCGCTGCGGACGCGGATCGCGCCCTCGCTGAGGTTGACCACGGTGCACAATATCGGCGGCGTTGGCGTGATCGTCGGCGTCAGCGTATCGGTCGGCGTCAGTGACGGCGTGAACGTCGGCGTGACGGTCGGCGTGTGGGTGGGGGTGTAGGTCTCGGTCGGCGTCATCGAGGCGGTCACCGTGTAGGACGGCGTCACCGTCGGCGACGGCGTGAACGTCCAGGTAGGGGTGTTGGTCGGCGTGGGCGTGCTGCTGGGCGTCGGCGTCAGGCTGGGCGTGGGCGTATCGCTGGGCGTGGGCGTGCTGCTGGGCGTCAGCGTCTGTGTGGGCGTGGCCGTGGGCGGCGGGAACAGCACCGGCATCCACGCGCTTTGGGTGGCGAACAGCCCGGCGCTCCCCAGCATGATCACGCCCAGCGCCGCCAGCCCGATCCGCAAGGCGCCGCGCCGGCGCCGGTCGCGCAGCCGATTTTCCAACCGCGACAGTTCGGCGCGGCGTCCCAGGACGCGGAACGGCTCTTCCTGCATCGTCTCCAGCCAGGCCTGGGCTTCGGCC